>NZ_JAAGNI010000401.1 GCF_010550605.1 Streptomyces sp. SID9727
TGAGCTCTTTCCAAGCTGGTGACGATGACCGCGAGTTGGACGGGTCTGCACAACGACGAAGCCCCTGGTAGACGGGTTCTCGACCAAGATCACCCGTGTCTGCCAGGAGCTTCATGTGCTTGTCTACCCGTCGGCGATTGATCTGTCCAGCCGCACCCTGCGGTTCCTGACCGGACGGCTGGAGGCCAGGCGGCGGGAGATCGGGACGCGTTGGCGACGCCTTCCCGCCTCGCGACAGGCCCTGCTCGCCCTGGCCCACCTGCGATGCGGTGACACCTACGCCCAGCTTGCCGCCGGGTTCGGCGTCGGGATCGCGACCGTCTACCGCTACATACGCGAAGTCGTCGAGGCCCTGGCCGGCCTTGCCCCGTCCCTGGACGAGGCGATGCGGACGATCCGGGAGAAGGCGTTCGTCATCCTCGACGGCACCCTCCTGCCGATCGACCGCATCGCCGCCGACACCCCGTACTACTCCGGGAAGCACAAGCGCCACGGCATGAACGTGCAGGTCCTCACCGATCCGTTCGGACGGCTGCTCTGGGCCTCACCGGCGCTGCCCGGCTCGACCCACGACCTGACCGCCGCGCGACATCACGGGATCATCGAAGCCCTCACCGAAGCAGGACTCAGGTGCTGGGCGGACAAGGCGTACCAAGGCGCCGGCGGACCCGTCCGGGTCCCGTTCCGGGGCCGCCGCCTCAAGAGATGGAAGCGCCGCCACAACACCACCCACGCCAAGATCCGCTGCCTCGGCGAGCAGGCCATGGCCACCCTCAAGGGCTGGCGCCTCCTGCGGAAGCTGCGCTGCAGCACCAACCGCATCACAGCGATCGTCCAAGCCGTCCTCGTCCTTCACCACGCGTCAGCGTGAGGTTGGAAAAGGCTCATTGGAATACCGCTGCGATGGATTCGCCCACGGCAGACAGGAAGGAGCGCCAAAAGACTGGATAGCTGCGCGAGGGCTATGTCAACGTACAACGTCCCGCAAAAAGCTACGCCAGTTGGTGCTGCTGCTCGATCGCGAGCAGTTTCCGAGAGCCACCCGGAGGCAAGAGTCGCGAAGACCGCCTCGAACGGCGTAAACCCATCCTGGGAGGTCTGTTCTGTCTGATCCTGCTATCCGATCTGCCCGCTTCACCCCGCACGTGCTCTTTGCCCTCGGGTTCAATGCCTGGGTGGGAAAAACGACGATGATTACCTGGCGGTCTCCACGGGCCTCTGCCTCTGCGTCTGCGCCGCCGGCCTTTTCGGTGAGGACTTGGTGCAGCGCGGGCATCGCCAAGACCTGATGGTGCTCGCGCACGTCGCGGCGCACTCCGGCGCCGAAGCCCGAGGTGTCGCCCGAGCCGTCGGCAGCCCCGAACGCGTCGTGGCTCGCAACCTCAGTCGACTCACCGAGGACGGGCTCCTCGCCCTGGTGGATGACGACGCGCACCCCGCGCCCAGGTCCTACCGGCTTACCTCGTAGTTCGCGGTTGCGGGGCGGAATGTAGCCGACGATCCCCGGTTACCGAAACCGGGGATCGTGCAGACCATTGAGGGAGTTCGCACCCGACTGTGCTTGGCGGTGGAGTCGGGGGCGGGCGTAGTCGATCGCGCCGTAAAACGTAAGGAGTTCATGTTCGGCGCACGGTCGCTATTGCCCTGAATCGCGACTCCAATCGGCTCCAGTCAGCGACGCCTCACTGTGCCGTCGGGGTCTGGCGTTCTGTTTACGCTCCATCGCGCTCCGCGCCCGTCTGCTAAGGACCTCACTCGCATGTGCCGACTTGTGATACCCCCTGCCCATCTTCATCTCGAGGTGGTAGGCCGTTGCCGCCACAATGCTGGCAGCGGCAACGGGGTGAAGTCATGGGAGTAGCAGTTCGGCCTGGAGCGAAGCTGACCGTAGAGCAAGTGTGCGACGAGTTGGGGGTCGCACGCAGCACCTTCTACGACTGGCGGCAGAAGGGGCGCGGGCCGCGTTGCATTCGACTTCCCAATGGCTCCCTGCGAGTGCGACGTAGCGATTTCGAAAACTGGCTTACTGATTGTGAGGACGCATCTTGATTGATGGCACGTTTGACGTACGGATCTACAACATCGAGCGCCGGACGCGAGCGAACGGATACACCTACAAGGTGATCTGGAAGGTCGGTACCAAGAAGCACAGCAAGACGTACCCGACCAAGGCTCTCGCGGATGCCCGTCGGTCCGACCTGTTGACCGCGGTCAAGCGTGGTGAGCCCTTCAGCCACGAGACCGGCCTGCCGATCTCGTACGCCAGCAAGGCGGCCGACATCAACTGGTACGACTTCGCGGTCGAATTCGTTGACAAATCTTGGCCGCGCTTCTCCGCCAACACACGGAAAAACGTCGCCAAGGCTCTGACCCCTGTGACCATCGCCTTGCTCCGCACGCCTCCGAGGCAGTTCGATCCGGTCAAGGTGCGGATGGCACTGCGCGAATGGGCCTTCAACTCCAAGCGCCGGACGAACCCCGAGGAGACGATGCCCGACGACGTGCGCGTCATTCTCGACTGGGTTCAGCGCAACACGCTGTCCATGTCGGCGTGGGAGCAGTCGGACCACGTCGACTCGGTCATATCCGCTCTCGGAACGCTGCTGGACGGGACCCCCGCAGCCGCCAGCTCCGTGTCCCGCAATCGGCGGATCATGAACCTGGTGATGGAGTACGCGGTCCGCCACAGCATCCTCCGCCAGAACCCCCTGCCCAAAGGCAAGGGAAGCGGAGGCGGCGCCCCCAAGGTCGCCCAGGCCATCGACAAGCGGTCTCTGCTGAACCCTGAGCAGGTTACCGCCCTCCTGGCCTGGATCGGCACGCGTCCCCTGCGGCGAGGTCCGCTCTACCGAGCCTTCTTCGCGACGCTCTGTTACGCCGGCCTCCGTCCCGAGGAAGCGGTCGCACTTCACGTGAGTGACGCCACGCTGCCGGAAGAGGGCTGGGGTGAGTTCATCGTCCACAGCGCCCGTCCGGAGGTCGGCAGTCAGTGGACCGACAGCGGAGAGCCCCACGATGACCGTGACCTGAAGGGGCGGGCGGAGGGGGACACCCGGACCGTGCCGATCCACCCTGATCTCGTCGCCTTCCTCCGCGAGGTCATCGGCAAGTACAAGCTCAAGCCGACAGACCTCCTCTTCCCTGGAGAGTTCGGCGGCAGGCTGGCGGGCTCGGTCTTTCGGCGGGTCTGGGACAAGGCCCGAGAGGCGGTCCTCCAGCCCCACGAATACGAGTCGCCGGCGGGCAAGCGCGTGTATGACTGCCGCCACACCTGCCTCACCGCGTGGCTCAACAAGGGCATACCCCCGGCCCAGGTCGCCGAGTGGGCGGGGAACAGCGTGCCCGTGCTGCTGGCCATCTATGCGCGGTGCATCGTCGGCCAGCGGGACAACTACCTGAAGCAGATCCACGACGTCAGGTATGTCGGCAAGGCCGATTAGCCCGGAGCGAGAAGGGCGGTGCCGGACCCCAGCCACGGGGGCCCGGCACCGCCCTTCGGCGTTGTCGCGCGAGGCCATATGGATGCATTTGGCCCCTGGGGGCTGGGGGACGCATGGGGGACAGCCACCCGTAGAACCCCGGTTTCAGCCGGTGCCAGCCGGACTCCAGCGCCGTCCGCCAAGCTGGCGTACGCTGGAGATGCGCGAACATCAGACACAGTCTGACCAGGCAAAACGTGGTCGATCTGACGTGATGCCAGTGGCGCCCCCGGCAGGACTCGAACCTGCGGCCAAGCGCTTAGAAGGCGCCTGCTCTATCCACTGAGCTACGGGGGCCGGGTGGTGGCTGCGGTGGTCAGGAGCCCCGGGGCCCGGGCGGTCCGTGACCTTGCCGGGACAAGGATAGGGCTCCGATCGGCTCGACCTCGTTGCTTCACCTGCGTGGCACGATGTGGAGGTTCGGTGAAGCGAAACGATAATCGCAGGTAGGTACGGATCACGCACCGCTTTTGACGCTTCACGCCACGGGTGTTGTGCACTCGTTATGCCTGCGCCCCGCTCATCCCCTCTGTCCGGACGGAGGAACCGGCGCGCAGAGGTGGTTATACGCTTCAAAAAGGCGCCAAAATTGGGCATTCTTCGCATGTGGTGACCTTGGACGTACGGCCTCAGCTCATCGACGCACTCTCCGCCCTGCGCGACAGTGTCGCCGCCGTGCGTCTGCCACTCCCGCTCCCAGGGGCCCCTCGCGCCAGGCAGACCCGGACCGAGCTGCTCGCCCAGCTCGACGACTACCTGCTGCCCCGGCTCAAGGACCCCGAGGCGCCCCTGCTCGCCGTCATCGGCGGATCGACCGGCGCCGGCAAGTCGACGCTCGTCAATTCGCTGGTGGGGCGCCGGGTCAGCGAAGCCGGGGTGCTGCGGCCCACCACCCGCACGCCCGTCCTCGTCTGCCACCCGGACGACCAGCACTGGTTCGCGGGCGTACGGGTGCTGCCGCAGCTCACCCGGGTCTGGCTGCCGCCCGAGGAGCACGCCGAGCCCGGCCAGTGCGACGACCTCGAAGGACCCGACGGCCACGCCGCCGAGGAGGGCACCGCGCTGCGCGTCGAGACCGCGGCCGGGCTGCCGCGCGGGCTCGCCCTGCTGGACGCCCCCGACATCGACTCCCTCGTCGTCCGCAACCGGGTCCTGGCCGCCGAACTCATCTGCGCCGCCGACATCTGGGTCATGGTCACGACGGCCTCCCGGTACGCCGACGCCGTGCCCTGGCATCTGCTCCGTACCGCCAAGGAGTACAACGCCTCGCTCGTCACCGTGCTCGACCGCGTCCCGCACCAGGTGATCGCCGAGGTCTCCCGCCAGTACGGGGCCCTGCTGGCCAAGGCCGGGCTCGGCGAGGTGCCCCGGTTCACCATCCCCGAGCTGCCCGAGTCGGCGGGCGGCGGCAGCGGACTCCTGCCCACCACCGCGGTCGCCCCGCTGCGCGCCTGGCTCGCGCACCGCGCCCAGGACCCGGCCGCCCGCCAACAGGCCGTCGGCCGGACCGCCGCCGGGGTCATCGACTCCCTGGACGTCCGCATGCCCGCGCTCGCCGGCGCCGTCGCCGCGCAGTACGCCGCCGCCGTACGGCTGACGGGCGTGGTCGAGGAGGCGTACGGGAAGGAGGGCGCCCGGCTCCGGCGCAGGCTGAAGAACGGCGGCGCGCTCGCCGGCGACGCCCGGACCCGGTGGCGCGGCTACCCCACGTACAGCACCTCCGAGGAAGTGCTCGACGCGCTCGTCGAGAGTCTGGCCGCGCTCCTGGAGTGCGGGGTCGCCGCCGCCGACGAGCAGATCCGCGCCGTCTGGCGCAAGGAGCCCGCCGCGGCGGGCTTCGCCTTCGAGGCGGCGGGGCGCGAGGAAGGCGGCTGGGGACCGGCCGAGGACATCCGGGGCCGGATCGCCATGACCGTACGCAGGTGGCGCCGGATCCTGGAGGAACTGGCCGAGGAGGAGCTGCGCCTGATGGAGCGCAACACCGCCCCGGACCCCGAGACCGTCGCCACCCTGCTGGCCGCCGCCCTGCTCGGCGGACGCCGCGCCCGCACCGCCGGCGAGCAGCTCGCCGAACGCATCGGGGCGCAGGGTGCGCTGCGCCTGCGCGACAAGGGCGGCGCGCTGCTCACCAACTGCCTCGACCACGTGCTGAACGGTGAACGCGACCGGCGGCTCGCGCCCCTGGACGCCCTCGACGTGGCCCCCGAACCGCAGGCCGAACTGATCGCCGCGCTGTCCCTACTGCAGAAGGAGAGGTGGCAGCGATGACTGCCGTCACTGACGAGAATCCGGGGCAGGGCGGGGCCGGGGAGCAGCTGTCCGACGCGTCGCCCTCCGACGCGTCGCCCTCCGACGCGTCGCACTCCGGCACCTCCCGGTCCGACACCTCCCGCTCCGGCAGCGGCTGGGACGACGGGCTGATCGCCCGGCGCGCGCAGGCCGCCCGGAAGCGGGCGGAGCAGACCCCGGACGAGGCTCCCGAGGAAGAGGACGAGGACGACGGACGGCCGCAGGTCGAGGCGTACGTGGACTCCGGCAGCCCGCTCCGGCCCCGCCTGGACGCCCTGCGCGAGCTCGTCGGCCTGTCCAGGGCCCGCCTGGACCGGGCCGCGCTCGCCGAGGCGGGCCGGGTGCTGGACGAGGCGGCGGCCCGCCAGCGGCTCTCCTCCCGGCACACCGTCGTCGCCATCGCCGGGGCGAGCGGCAGCGGGAAGTCGGCCCTCTTCAACGCCCTGGCCGGCGCCCAGCTCTCCGAGACCGGCCTGCGCCGCCCCACCACGTCCTCCCCGCTCGCCTGCTCCTGGACCGACGGGGCCGCCGGGCTGCTGGACCGCCTCGCCGTACCCGGCCGGCTCCGGCGCAGGCCGGCGTCGGGCGCGGCGGCCGACGAGGCGCTCCAGGGCCTGGTCCTGGTCGACCTGCCCGACCACGACTCGGCGGCGAAGGGCCACCGCGACCAGGTGGACCGGGTGCTCGCCCTGGTCGACGCGGTGATCTGGGTGGTGGACCCGGAGAAGTACGCGGACGCCGCCCTGCACGAGCGCTACCTGCGGCCCCTCGCCGGCCACGCCGAAGTCACCTTCGTCGTGCTCAACCAGATCGACCGGCTGCCGGGCGAGGCCGCCGACCAGGTCCTGGACGACCTGCGCCGGCTGCTGGACGAGGACGGCATGGCACTCGGCGAGCACGGCGATCCCGGGGCGACCGTCCTGCCCGTGTCCGCCCTCACCGGCGAGGGCGTCGGCGAACTGCGCGAGCTGCTCGGCCGGTTCGTCCAGGAGCGCACGGCGGCGACGCGGCGCCTGTCCGCCGACGTGGACGCCGCGGCGGCCAGGCTCCGCCCGGTGTACGTCGCCGAGGGGCGGCCCGGTCTGGGGGAGCGGGCCCGGGAGGAGTTCGCGGACCGGCTCGCGGAGGCCGTGGGCGCGGCGGCGGCG
>NZ_JAAGNI010000417.1 GCF_010550605.1 Streptomyces sp. SID9727
GTACTCTTTGTAATCAAAGTACTGTTTGAGAACCTCTTGTGCAGTTTTAGCTTGTATATTCATATTGTTTCCCTAATAGTCTAAGCAGCTTTTTTAAATACGTACTCTTGATATTCTACATCCCAATCATCATCATCATCGATCAAGTCAGTGCAATCAAGGTTAGCATCTTGAAGTAATACGATCTCAACTTGAGGAAGGG
>NZ_JAAGNI010000433.1 GCF_010550605.1 Streptomyces sp. SID9727
CGGGCGCGGCAGGCGCGGATCGCCGTGGTCGGGGCGGTCACCGAGCGGTGGGCGCCCGAGCAGGCGGGGCCCGTGCACGGCAACTGGCAGCTGGCGCCGCCCATCGGGCCCGCCACCGACCTGTGGGCCCTCGGCGCGCTGCTCTTCCGCACCGTTCAGGGGCACGCGCCCTACCCCGAGGACAACGCGGCCGAACTGGTCCAGATGGTGTGCGGCGAACCGCCCGCGTTCGCCGAGGAG
>NZ_JAAGNI010000470.1 GCF_010550605.1 Streptomyces sp. SID9727
CGCCCGTCAGGGCGACCCGCAGCTCCACGGTGAGCGCGGACAGCGGCTCGGTCGTCCGCAGCGTGACGTTGCTCTGCGCCCAGTACGCGTTGGAGTGCGGGTCGACCACGCCGCCGGTCCACAGCGGTCCGTCCTCGGGCCGCAGCGCGTCCTCCCGGGCGGCCGGGGCCGTCGCGGCGGGCGAGGGCGCCGATGCCACCTGCCCGCCGCGCGCCCGGTCGTCGTCGCCCGCCGAGGTGACCGCGAACGC
>NZ_JAAGNI010000487.1 GCF_010550605.1 Streptomyces sp. SID9727
GCGGCAGCGGCTGCGCGGGCGGCTGCGCGGCCGGGGGCGGCAGCTTGGGCGGTGTGGCCGGTCCGGAGGGCGGCGGGCTGGGCATGGCGGGCGTGGTGCGGAACCGTACGACGGTGCCGGTGGCGTTGTCCGACGGGTTCGGGTCCACGACCGCGCCGTTGACCGACCACCCCAGCTGCCAGGGCCCGTTCGTCACGCCGACGAGCCGCACGGTGACCGGCACCTCGGCGCCCGGCGCGAGCAGGCCGAGGGCGCAGCTCGGCGCCCCGTCCTCGTCGCACGCGCCCGTGGGGGTGGACATGCCCTCCAGGCGGACGCCCGGCGGGAGGTCGGCGACCAGGGTGGTGCCGGGGGAGGGAGCCGGGCCGTTGTTGGTGACCGTGACCGTGACGGACACCGAGGAGCCGGTCTCCACGGTGGGCGAGGTGGGCGGCGCGGTGACGGCCAGGTCCACCTTCTGCTGGAACGCGGGCTCCTTCTGGCGGCCGGGCAGCTTCGCGGTGAGCGGGGTCAGCGCGCCGGTGGCGAGATCGAGTTCCGACAGCTGCTCGGGGGAGTTGGGCGCCCGGCCGCGGCGGTGGCTGAGCACCAGCCGGGAGGCGTCCGGCGACCACGCCACGTCACGCGGCTGGTACGGGCCGGTCGTCTCGACGTCCGGGATCTTCGCCGCGCACGCGGCGGGGTCGCCGGAGCGGCCGGACGGAACCACGACCCGGCAGTCCTCCCCGTCCGGTGAGACGACGACGACGCTGGCGCGCTGGTTGATCTGGTCCGCGCGGTCCTTGCGGTTGAAGGCGACGGACTTCCCGTCCGGCGAGAACGCGGGGCTGTCGTCGATGACCTTGCACTCGCCGGGGCAGCCGCCGATGCGGCTGAGGTCCCGCTGCTGCTTCAGTGCCTTCACCGGGGCGGTCCAGACGTGCTTGATGCCGCCGAGGCCCCGGACGACCTCCGGGCGGGTGAACGCCAGGACGGTGCCGTCCGACGACCAGGCGGGCTGCGCGTCGGCGCCGGTGACCTCGCCGGCGGGCGGCACGACCTCGCCGGTGATGCGCCCGGAGGCCACGTCCGCGACGAGTACCCGGCTGGTCCAGGCGTCGTTCGCGCCGGGCGTGGACCGGGTGAAGGCGAGCCGGGTGCCGTCCGGCGAGAACGAGGGGTCGGTGTCGCGGTCCCGGGGGCCGCGCCCGTCCAGCTTCATGGGCGACGGGTGCTTCCCGTCCGTGTCGACGAGCCAGATCCGCTGGACCCGCTGCCCGTCGAGCTGCTCGAAGCGGGTCACGGCGATGTGGCGCCCGTCGGGGGTGTACGTCTGCCGCTCGGTCCAGGGGTCGTACCCGGCGGCCGGGTGGAACAGCGGGTCGGCGGCCGGGTCGTCGCTGGTGTTGGTCAGGGCCCTGGGGTCCTCGCGCAGGACGTCGAACCGGAGGTCGCGGGGGTCGGAGCCGTCCTGCCGCATGTCCTGGAGCGTGACGAGAGCCGCGTCCTTGGTGGTCCTGCGGGTGACGACCGTCGACCAGGAGTCCGGGGAGCCGAGCACCGCCGGCGTCTCCACCTCGCGGTCCTCGGTGAGCACCATGTGCGGGGCCGGGTCGTCGAGGGACCCGATCCGGTAGACGTGGTCGTAGACGGAGCAGCCGCAGTCCGTGTTGGGGCTGAGGAAGAGCAGGCCCTCGCCGTCGGGCAGCCAGGCCGGTGACCGGGAGCCCCAGTCCTTGCCGAGACCGGTGAGCACGGGCCGGGGGTTCCCGGACCCGTCGTCGGTCACCCGCAGCCGGTGGCCGGTGTCCGTGGCCGAGGTGGGCGTGACGTGCAGCGTGTAGGCGATGCGGGAGCCGTGGGCGGTGTCGGCGACCGGGTTCCACTCGGGCTCGTCCGCGTCGCCCTCCGCGCTGTCGCTCAGGCACGTCACCTCGCCGCCGTTCAGGCCGCGCGCGTAGATCTGCGTGCCCCGCTCCGGGCCGCCGTCGCTCGCGTACGCGATGCGGGTGCCGTCCGGGGAGAGCGTCGGGGACGTCTCCTCGTCCGTGGTGTCCGTCAGCTGCCGCGCCTTCCCGGGCTTGTCGACGGCCACCGACCACAGGTCCCGGCGGCCGCCCTTCCCGGGCGAGTCGAAGACCACGGTCTTCCCGTCGCGGGAGAGTTCGGGATGCGCGGCGTCCATGCCGGTGGTGAGCCGCAGTACGCCGCCGTCCGCGCGGCGCAGGTAGACCTGGGGGCGCACCTCGTCCCGGAGGCTGGTGAAGACGAGCGCGTCGCCGCGCCCGTAGGCGTCCTGGTCGTAGTGGGCCGGGTCGTCGCTCTCGAACAGGTCCTCGGTGGCGGTCTCCGACGTGACCGTGCCGAGGCTGCGGTGCCCCGTGCCGGCGAAGGCGATCCGCCCGGTGTCGGTCACCGCCTTCGACGCGGCGGCGGCCGGCTGGACGCCCTGCGGGGCCGCTACGGAGCCCGCCACCAGCAACGGCGTCAGCAGCACCACCGCCGCGCCGAGCCGGTGCAGCCGGGTACCCCTCGGACCGCCCACAGTCCACCTCGCAGTCTGAATCGATGGTTCTCCACGACGAGCATCCCGTCCATGGGCCCGGTGGAACAGGGCCGGGAGTACCCGGGGCGGGGGAAGAGCGGGTGCCCTTTGCGGCTGCCGCGGCCCCGGCGGCCCGTTCCGGACCCGTCCCTCGTCAAGGTGCGCCGGAGCGCGCGGAGTTCGGCCCGGCCGCCGCAGGGCGGGCGGAGACACCGAGGGGGCAACGGCGGCTGCCCTCCCGGTGCCCCGGCGTCCGGCACGGGTGCCCTGGACCGGGGTGCGTGTCAGATGAGCCCGTGCCGCATCGCGTATCCCACCGCGTGCGCCCGGTTGCGCAGGTTGAGCCGGGTCGCGACCTCGTGCAGCACGTTCTTGACGGTGCGTTCGGAGTACGAGGTCTTCTGCGCGATCTCCGCCGTGCCGTAGCCCTCCGACACCAGCCGGATCATCTCCGCCTCCCGCGTCGTGAGCGTGGACAGCGAGAGGCCCCTCGGATCGAGGACCGAGCGGTGCAGGCTGCTGACGTGGTCGATGAGCTTGCCGAGGAGGTCCCCGGGAAGGACCCCCTCGCCCTTCGCGATGGCCGTCACCAGGTGGACCAGCCGGTCCTGGTCGGCCTCGCCGCGCCGCAGCACGGCGGCCACCCCGTACTCGATCAGGGTCTGGAGGGCACCCGCCTCGAAGTACCCGACGACCAGGCCGGTCCGGGTCGCGGTGTTGCGCTGGAGGCGGTGCAGGAGCTGGACGGCGGGCTCGTTCACCACGTCCACCACCACCAGGGACACCTGCGCCCGGTCCGCCTCCTCGTCCGGGACCAGCTCGATCTCCGGGCGCCGGCGCAGCTGTTGCACCACCCCGGTCCGGAGGATCAGGTCCTCCGCGTACACCGCCACCGAGACCCGGCCGGACGCCGGGGCGGGTATGCCGGGGGCGGGCTGCTCGGGCGGGGCGAGGCCGCGCGGGACCGCCGCCCCCGTCGTCGTCATGTCTGTCGTGATCGTGGTCATGTTCTCGTTCTCCTGGGCCGCTTCCGCCGGTTTCCGGTGTGTGAGGTCGGGTACGGGTTCGTCCGGGGAGCACAGGGCGACCTGGCGCGGGGATGCGGTGCCGGCGCACGGCGCGGATGTGCCCCCGGGGCACCGCCCCTGCCCGCACATTGCCCTCGCGCCCCTGCTGCCGGGAGCGCGGTGCGGCCTAGCGTCGCAGGGTGACCACATCTGCCGAACTCGCAATGCCCACGGTGACGGTGTCGCCCGGCGCCGAAGCGACGACCACGCTGACCGTGCGCAACGACGGGGACATCGTCGAGGCGTACACCCTCGACGTGGTCGGCGACTGTGCGGCGTGGACCACGGTGGAGCCGGCCCGGGTCTCCCTCTACCCCGGCACCTCCGAGACCGTCACGGTGCGGTTCGCGCCGCCCCGGTCCCACGAGGTCCCGGCCGGTGAAAAGCCCCTGGGCATACGGGTCCTGCCCGCCGAGCACCCCGAGTCGGTGGCCGTCCCCGAGTTGACGGTGGTGGTCGAGCCGTTCCACGAGCTGCGCGCACGCATGGAGCCCGGGCGCCGCCGGGGCTGGCTGGGGGCCCGCTTCCGTACCGTTGTACAGAACCGTGGGAACGCTCCCACGGAGGTGTCCCTGGGGGCCCGGCAGCCCGGCGAGGAACTGCGCCTCGCGTTCACGCCGGAGCGCCGGAAGCTGGAGCCGGGCGAGTCCGCCGAGGCGGCCCTCAGGGTCCGGGCCCGGAAGCTGATCTGGTTCGGCGCACCGGCCGCCTGGCCGTTCGAGGTCGTGGCCGGGGAGCCGGAGGACGCCGGCGCCGAGGGCCCCCGCGAGGGGCGGCCGGAGCCGCTCCCGGGCGAGTTCGCCCAACTCCCGCTGTTCCCGAAGTGGTTGCTGATTCTGCTCGCCGCGGTGATCGCGCTGCTGCTCGCCTGGTTCGCGCTGGTGCGCCCGGCCGTGCGCAGCACCGCCAAGGAGGCCGGTGCCAAGGCCGCTCAGGAGGAGAACCGGGAGCCCCGCCAGGGCGGTTCGGCCTCCGGCGGCGGACAGCAGGAGCCCCAGGGCAAGGGGCAGGGCTCGGGAGGTGCCGACGGGTCCGGTGGCGCGACGGGCGGCTCCGGCTCGACCGGAGGAGCCGGCGGCTCGGGCGGTTCCGGTGGCGGGGGCGGCCAGCAGAGCTCCGAGACCATCGACGTGCAGACGGGCGCCGGGGGCCGGAAGACCGGCACCTATGTGGTCCCGGAAGGCAGGACTTTCGGTGTCACGGACATCGTCGTGGCCAATTTCCAGGGCGACGAAGGGCTGTTGACCATCTCCTTCGGGCAGCGGAAGATCACCACCATTGCCCTGGAGACGTTCAGGAACCAGGACTATCACTGGGTCACCCCCATTCAGATACCGGAGAAGGCGGCGGTCACCGTTTCCGTGACCTGCGCAAAGCCTGGGACTCCGGCCACCGGTAAGCAGGCTTCCGGGTGTCACCAAGTACTCAATGTCAGCGGCGTGCTGAGCGATGTTTCGCGAGAGGAACGATAGCGCCGGATTCCTGGCCTTCTGTTCCGGCTACGTGAACAGACGGGTTTCTCACCTGCGGGGATGCGCCATCAGGTGTTCATCCGGGTGTGTCCCTTCACACACCCGGACACACCCGGAACGGCTGGACGCGCAAATGCGCGGAGTGCGGCCGGCGGGTCAATTCCGGCGCTTCCCGGGTGATTCCCGGGCATTTCCGTGTGCGGTGAATGGACTGGACCACTGGGCGGTGTGCTCGGTGGAGCGGATCGCGACTCATTCGGTTCCCCGGAGCGACCGGAGGAATCCAGCCGATCTCGTCGACCGGCTCGATCCTTTCTGGCTGAAACTAATCCCTCGCGCCCGGTGTGCGGACGCGCCGCCCCGGAAAGGCAGCCACCCTGCCCCCCGGCCAGGACTTTGAGACCTACTGCCCCCGCGCACGCCCTGGCAAGACTGGGCGGGCGAACGACTGACCAGCCGAAGGAGCGAGCATGCCGTCGTACCTCACCCCAGGTGTATACGTGGAGGAGGTGCAGTCCGGAGCACGGCCCATCGAGGGTGTCGGCACCGCGGTCGCCGCCTTCGTCGGCTTCGCGGAGACCGGCCCCTTCCACCGGCCGACGCTGGTGACCAGCTGGGACCAGTACGTTTCGACGTTCGGCACCTTCACCCCGGACACGTATCTGACGCTCGCCGTCCACGGGTTCTTCAGCAACGGCGGCGGCGCCGCGTACATCGTCCGGATCGGCGGGCCCGCCGAGGACGCGCCGCAGGACACCGCGCCCGCGACGGCCCCCTCCGTGGCCATCGGCGGCTTCCTCGTGTCCGCCCGGCCGGGCGCCGGTGACGGGATCTCCATCGAGGTCGCCGACGCCGAGGGCGAGAACCCGCCGGAGGACCGCTTCCGCCTGCTGGTCCGTCAGGGCGGCAAGGTGGTGGAGACGTTCGACACCTCCGTACGCAAGAACGTCAAGGGCTACCTCGTCACCCAGGCCCGCCAGTCCAAGCTCATCGAGGTCACCGAGCAGCCCGGCGCGGCGCAGACCCGCCCCGAGAAGCAGAGCCTCACCCTCGCGCCCGCCGCCCCGGACGCGAGCACCACCGGCCGGACCGGCCCCACCGAGTACGTGGGCGACGCGTCGGCCCGTACCGGCATCGCGGCCCTTGAGGCGATCGACGAGATCACCATGGTCGCCGTCCCCGACCTGATGAGCGCCCACCAGCGCGGCGACATCGACGACGAGGGCGTCCGGGCCGTGCAGCTCGCCCTCATCGCGCACTGCGAGCAGATGGGCGACCGGGTCGCCGTCCTGGACACCCCGCCCGGCATGAACGCCCAGCGCGTCCGCACCTGGCGCAACGACGACGCCGGCTACGACTCGCGCTACGCGACCGTGTACTACCCGTGGCTCAAGGTCCTCGACCCGGCCACCGGCCGGCAGACCCTCATGCCGCCGAGCGGCCACGTCGCCGGCGTCTGGGCCCGCAGCGACGGCGAACGCGGTGTGCACAAGGCTCCCGCCAACGAGGTCATCCGGGGCGCGCTCGACCTCGAACTCCGCCTGAGCCGCGGCGAGCAGGACCTGCTCAACCCGATCGGCGTCAACTGCGTGCGCGCGTTCCCCGGCCGGGGCATCCGCATCTGGGGCGCCCGCACCCTCTCCTCCGACCCGGCCTGGCGCTACCTCAACGTCCGCCGGCTCTTCAACTACCTGGAGGAGTCGATCCTCCTGGGCACCCAGTGGGTCGTCTTCGAGCCGAACGACGACCGCCTCTGGTCGAGCATCCGGCGCAACGTCACCGCGTTCCTCTCCGAGGAGTGGCGCCGGGGCGCGCTCTTCGGCCGTACGGCGGAGGAGGCGTTCTACGTCAAGTGCGACCGGGACAACAACCCGCAGGAGTCCATCGACCTCGGCCAGGTCGTCTGCGAGATCGGCGTCGCGCCGGTGAAGCCGGCGGAGTTCGTCGTCTTCCGGCTCTCGCAGTTCTCGGACAGCACGAGTCTCGTGGACGAGTGACAGCCGTCCCTCTCCCGCGGTAACTCAGCAGGCGACAACGAACGGAACAGGTGACACACAGTCATGGCAGAGGGCGACGCTCTTTCCACCCACGTCTTCGGCGTGCAGCTCGGCGGCTATCTCGTGGAGTCCATCCAGGAGATCAGCGGCCTGACCGTCGAGGAGGAGGTGGTGGAGGTCCGGCAGGTGACCTCCACCGGCAAGCAGATCATCCGCAAGCAGCCCGGCGCGCGACAGGCCGGCGAGGTGACGATCACCCGGGGACTCGACAAGAGCAGCGAGTTCACCAAGTGGATCAAGGAGACGCTGAACAACGGCGCCGTCGACACCGCGCGGCAGAACCTCACCATCGAGATCAAGGACTCCAAGGGCGACACCGTCCGCCGGATCCAGCTGATGCAGGGCTGGGCCAGCCGCTGGGAGGGCCCCTCGCTGAAGGCCGGCGAGTCCAGCGCGGCGACCGAGACGGTCACCATCACCTTCGAGGAGATCGTGGTCGAATGAGGCGCAGGACCGTTTCCGGCGGCGGTCTCGAGGAGGTCCTGGACAGCCTCGCCGCCGCCGCGCCGGCGCCGCCCGAGGCCCCGGCCCCCGCCCCCGCACCGCCCCCGGCCGCCCGTCGGCCCGACGAGTTCGACTTCGAGCTCCCGCGCGGTTACGTGGACGACGAGGGCCGGACCCACCGGACCGGGACCATGCGGCTCGCCACCGCCCGCGACGAGCTGCGTCCGCAGATCGACCTCCGGGTCAAGGAGAACCCCGCGTACCTGAGCGTGGTGCTCCTGAGCCAGGTCATCACCCGCCTCGGCACGATCACCGACGTGCACGCGGGGGTGGTCGAGCGGATGTACGCGACCGACGTGGCGTTCCTCCAGGACTTCTACCGCCGCATCAACAGCGAGGGCCACACCCACGCGGCGGTCACCTGCCCGCTGTGCCAGGGCTCGTTCGAGGTGGACCTGTCGGGTGAGCGCCTGGGGGAATCGTGACGTACGCGCCTTCCCGGCTTCGGGAGGAGATCGCGTACATCGCCTACCACTTCCACTGGCAGCGCGAGGAGATCCTCGACCTCACCCATGGTGAGCGGCAGGAATGGGTGAGGGAGATAGCGCGGATCAACACCCGCGTGAACGAGAGCGGGTGAGGGCGTGGAGTTGAGGGGCTGGTTCCGGAAGCGTCCGGTGGCGGGCGCCGCCGAGGCGGGCCGGGCTCCGGAGCCCGGTGCCGCTCCCGGGGCGGCCTCCTGGGCCGGCCCCGGCACGGATGGTTCCGGCACGGCCGGCCCCGGCACGGATGGCCCGGG
>NZ_JAAGNI010000225.1 GCF_010550605.1 Streptomyces sp. SID9727
ACCGGCGGCGTGGCCGGGGCGGCCGACGGCGGCGGCGGCGTCTGCACGGGCGCCGGCGCGGCGGCCCGTACGGTGATGTCGGCCGCGACCGGCTTGGGCAGCCAGTCCTCCGGTCGCCGGAGCACCGTCTCCGCGTTCGCCGTCTGGCAGAGCTGGATCACCTCGGCGACCGACGGCCGGTCCTCCGGGTTCTTCGCCAGGCAGCGCCCCACGAGCTCCATCAGCCGCTCCGGCACGCCCGTGAGGTCCGGCTCCTCGTGCACGATCCGGTAGAGCACCCCGTGCGAGGTCCCCTCGCCGAACGCGGGCGTCCCGGTCGACGCGAACACCGCGACCTGGCCGAGCGCGAAGATGTCCGTCGCGGCGGTCACCTTGCGCCCGGCGGCCTGCTCGGGCGCCATGAACGACGGGGTGCCGATCGTGACCCCGCTCCCCGTGAGCGACGTCGCGTCGGCCGCGTACGCGATGCCGAAGTCGATGACGCGCGGCCCGTCGGCCGCGAGCAGCACGTTCGACGGCTTGAGGTCGCGGTGGACGATGCCCGCCCCGTGGATGACGTGCAGCGCCTCGGCCATGCCCGCGATCAGCAGCAGCACCGCCTCGACGGGCAGCGCGCCGTGCTCCACGACCGCGTCGGCGAGCGAGGGGCCCGGCACGTAGGCGGTGGCGAGCCACGGCTGGGCGCCCTGGGTGTCGGCGTCGATCACGGGCGCGGTGAACAGCCCCTGCACGCGCTGCGCGGACTGCACCTCCTGCGCGAACCGCCGCCGGAACTCCGCGTCCTCGCCGAACTCCGGCCGGATCACCTTGATCGCGACGGGCCGGCCGCCGGGCGTGTACGACAGGTACACCTTGCCCATGCCGCCCGCGCCGAGCTTGGCGGCCAGCCGGTAGCCGGCGATGGTGGTGGGGTCGTCAGCCGCAAGGGGCTGGAAGACCTGCGAGGCGCCGCCTCTGCGTGGCTGCTGACCGCTCATGTACTCGTAACTCCCCCGGAGAGCGCTGCTGTAGACACGGCACCTTATCCAAATCCCGGGTCCCTGCGGAGCGGTGGGAGCGCGTTGGTTCAGCCTGACGGGGGGAACGCGAACCGCACGCCCGTGGCCTCCTCCGACACCTCCCACAGCCGCCGGCCTGTGGCGGCGTCGGCCGCCCCGGCGGACAGCTCCACCCGGGTGGGTGCGCCGCGCAGCTCGCCCCGTCCGTCCGGGCCGATGAACTCGCCTCCCGCCACGTCCGGTTCGGTCGCCGCGTACAGCTGCGGCAGCGCCCCCCGGCCGGGCGTCTGGGCGAGCGGCTTGAGTACGCGGCCGAACAGCAGGGAGACCAGGGCGACCGGCCCGCCGGTCTGGAGGCTGGTCGCGGCGTAGCCGGGGTGGGCGAGCAGGCTGCGGACCGGGCTGCCGGACGCGGTGAGGCGGCGGTGGAGTTCGTGGCCGAAGACGGCGTTGGCCAGCTTGGACTGGTTGTAGTAGCCCATCGGCGAGTACCGCCGCTCGCCCGTCAGGTCGTCGAAGTACAGGCGCGCCTTGCGGTGGTTGGGCGAGCTGACGGTGACGACGCGTGGATCGGTGCCCGCCGCCAGGAGGCCGAGCAGCCGCCCGGTGAGCGCGAAGTGTCCGAGGTGGTTCGCCGCGAACTGCACCTCGTGGCCCTGCGGGGAGAGCGTCCGGGGCGGCGCCATGACCCCGGCGTTGTTGACGAGCACGTCGAGGCGCGCGTGGTCCGCGTGCAGCTTCTCCGCGAACGCGCGTACGGAGTCGAGGTCGGCCAGGTCGATCCCGCGCACCTCCAGCCGGGCGTCCGGCTGTGCGGCCGTCAGCTCCGCCGCCGCGCGGCGCCCCTTCGCCTCGTCGCGCACGGCGAGGACCACGTGCCCGCCCCGGCGGGCGAGGGCCCGGGCCGTGGCCAGGCCCAGGCCGCTGTTGGCCCCGGTGACGACGAAGACGCGCCCGGTCTGGTCCGGGATCTGCTCGGCGGTCCAGCGTTCCTGCTGTGTCATGCGGCATACACTGCCTCCTGTGACACCGAGTGTCAATACGGCATCTGGTGTCATGCGAGGCATGGAGTACCGTGAGGTGCGTGAGCACTCCCCGAACCACCCTGGCCGAACGCAAGCGCCGGCTGGTCTCCGACGAACTGACCGAGTCCGCACTGCAGTTGCTGGCCCTGAAGGGCTTCGACGCGGTCACGGTCGACGAGATCGCGGCGGCGGCGGGCGTCTCCAAGCGGACGTTCTTCCGCTACTTCGCGTCCAAGGAGGACGTGGTCGTGCAGTTCCTCGCGGACATGGGCACCGGCATCCGCGCCGAGCTGGCCGCCCGCCCCGCCGCCGAGCCGCCGTCCGTCGCCCTGCGCCACGCGGTCTGGGTGCCGCTCGGCGAGTGCGCGGACCACGGGGACCGCGCGCTGCGCGTCGTACGGCTGATCCTGCGCACGCCCGCGCTGCTGGCCCGTTTCCTGGAACGCCAGGCGCGGTGGCGCGACGACCTCGCCCGGGAGCTGGCCGAGCGGCTCGGGCGGGACGCCGAGGCGGACCTCTACCCGAGGCTGGCGGCGGGCATGGCGCTGAACGCCTTCGACGCCGTCCTGGACCGCTGGAGCGCCGACGGGTCCACGGAGAGCCCGGCGGACCTCACGGACCGGGCGTTCGCGGTCATCGCCCCGGCGCTGGACGGCTCCTGAGCCGGGTCCGGAAGCCGTCATTCCCGTTGCCTGCCACGGGCGCACGTTCGATCATGAACGGCCGCGGCCCCCGCGCACCGGAGGGCCGCCCCCGGACGAAAGGCTCCACGTGCGCAAGCTGGTGTACTTCATCGCCGCCACCCTCGACGGCTTCATCGCCGGCCCGGACGGCTCCGACCCCAGCGGTCCGGACGGCTTCTGGCCCATACCCGAGGACTACCTCAAGCACCTGATCGCGGAGTACCCGGAGACCCTGCCCGGCCCGGCGCGGGCCGCGCTCGGGGTGACGGCGGAGGGCACCCGCTTCGACACGGCGGTGGAGGGCAGGCGCTCGTACGAGATCGGCCTCGACGCCGGTCTCACGGACGCCTACCCGCATCTGCGGCACCTGGTGTTCTCCCGCACCCTGGGCGAGAGCCCCGACCCGGCCGTGGAGCTCGTCGCGGGCGATCCGGTCGCGCGCGTACGGGAGTTGAAGCAGGAGGAGGGCAAGGACATCTGGCTCGTCGGCGGCGGCGAGCTGGCCGCCTCGCTCTACGCGGAGATCGACACGCTGATCCTGAAGCTCAGCCCGACGACCATCGGCGCGGGCGTCCCGCTGTTCGGCCGGCGGGCGGCGTTCGAACCGGCCGCCTGGACGCTCACGGACCACACGGTCCTGGGGAGCGGAGCGGCGTATCTGACGTACCGGCGTGCCGGGGTCACCGGCTGAGCCGCCGGGACCGGCCGGCCGGGGCGCGGGCCCCGGCCGGCCGGCGCCGGATCACGCGGTGGCGCAGGCCGCGCCGCTGAGGGTGAAGGCGGCCGGGACGGCGTTCGTGCCGCTCTGGCTGCCCGTGAAGCCCACGGTCACCGAGGAGTTCGGGGCGATCGTGGAGGTGTACGAGGCCGGCGCGACGCTCACCGAACCGCCGGACTGCGTGGGCGTACCGCCCCACATGTTGGTGATGGTCTGCCCGTTGGCGAAGCCGAACCCGAGCTTCCAGCCCTCGATCGCGGCGGTGCCCGTGTTGCGGATGGTGATCTCGCCCTGGAAGCCGCCCGGCCACTGGCCGACCACCTTGTAACCGACCGAGCAGCTGCCGGCCGGGGTGGTGGAGCCCTCGTCCGTGGTCACGCTCACGGCGGCCGACCGCGCCGAACGGTTGCCGGCCGCGTCCCGCGCGTAGACCGCGAAGGAGTACGCGGTGTCGGCGGCGAGCCCCGTCACGGTGACGCCCGGCGTGGCCGACGAGGCGACCCTGGTCTCCGTACCGCCGCTGACGCGCACGACGTCGTAGCCCGCGACGGCAACGTTGTCGGAGGACGCGGCCCAGGTCAGCGTGGCGGAGGTGTCGGTCACGGCGGAGGCGGCCGGGGTGCCCGGGGTGGTCGGCGCCTCGGTGTCCTCCTCGGTGGCGCCGCCGTAGACCGTGGCCTCGTGGGAGGTCTCCGCGATGCCGTTCGCGCCGTGGAAGATGCGCTCGCCCCAGGAGCTGAGCCGCGCCGGGTCGAAGCCGATGGTCAGGTCGAGGATCGGGTCGGTGTTGCCGCTCCACGACCAGGCGATCCAGCCGAGCCCGAGCCGCTGCGCCTCGGACATCATCGTGTCCTCGTCCGGGTCGCCGTACTGGTCGGCGGGGCCGCCGAACTCACCGATGACCAGGGGCAGTCCGGCGTCCACGAAGGTGTTCAGGTAGTCGGTGACCTTCTGGGCGGTGTTGTAGACGCTGTACATGTGGATCGAGAAGAGCAGGTTCCCGGTGGTGTCGGCGTCGTACACCGCCTGGGCGTTGTCCCGCATGACGTTCTGCCAGTCCTGGCCCCAGTTGGGCGCGTCCACCATGATCGTGTGCGCGAACCCGGCGGCGCGCAGCTTCTTGATCGCGGCGGTGGTGGGGGCGGTCCAGCCGGCCGGGTCGGTGTTGCCCCAGGGCTCGTTGCCGATGTTGATGACGACGTAGTCCTCCTGGCCCTGGAGGACGTCCTTCAGGGAGATCCAGTAGTCGGCCGCGTGGTCCAGCGTGCCGGCGGCGGAGTCCTCGCCGTACCCGGTGGTGTCGTGCACCTCCAGGACGCAGATCAGCCGGTTCGCCTTGCAGTCGGCGATGACGGCGGCGACGTCGTCCGGCCCGTTCTCGCTCCAGCGGTAGCCGTCGGACAGCACGACGCGGACGGTGTTGGCGCCGGTCGCCTTGATGTCGGCCAGCGACTGGGTTTCGCCGGGGTACCAGGTGTGCGCGTGGTTGACCCCGCGCATGATGAAGTCGTTGCCGTTGCCCTCGACCAGCCGGCCGTCGCTGATGTGCAGCCCGGTACCGGCGGCGGGCGCGGCCTGCGCGGGGGCGAGGGCGCCGAGGGAGAGGAATCCGAGCAGGGTGGCCAGGACGGTGAGGAGGACGGCGGCGGGACGCTCAGCCGGATGTCTCGCTGTTCTCACTGCGGCTCCAGAGGGGGAGAAGGGGCGGTCCACAGGTGTGGGAGCGCTCCCACACGGGGTGGACCCATGAAGCCATTCGGTCAGGGGCACGTCAATAGATCGGACGGCTCCGCTTGGCAGGGGGCGGTCCCGAACTTTTCTCGTCGGTCTGTCGGATTCGGTGGACACCGTTCGTCGTCTTCATGAATCGTTCGGCACGGCAGCTGGGAGAATGCTCATGAAGTACGTGTTGTTCATCGCCACGGACCCCGCCGGGGAGCGCATCGACGAGAACCCGGAGGCGTGGGTCGAGAAGTGGAACGGGCGCGGCGTCCGGCTGGAGGGCATGCCGCTCAAGCCCGTCGAGGAGACGAGCACGGTCCGGGCCCGCGGCCGCGAGGTCCTGGTCACCGACGGCCCGTTCGCCGAGACGGCCGAGTGGATCGCCGGATACGACCTCCTGGAGGCCGCCGACCTGGACGAGGCGATCGAGGTCGCCGCCTCGCATCCGATGGCGACCGCGGGCCGCATCGAGATCCGCCCCGTCGAACCGCTCGACCACGGCACGGGCACGGACAACGTCCCGCACGAGGGCGACGCCCCCGCCTCCCGCTTCCTCGCGATCATGCGGACCGACCCGGCCGCGCCCCCGTACCCCGTGGACCCGGCCGCGGTGGCCGCGTGGATACAGGACGGCCTGGCGTCCGGCCGCTACCTGGGCGGCGAACACCTGAGCCCGGTCGGGGACGCCACGCTCGTACGGCGGCGCGGGGGCGAACTCCTCATCACGGACGGGGGGTACGCGGACGTGCCGGAGTGGGTCACCGGGATCGTCTTCGTCGACGGGGACCGGGAGCAGGCGCTGGAGTACCTGGGGCGGTGCCCGATGGCCCGGTCGGGGCTCGCGGAACTGCGGGAGTTCTGGCGGGACTTCGGGTGAGTACGGAGGCGGGTCCCGTCGGCGGCACCGCGCCGGCGGCCGTCCGCGCGGCGCTGGCGGCCGCCCACCGCGCCGAGTGGGGCGTCGTGTTCGGCACGCTCGTCCGCCTCACCGGAGACTGGGAGCTGGCCGAGGACTGCGCACAGGACGCCTTCGCCCGCGCCCTGCCGGCCTGGGAGCGCGGCGGAGTGCCGCGCAGCCCGGGGGCGTGGCTGGTGACCGCCGCCCGGCGCCGCGCCGTGGACGTACTGCGCCGCCGTACGACGGAGCGCGACAAGGTCGCCGAGGCGGCGGCGCTGGAGGAGGGGTACGAGCCGGCGCCGCCCGGCGACGAGCGGCTGAGGCTGATCTTCACCTGCTGCCACCCCGCGCTCCCGCTCGAAGCCCGGGTGGCCCTCACCCTGCGCGCGGTCGGCGGCCTCACCACGCGCGAGATCGCCCGCGCCTTCCTGGTGGCCGAGGACACCGTGTCGCAGCGCATCCTGCGGGCCAAGCGGAAGATCGCCGCCGCGGGCATCCCGTACCGCGTACCGCCACCCGGCGCACGCGCCGAACGCCTCGGCGGGGTCCTTGCCGTGCTCTACCTGATCTTCACCGAGGGGTACGCGCCCAGCGACGGCAGCGTCGTCCGCGACCAGCCGGCCGAGGAGGCCGTCCGCCTGGCCCGCCTCGTCGTGGCCGAGGCCCCGGACGAACCGGAGGCCCGCGGTCTGCTGGCCCTGCTCCTGCTCCAGCACTCCCGCCGCGCCGCCCGGATCGGCCCGGACGGCGGCCTGATCAGGCTGGAGCACCAGGACCGCTCGCTGTGGGACCGCGCGCTGATCACCGAGGGCGCCGCGCTGGCCCGCGAGGCGCTCGCGGCGGGCGGCCCCTACGCGCTCCAGGCGGCGATCGCCGCCCAGCACGCCCTGGCACCGGACGCCGCCGCTACCGACTGGGCGGCCGTCGTAGCCCTGTACGACCGCCTCCTCGCCCTGCGCGCCAACCCGGTCGTGGCCCTCAACCGCGCGGTGGCCGTGGGCATGCGCGACGGACCGCGGGCCCAGCTGGCCGCCGTCGACGCGCTGGGTACGCCGAAGGAACTCGCGGGCCACCACGCCTTCCCCGCCGTGCGGGCGGACGCGCTGCGCCGCCTCGGCCGCACGGAGGAGGCGGCGCGGATGTACGAGGCCGCGAGGGCGGCGGCACCGAATGGGGCGATCGCCGCGGAATACGCGCTCCGGCTCACCGGGCTGGGGCACCCGACGAAGGGAAGCCCGCACGATGGCTGAAACCGACCGGAACGAGATACGGGCCCGGATCGCGAAGGGGCTCGTCTACACGGAGACCGAGGCGGCCTTCCTGGCCCCGGCCCGCCGCGCGTGCGAGATCTTCGCGTACAACAGCACACCCCCGGGCGACACGGCGGGACGGCGTGCGCTGCTGACCGAGATCTTCGCCTCGGTGGGCGAACGCACGGTCCTCCAGGCGCCGTTCCACGCCGCGTTCGGCAGCAACGTGCACATCGGGGACGACTTCTTCGGCAACGTGAACCTGACGTTCGTCGACGACGTGGAGATCCGCATCGGCGACGACGTCATGATCGCCCCGAGCGTGACCCTGACGACGACGGGCCACCCGGTGCACCCCGCGCGCCGGGCCGATTTCGGCCGCTTCTCGGAGCCGATCGTCATCGAGGACAAGGTGTGGATCGGCAGCAACGTGGTCGTCCTGCCGGGCGTCCGCATCGGCTACGGCTCGGTCATCGGCGCGGGCAGCGTCGTGAGCCGCGACATACCTCCGATGAGTGTCGCGGTCGGTACGCCGTGCCGGGTGGTCCGGCCGATCACGGACGAGGACCTCGTTACGCGCATGTAAGGGCTGTCCCGCAATTCCCGGCGGGCGCACGACGACAGCTGCGGCACCTCGCCGCGTTATCGAAACGCCCTAGTACGTCCAGTATGCGGGCGCCTCTCCGTCTTGCGATGCACCGCATCTGACGCCGCGCGCTGATCCACCGGGAATTGCGGGACAGCCCTTAGGCGGCCGGCTCACCAGGCACCCCCGAGGTGGGGCGCCCCGCCCTTCGCACCCGACGACCGACGGCCCTGTTCCGGGAAGTGGTGACCGGGTTCCGGGAGGTGGTGACCGGGTTCCGGGAGGTGGGGACCCCGGAGGTGGTGACCGGCTCAGCGCACCGAAGGCCCTCCGGGCCGCTCGGTCAGCAACTCCGCCAGCCGGTCCGCGAAGGCGGTGATCCACTCCAGTTCGGGCCCGCCGCGGGCGACCCGGAACCCGTGCCGCCGGGCCCAGAACGCCGCCTGCTCGGCATGCAACTGCGCCCATCGCCGCACCCGTTCACGGTCCAGCCCGGCGGCGTCCGCGTACACGTCCACGATGCGGTGCACGGCGCTGCGGAGGTCGTGGGCGCCTGCTCCCGCGCCCGGTCCCGCTCCTGGTCGAGGCCCCTCGCCCGGTCGAGGCCCCGCTCCCGCGCCCGCGAGGGCGTACGCGCGCGACTTCATCAGTGCCCCGACGTCGTACGCCGGATCGCCCGCGTACCCCTTGGGATCGACGGCGAGCCAAGGCTCACGCTCGGCCCGCAGGATGTTCCGCCCGTGGAGGTCGCCGTGGACGAGCGTGTCGGGCTGCTGACGCCCCAACTCCCGTACGGTGGCGAGGGCGGCGCCGATGACTGGGCGCGGCAGGGCGTGCGCCAACTCGGCGTCGTCCCTGCGCAGCCCGTCCTCCCACTCCCCGGCCCGCTCACTGAGCCGGGGTAGTCCGACGGGCGCGGGCACGGCGAGCCGCCGCCCGAGCCGCGCGGCGACGGCCACCACCTCGTCCCCGTCGGCCGCCTCGGCGAGCGTCACCGGCGAGACCCGCTCCAGCAGCATCGCGTACCGGGCGTCGTCCCGCTCGTACAGCGCCACGGCCCCGCGCCCGCCCCAGGCGACGAAGGCGTCGGGCTCGTGGTCGTTGCCGGGGTGCGGGAAGGACACCTTGAGCACAGCGGGCGGCGTGCCGTGGCGGCGTACGGGGACGATGACCCCGACGCCGCCGTGCATGACGTCACCATCGGGCGCGCACGCCCATTCGCCCGCCAAGTCGGTAACGAGCGCGGGCAGTTCCCGAATCCAGCGCGCCCCGGCGTCCCCTTCACGCGCGACGGTGGTCCGCGCGAATTCTTCCGGAATCACGATCATCCGGGCACCCTACGCGGGCGGGTCACGGCTCGACCCTCAAATGCCGCCCCCAGACCTGGGCCTTGCGGAACGGCCCGTCCCCGTCGCTGGTGTGCTGCGACGAGTCGAAGGCGACCCAATACACGAACTCCCCTTCGTGCGCCTGGGGATGGCCGTTGGGCTCGGGCACGCCCAGGGCGTCGACGGTCCCGGCGAACTCGACGGCCCGCCACGGCCCGTCCCACCCCTCGTCGCGTACGACGACGACCCGAGTGCCGGGGGCCAGCGCCCCGGGCGGCCAGGCCCGGCTCAGCACCGGGAAGTGGGGCCGCCAGCCGGGGCTGACGCAGGGCACCGGCCCGGCCCACGGTTCGCGGTGGCGCCGCCCCTCGTGGTTGGCGTTGCGGGGGAGGTAGCCCCGGAAGAGTTCGGCACCGCGCAGCCCGTCGTGGATCTGCCCGGCGCACTCGGTGACCGGCGAGACGGAGGCGGGATCGACGGCCCGGAAGACCCCGCCGTCCAGCCGGAACGCCTGGCCCTCCTCGGGGTCGGTGCCACAGGCCGCGACGAGCCTGCCTTCGCGGAAGGCGGCCGCGTACTCGTGGAGCAGTTCCCCGCCGAAGGTGCTGTCGCTGATGACGACGACGGGCGCGGCGTGGCTGAGGAACGACCCCAGCAGGAGTTCGGTGTCGTCGAACGCGCCCAGCGGATCGGGCACCGCGGGCACGCCCGCCGCCTCGCGCCAGGCATCGAGCGAGGGCGGCGTGAGACCCCGCGGGTCGTATCCGAGCCCGCTGACGGCGTGCGCCAGCTCCCAGGGAACGGGCAGCACCCAGCCCTCCGGGAGGGCGGGGTCACCGGTGCGGGGCGCGTAGGCGGACCCACCGGGGATCACCAGGTCGTAGAGCGGCAACGCGTGCGCGTCGAGCGCGAGTACGCAGTTGAGGTGGAAGCCCATGGAGAGCATCCTCGCGTACGACCCCGAAGGAGACCCCGCGATGACCGTGACCATCCGCCCCGCCGGCCCGGACGACCTCCCGCCCCTCGCGGCCCTGATCGAGGAGATCGAACGCTTCTACGGAGCCACGGAGATCCAGCCCCTGGCGGAACGCCGGGCCCAGATCGAGGAGTCCCTGTTCGCCCCGATCCCGCTCGCGCAGGTCCTGGTCGCGGACCCGGGCGACGGCACCCTCGCGGGGATGGCCGCGTACTCGTTCCTCTGGCCGGCGAGGGGGACGACCCATGCGCTGTTCCTGAAGGAGCTGTACGTGAGTGAACCGTGGCGGGGAGGGGGCGTGGGCGCCCGCCTGATGGCAGAACTCCGCACGGTGGCGTCGGCCCGCCCGGGGTGCAGCCGGATGGAGTGGATGGGTGATACGGACAACGCGCCGGCGCTGGGGTTCTACGGGGCGCTGGGCTTCGAGGTGGTGGAGGGGAAGGCGGTGTACCGGGTGGGGGTGGAGGGGTGAGGGGGTGAGGGGGTGGGGTCCGGTGAACGGGGGGTGGGGGCACGGGTGTTGGCCTACGCTTGGGATGTATGCGGACTGTGTGGATGTTGGGGCGGTTATGCCGGAGTGAGCGAAAGTGGTCAGAAACCACGCCGACGCGACACAACGCCGCAGGTCACGAAGAGTGCTCCCCGCGCGTGCGGGGATGGTCCCGATCCGCCGATCAGGACGATGACGTGGATGTGGTGCTCCCCGCGCGTGCGGGGATGGTCCCGAGCTGGGCGCCATCGACGGGGCCGGTAACGGGTGCTCCCCGCGCGTGCGGGGATGGTCCCGCGCACGGCGGTAGATGACGATTCCCTCGGACGTGCTCCCCGCGCGTGCGGGGATGGTCCCGGCCTCCTGGTCCACGTCGCCGTCTCCAAGACGTGCTCCCCGCGCGTGCGGGGATGGTCCCTGGGCGATCCGGCTGGTGAGGGCCGAGGATTTGTGCTCCCCGCGCGTGCGGGGATGGTCCCCGGCTTGCACTGAGGGAAGATCACCGAACCGGGTGCTCCCCGCGCGTGCGGGGATGGTCCCCTGGGGCTCGCCATAGACCTCGCGATCAACTAGTGCTCCCCGCGCGTGCGGGGATGGTCCCAGGCTCCATGTCGTCCAGATGAGGGAGCCGAAGTGCTCCCCGCGCGTGCGGGGATGGTCCCGAGGCCGTCACCCAGGCGAACGAGGCCCTTGCGTGCTCCCCGCGCGTGCGGGGATGGTCCCTCGGCAACGGTGCGCCCCTGGTGGTTGGTCACGTGCTCCCCGCGCGTGCGGGGATGGTCCCTCCGGCCATCTGAACCTCCCTGGGAATCACCGGTGCTCCCCGCGCGTGCGGGGATGGTCCCCAGTACCAGACGGCCATGGCGCACCACGGGCCGTGCTCCCCGCGCGTGCGGGGATGGTCCCGGGGCGGATTCCCGGCACTCGTCAAGCTCCTCGTGCTCCCCGCGCGTGCGGGGATGGTCCCGACGTCTCGTACGGCATCGAGACGGAGAACCGGTGCTCCCCGCGCGTGCGGGGATGGTCCCCAGAGCGGCCGGGCGGTCTTTGAGCATCCGGAGTGCTCCCCGCGCGTGCGGGGATGGTCCCTTGAACGTCATCTGGAGCGGCATGACGTCGCTGTGCTCCCCGCGCGTGCGGGGATGGGCCCGACCTCCTGGAACGGCTCACCGTCACGCGAGCCCGCTCCCCGCTCATGCGGGGATGGCCCGACGGCGGCCGCGCCTGCCGCCGGGCCACGGCACGTCGGTCAGGACTGCTGGCCGCCCGCCTGCTTGACGACCTTGTCCGTCACGTCGACAGTGTCCCCGGAGGCGGGTGCGTCGACATCGACGTCGGTTCCGAAGTCGCTGAAGTCCATGACGACCTTCGCCTTGCCCCGGTTTGCTGAACCGGCGCCCTTCGCACCCCCGGCCGGCTGCGCGGTCATCTCGATCTGCTGGCGGCGCATCAACCCCTTGCCGTCGACCCACAGGTCCACCGGCACCGTCTCGCCGAGTTGTTCGCGCAGTTTCCGAGCCTGCGCGGCGTCGCCCTTGGCGAGCTTGTCGATGTCCAGGCTGACCTTGTAGTGCGTCGTCTCAACACCACCCAGGCTCTCCGTGCCGACCTTCTTCACGTCCTTCTCCGACAGTGCCTTGGAGTAGGCGAACGAGTTGGTCGGATCGCTCACCTGGTTGCTTCCGGCGGCCCCGGAGGCACGCAGCTTCTCCATGTCGATCTTCATCCAGCTCTTGCCCCCGGGCAGGCCGCCCTCGCCCTTCGGCGGCTTCTGGTAGATCATCTTGTCCACGACCCGTTGCTCCAGCCGCTGACCCGACTGCTCCATGGTCAGCTTGCTCTCCCCGTCCTCGAAGTCCATGACGCCGGAGCCGGTGATCGTCTGGCTCTTCCCCTCGGCGCTGACCGAGGTCGTGATCTTCACGCGCGCGGACCCGGCCTCGGTGGTGTTCTTGTTGGTCGCCTGCACGACCTGCGAGGGCGACGTGTCGGCAGTCTTGCCCGCCTTGGAGGGCTTCGAGTCGTTCGCGGATTCGCCCTTGTCGTCCGACCCGCACCCGGCGAGCGCGGCAACGGCCAGTAAGCCCGCCACGCCGTACGCCGCCGCCTTGGACTTCCGGGACTTCACATTCGCCATCACAGCAGCCTCCCCAAATGAGAACCGTTACGTCAGGTATGCGCCCGGTGCCCTGGAGGTGGTCCCGCATGCGAAGCGTCGCCCGTTCTACGCCAGTCGCAGTAGTTTCCGTCCAGGCGGGCTTCCCGGATGCGCGGAGTTGCCCCCGCCTGTGGCCGGCCCCCGGATGAAGGGGTTTTGCGGCGCGCTGGGGCATGGTGAGGTTGGTATGGCGAGATGGCGCGTGCGGCGGCTGAGGGGCACAGCGGCCAGGAGCGTTGGCGTACCCTTGCCGCGTATGCCTGACGTGTGATCGTTGAGATGGTTATGCCGGACTCTGTGAAAGTGGTCAGAAACGGTGCTCCCGCCCAATAGACCCGCAGGTCAGGGAGTCTGCTCCCTGCACGCGCGGGGATGGCCCCACCGTCACCCGCAAAGCTCTCGTGCCGCGCACCTGCTCCCTGCACGCGCGGGGATGGCCCCGCGACCGCGTGAGTGACGAACTGGCCAAGCTCCTGCTCCCCGCACGCGCGGGGATGGCCCCCCGACCCAGAAGACGCCCCCGGCGCTCGGCGCCTGCTCCCCGCACGCGCGGGGATGGCCCCGTCACGCAGTACGGGCGGCCATACGTGCAGATCCTGCTCCCCGCACGCGCGGGGATGGCCCCACGGCCAACCAGCGCGTCTACATCGGTCTGTGCTGCTCCCCGCACGCGCGGGGATGGCCCCGTGGGCCCTGCCGGGCACCCCTCCCCTCCCGTCTGCTCCCCGCACGCGCGGGGATGGCCCCCCGGCCAGCCCCGACGCCCTGCTCCCCGCACGCGCGGGGATGGCCCCTACGCCGAGTACGCGCAGGCCCTCCGCCACCTCTGCTCCCCGCACGCGCGGGGATGGCCCCGGCACGGACGGCTGGGCACGGCTCGCCGCCCCCTGCTCCCCGCACGCGCGGGGATGGCCCCTACCAGGGCGGCACGGGCACCGTCGAAATCGACTGCTCCCCGCACGCGCGGGGGTGGCCCCGTGCAGCGCAGGTTGACGTTGGTGTCGGTCCACTGCTCCCCGCACGCGCGGGGATGGCCCCGACGCGGAGCTGACACGGCCCCCGCGCTTGACTGCTCCCCGCCCGTGCGGGGATGGCCCCAGGCCGGTGTGGAGCTCGTCCACCCGGACCAGCTGCTCCCTGCAAGCGCGGGGATGAAAGCTCTGTCGCCGACGCCGTGTTCTCACTTGCTTGAACGAGTGCCAGCAGGCCGCGGCGGGGCGTCGATGGAGCAGGTGGCAGGGGTTGGGCCGCTTACCCAGTCCTCCAGAAGCAACGGCACTCGAGGCCCACCGCCCATCCCGAACAAGCGGTCTAAGATGCGTCGATGTTGCCCTCCGCTCCGCCGCAGATACCGGCGAACGAACTCAGTCCCGGCCGCCTCTGGTACGCGGTAGCGGCCGTGACCGCAGTCGCGCTGATCGTGCTGGGCGTGGTCCTGGGGGTCTATCGCTTCAACAACATGGTCGACGCGGTCGACACCGACCACCAGTTCGCCAACGGCGACACCTTCTCCCTCCAGCTCGGCCCGGAGAGCGAGCGGACGATCTGGATCAAGGACAGGGGCCCGTCGGCCGCCCAGGATTGCAACATCACTGGGCCAGGCAATCCGCGCCTTGGGGGCCCGGGAATCGATGTGTTCCTCACTCGCGACGAGACCTGGAATCCCCTGTACGACATCGAAGCGTCTCGAACGGGCAACTACAAGATCACCTGCTCATCCGAAGGACCGTCCCAGTACGCCATCGGGAAATCCGGAGGCATCGTCACGTTTCTGGGTGGGTCGATTCTGGCCGTCGTTCTGCCTGTCATCGGAGTCAGCCTCGGTGCTGTCATCATGATCGTCACGGCCGTACGCCGCAGAGACCACCGCAAGCGGCTGCTCGCTGAGCGGCTTTGACGGCTGCGTAGGACATCGGTGAACCGTGCAGGCAGCGCAGCCGATGTGATGTCGTTCGGCTTAAGGAGCTTGCGAAACCGCGCGAATTCATCAGACGGGGCTATCGATCTTTGGCTTCGCCGAAATGGGGCGTTAGGTGGTTGGGTCGAAATCTGTGAAAGTGGTCAAAATTCGTGTCCGTGCGGGATAACGTCGCAGATCACGAAGACTGCTCCCCGCACGCGCGGGGATGGCCCCCACCCTCACAGCAATGGCCTCCCGGCGTCTGGCCTGCTCCCCGCACGCGCAGGGATGGCCCCTCGACGCGGGCGCCCCGGGTGCGGGCGGAGTCCTGCTCCCCGCACGCGCGGGGATGGCCCCCGCTTCCACACAGCGGGCCAGGGAGAGTGACGCTGCTCCCCGCACGCGCGGGGATGGCCCCGCCGGGCACCCCGCTCCGGTGGAGACCGGCATCTGCTTCCCGCACGCGCGGGGATGGCCCCCAGGTCGCGGTCGGGATCTTCGGGACCCAGGCCTGCTCCCCGCAAGCGCGGGGATGGCCCCTAGAAGTACTACCCACCATTGGGGTGCAAGGCCTGCTCCCCGCACGCGCGGGGATGGTCCCGACACGACGAACAAGCCGATCAAGGGCCCGTTCTGCTCCCCGCACGAGCGGGGACAGCACATGGCCCCGCCCCGCACGTCGACCGCCGTGAGTGGCCTCACCTGCTCCTCGCCCCTGCGCACGGGCCGGTCCAGGGGCAAGCCCAGGCCCCCAGGCAACACGCACGTACTGACGCGCACAGCGAGGAAATGACCTGCCCCGTAACGAAGTTCGGCCGACTACGGTGGCCCGCATGACCGACGCCGACGCCCGAGCCGACCTGACCCCCGACCTGATCCGCGCCCTCCTCCGCGACCAGCACCCCGATCTCGCCGAACTCCCCCTGGAGCTGGGCGCACGCGGGTGGGACAACCAGGTGTGGCGGCTGGGGGACGAGCTCGCCGTGCGGTTGCCGTGGGCAACCGAGTCCGCAGACGAGTTGTTGCTCAAGGAGCACGCCTGGGTCCCCGTGCTGGCCCCGGACCTCCCGTTGCCCGTGCCCGTGCCGCAGCGCCTCGGCGCACCCTCCGAACGTTTCCCGCGGCCCTGGCTGGTCACCACGTGGGTGTCCGGGGAACCGGCCGACCGGGTTCCGCCGACCCGGGCCGAGGACGCGGCCGACACGTTGGCCCGGTTCCTCGGCGCTCTGCACCGGCCCGCCCCGGCCGAGGCGCCCGCCGGGCGGGGGCGCGGCGGGCCGTTGAGGCCGTACGGGGAGCACTTCGGGCAGGCGCTCGCCGCCGTCACCGGGAAGGGGCTGGTCGCCGATCCTGACTCGGTCCGCCTCGTCTGGGAGGACGCGGTCGCCGCTCCCGACTGGCAGGGGCCCGCGCTGTGGCTCCACGGCGATCTGCATCCCGCCAACGTGCTGACGGCCAACGGCACGTTCTGCGGGGTCATCGACTTCGGTGACCTCTTCGCGGGCGACCCGGCCTGCGACCTCGCCGCCGCCTGGATCCTGCTCCCGGACGGCGCCGCCGACCGCTTCTACGCCGCCTGTCGGCCCGCCCCGGACGTGGCGACTCTTCGCCGCGCCCGGGGGTGGGCGGTCCTGCGCGCGCTGAGCGGACTGCTCATCGCGGACGATGGCGACCGGGGGCTCCCCAACGGCAAGTCGACGTGGGGGCCGCCCGCTCGGAGGTCACTGGAGCGTCTGGTCGCGTCCCTGGGGCAGTGACGCGACCGGCTTGCGCTGCGGAGCCCGTAAAAAATCCGTGAGTTGGGGATTCGCGCGTCTTCGTGCGGAAGCCGCCGCTGTGCTGCCTCCGAGCTGTCCCCGCCCGAGTGCCTTGAACGTGACCGCCACCCGGCGTGCGTGGCGGCGGATCAGGTTGCCGTTGACGACGTGCTCGCATGCGGGTTCCGCCCCCCCGGCGACCACTACGTCCCTGGGCCGTTGGGTGGGCGCCGCTACGGGCGTGGGCTCGGTGGACTTGTCGGCCCCGGCCGGGGGTAGGACCGCGTCGATGCCATGCTCCCGAAACGCGCGAGCTCCCCTTCGAGCGCTGCCCGTAGCGCGTCTCCGCCGGCCTCCGGGCATCGCTTGCGGTTCGTAGCCCACGACAGGTGCGGAGGCATGCGGCCGGCTTACGGCGGGCGGCGCCGAGTAGCGTTGTCGCGGCAACGAGGCGCAGCGCCCGGGCCCGCCCACGCGAGACCCGGCCTGGCGGAACGGGGGCCGGGCAGCATGGCCGAGGACGACTGGAACGACGACACCGCCTACGACGACGCCGTCCGGCGCGCGCGGCGTGCGACGCGGGTCGGCTGGACGGCGATCACCGGCACGTTGACGACGCTGGGCTGCGCCGCGGTGGTGGTCACCGGGGCGTGCCTGGTGGCGGTCTTCGCGTGCGCGTACCTCGTCGTGTCGGTGAACCGCTAGCCCGCGCTCAGCCCCCGTACGGACCCATGTTCTGGTTCTGCACGTGCCTGTGCGCCAGGGCCTGCGCCTGCCCCTGCTCAGCCGCCCCGCGCTCGTGCGCCCCGCGCTCGCCCGAGCCGCCGCGCATCCGCAGGGCTACGAGGCACGCGGCGCTAATCACGCCGAGACCGACCACGACACCGATGAAGACAGCCATGAGTTCCCCCCACTCTGACGAAGGGGCCACGGCCTGCGCCCCCCACTGCTGGTACCCATGGTTGCTTGTGGAGCGTTAGAGAGGAAGCGGGATCGCGCCCGGATCGGGCGGGGCGGCCCGCTCAGGCGGTGCCGGCGGGTCCGGCAAGGGCGGCGGCGAAGGACGTCAGGGCGGCGAAATCGTCGTCCCTCAGCCCGATCCGCGGATTGACGTGGTGGAGGAGCGCCGGGGCCGGGTGGTGGGCGCTGACGTGTGCGTGGTCGGCGTCGCTCTGTTCGTCGTCCACCCAGGCGAACGGCCGCCCGCCGGCGTACGCGAGCAACGCCTCGCACTCCAGTGCACCCCGTCGGGGCGCTCGCGGAACAGGCCGTCCCCGAAGTCGACGAACGGCAGCTCGGGCAGGCCCAGGACGGGCCCGATCCAGGTGTTCGCGTCGTTCATCCAGGTGGTGGCCCAGCACAACTCGTACCCGAGCGCCGAGAGCGCCACGCCGTGGGCCGGGTTGAGCCACACCCGCAACGGCTTCGCGGAGGAGCGGAGCAGGCCGTGCCCCGGAGCGCCAGGACCGCCCCGAGGGACGCGGATGGTGGTGTAGCCCGCCGGGCGTCGTTCGGGCGGTGCGGCGTACGGGTTCAGCGGTCCGTCGACGTCCAGGAAGAGAAGGGGCCGGGCCGCCATGGGACTCCCTCGGATGCGCGCGGGGGTGCGTGGCGTGAGCGTATCGCCCGCGCGCGGAGCCCTTTGGCCGCCCGCCCGGTCGGGGCCGCACGCTCGGGCCAGGAGCGAGAACGGCACGGGCCTGGCCGGCGCGTGTGACGTAGGCCACGGCCTGCGGCTGGCGGAGTCACCGCGAGGCGCGCATCGCAGCTGACAAGACGAAGGTCACGTCCTCGTGCCGGCCGGCGTCACCCAAGGCTGCAGCCACGTTCAACACCGCCTGGCGGTCGGTGCGTTCGGCGAGGTTGATCAGAATCGTCTCGGCGGCGTCGTGCAAGCCAGCGGTACGGCACGACGTGACGGCCCTGACGATGTCGGCGGCGGCGTAGGACATGCCCGCCTGCCAGAGCAGAAAGCCAGCATCGTGTTTTCGGCCAGCAGCAAGGTATCCAGCCACCAGTCTCGTCTCCGGCCAGCTGAGTTCCGCGGCATCTGCGGGGTGCCGGTCCCCCTGGGGCAGGGGGACCGGCACCCCGCTCGGCTTCGGCGGCAGAGCAATCTCGCGCCGCAGGGCGCGGCGGCGCAGGCGTCGCGCCCGCGCCAGCCCGGGGTTTCCGACGACGGGCGAAGCCGGCTGCTCCTGTCCGGAGTCCCCGGAGGCTGTCGGATAACCGACCGCGCAGCACGCGCAGTGCTTCTTCTTGGCGTGGACGCGGAGTTCGAAGAGCGTGTCCAGCGTGTGGGGCAGCGGCCCCCGCCCCGCCGCCGAGGCGTCCTTCTCCACCACCGCGTAGAAGTCCCGCAGAAGCGCTATGTCCGGGATGCGGCCACCGTTTAGGTGGTTTGAGAGAGTTGTCGGTTCCTGGTGGGCGTCCCTCGCGATGTCCGCCTGGGTGCGAGGGCTGCATTCCCGGATCTCGCGCAGCGCTGCCACCAGGGCTCGGTGGGCGGCGGTGGTCCGGGACGGCAGCTCTTTCCAGGACTTGCGATTGCGAGTCACGCACACCTTCCGATCATTTAGCGATGGCAGAGGGGCGTCAATTGTGTCTGAAGCAGCGGCTTTTCGGGAAGGCGTGGATGTTTTCCGTAACCCCTCGAAACCTTGCGGAAGCTGGTGTGGCAGCCTCCGGGCGGTCACAGTGGTGATGCCCGGATGGGGCGCCAGCTACCGGCGTCCATACGGATCGCTATGCACCTGACGAAAAGGGGGCCCTGGATGACTCTGCCGTCGTGGCAGGACGAAAAGCTCGGAACGATGAAGCGCGCCGCGCTCTGGCTGCTGACCGTCGTAGGGGAGGGCAACGTCTTCACCAAGGAGGACGTCAAGAACGCCTTCCCTGGAATCACCCAGGCGGATCGCCGTGTACGTGACCTGCGTGGCTACGGGTGGCAGATCGTGACCCACAGGGAGGACCCCGGCCTGGGCCAGAGTGAACAGCGGTTCGTCGGGCAGGGCCAGCCTGTCTGGGAGCCCGGCAAGGCCACCAAGGACAGCACGTCCCTTACGGATACCCAGCGCCGGAAGATTCTCGCCCGCGACGGCAACCGCTGCCGGTCCTGCGGGATTACGCCGGGACAGGCGTACGCCGGCACTTTCGAGACCGCCCAGCTCGACATCGCGCGGCGCAAGGTGAAGCTGCCCACCGGCGCCTCGGTGGTCCAGCCGATCGCGGAATGCCACCGCTGCCGGGTGGGGGGCCGCTTCCAGGAGGCCGACCTGAAGGCTGTGCTGGAGGACATCACCAAGCTCGGCGGACTGCAGCGGCAGACGCTCGCAGCGTGGGTCGCCGCCGACGAACGCGAGTTCAGCCCCGTGGAACGCGCCTGGTCCGACTTCCGTACGCTGCCGGCGGACTCCCGCGACGAGGTCCGTAAGGCCCTTGGGCTCCCGCCCGTCTGAGACCGGCTCTCAGCTCATGGCGGGGCCGCCGGGGCCGGCGACCCCGCCATGAGCTGAGATGAACCTTTCAAGTAGGAGGAGAACGGACCGTGAGCAACAACGCCGGGGACTTCGGACTGCCGCCGCATGCCACCAAGAACAAGGACGTCGTCGAGCAGCGTCTCCGGGACTTGGCAGCAGGGGGCGGGCTGCAGGAGACGCTGACCATCGAGTGGCGGACGAAGCCACAGGTGGTGCAGGTCATCGATATGCCGGTGGATTCGCTCTACTACAACCCGGGAACGCACCGCATCCGCGCCCAGCGGAGCTACGACGCCCGCTTGGACCGCCGGCTAGACGAAGACGCATGGAGCGACGAGAGCCAGGACTACCTGGATTTCCTCCTCAAGGCCGAGCCTTCAGACCCCTCGAAGCGTGACAAGGACTTCGACGCGCTGAAGCAGAGCCTCGAAGAATTCCGGCAGAACGAACCGGGGCTGATTACTCGCGAGGGCATTCTGGTCAACGGCAACACCAGAGCGGCGGCGCTCCGCGAACTCGGCGTGCCTGAGATCCGGGTGGCCGTCCTGCCCGACTCCTGCACGTGGGCCGACATCAACCGGGTCGAGCTCTCCCTTCAGTTGCGCCACGACACGCGACGGCCCTACTCGTACATCAACCGGCTGCTCACCATCGACGAGCAGGTGGAGGCCGGCCGCCCGCTGAAGGAGGTCGCCCGTGACTTCCGCATCCGGGAGTCGACGGCTGAGCAGGACCTGTGGGTGCTTTCCTGCCTCAGGGACCTGAGCGACAGGTCGGCGGCCGAGGGCGTACAGCTCCGGCTGCTCGACTTTGAGGATGCGCAGGAGCGGCTTCGCGAGGTGCATCGCGCCTTCGCCAAGGAGTCCAAGTCTGATGTGCAGAAGGCAGAGCTGCTGAAGGAGAACCGTCTTGCGGCCATCGTGATGAACTTCTCCAAGACCGACCTCCGTCTGATCGAATCAGACTTCCGGAACAGGTATCTGGAGCACCGGCTGCCGGAAGAGCTGAAGCCCGTTCCCGCAGCGGCCACCGGCCGCGTCATTCCCGGCATCAACCGGGCGGTGAGAACCGAAGCTCCGCAGGTCGCCGCCGCCCGGGCGTTCACTGATTCCGTACTTCGCGCCAAGGCGGTGGTCCGCGCCAAGGAGAAGGTCCCCGCGGCTCAGGTGGAGGCGGCGTCCTCTGTCTTCGACGCCGCACACAAGGCCGTGGAGGCCGCGCTTGAGCCCGCCGGCAAGGACGCTCGCGTGCGCAAGCGGAAGCAGGCTGCCCCCGACCGCCTCAACGACGCCTGCCAGGACATCGAACAGTGCATCACCGACATGGTGCTGGCGAGCGGGGCCCGCAGCCTGGACGAGGAGGCACTGGACGAGGCGGTGCTCAAGCTCAAGGCCACACTGAAGAAGCTGGCCCAGGCCACGGCTCAGACCATCGAGATGCCCGGTGAGGGCGTCGAGTGGCTGCGCGAGGCTGTGCGGCAGGAGCCCTAATGACCATGGTGACTGACGAACCGTCCCTGCATATCGGCTTCGACGTCACGCGGACCAAGGCCCTCCTGCGTGTCGCCGAGCCTTACCGCAGCGATCTGACGCGGCTCTCGGCCAGGTTCCCCGGTGGCAGCCCGCGCGGACGTCTCGCCCTGGAGCTGGATCTCGATGACTTCCTGGTCGGCATCGACGCTCTGGCGGACTGGCCCCACCCCGAGACAGTGGCCTGGTCGGACGAACTCAGCGCCTTGGTCGGGGAGGTGCTCGATGACGCCGACCGCGCCGAGGAGCAGCTCCGCTCGCCTCAGACGGCCGGGACCTGGGACGACAGCGCTGTGGAGGCAGCGCTCGGGGATGACTGGCGCGCTGCCCTTACGGAGTTCCAGCTTCGTGACCTCGCACGGCTGCTGTCCCTTCGGCATGGCGCCAACTTCAGCGTCCCCGGCGCCGGGAAGACCCGCGTCGGCCTGGCGGTGTATGCGGCGATGCGCGAGCGTGGCGACGTGCGCAGACTGCTGGTGGTCAGCCCCAAGTCAGCCTATGAGTCGTGGCTTTCGGAGAGTGTGCTCTGCTTCAGAGATCCACCGCGGACGGCCGTCATGGGGAAGGGGCCTGACCACAGGGCCGACATCATGATCGTCAACTACGAGCGTCTTGACCGGTCGCTCGCGGCCCTGGCGGACTGGCTGCAGGGCACGCCATCCATGATCATCTTGGATGAGGCGCACCGGATGAAGCTTGGGGCGCGGGGAACGTACGGCAGCGCCTGCATGGCGCTCGGCCCGCTCGCCCGCCGACGCCTCATCCTTACCGGCACCCCGGCCCCGAACGGGGCCCGGGACCTGGAGAATCTGCTGTCCTTCGTCTGGCCTGGTCATGGGCGCAGGGTGGTGACGCAGGCGGTCGAGGGCGGTGATCTCGCGTACGCGAGTTCCGTGCTGCGGCCCTTGTTCACCCGGACGACGAAGAAGGAGCTGGGGCTTCCTCCCTTTGAGACACGGATCCGCCGCCTGAAGATGCCGGCGCTGCACCGGGAGGTGTACGACGCCCTGGTGGGCCGGTTCACTGCGCGGGCGGAAGCCTCACGTGATGAATTTGATGCCCTGGGCAAGGCGATGCTCCGGCTTCTGATGGCGGCCACCAGTCCCGCGCTGCTTATCGAAGGCGAGAGTCGCTACGAGCCTCTGGTTTATCAGGTTCCACCGCTCGAAGTGCCCGAGGGTGAATCCCTGTACGCGCTCTTGCGTAATCTGCCCGCTCACGAGCTGTCTCCGAAGTACAAGGAGGCCCTCAATATCGTTGCGACGAATGCGGCGATGGGGCGTAAAACCCTTGTGTGGACGACCTTTGTCCGCAGCATCACCACCTTGGAGGGCCTGTTCAGCGGGTACCAGCCGGCGGTTGTCCACGGTGGCACCCCGGACCGGGACGAGCAGATCAGGCGGTTCCGCGAGGATCCCGACTGCCACGTTCTCCTGTCCAACCCGGCCACTCTCGGTGAGGGCATCAGCCTTCACCACGTTTGTCATGACGCCGTGTACGTAGACCGTGACTTCATGGCCGGACGTTTTCTGCAGAGCCTGGACCGCATCCACCGTCTTGGACTGGCCCCCGGAACCCAGACGCGCGTCACCGTGCTCGCGGTCGAAGGCACGATCGATGAGGTGGTTGCCATGCGGCTTGAGGAGAAACTCGAATTCATGGGGCGCATCCTGGACGACCCCGCCGTCCAGCAGTTGGCTGACCTGGAAGACGAGCCATCCGGTGCGGCTGGGATGGACATGGCCGACGTCCGCGCTCTGCTGAATCACGTCAGTGCTGTTGCCGCCCACTGAGGCGACGCGCCGCGCGGCGCGCCGCTGGCTGGCTGAGTTGCGCGTGGCCGGGGTGCCACGGGTGCGGGCGATCCTCACCCACCATCCGGGTTACGCGGATCTCACCCCTGCCCAGTATGCGGAGGGTCTTGCCTGGCTCAGGCGTACGGGCATGGTGAACACGGCGGGACGACCCGTCGTGGACATCAGCGAGAGCGAGGCGGCGGAAGGCGAAGGGGCGCTGCCCCCGGTGCTGTGGAGCAGGGCTGGAGAGCAAGCGCGGAGGGCTGTGGGTGCCGCAGGTGAACAGGCGCTGCTCCGGCTGCTGCGCGACGGCGGAGTGCCGCACGTGAGGCATGTGGCCGCGGAATCCGACGCGTACGGATACGACATACAGGCAGCCCGCTCCGTCTCAGAGCGGGCACACATTGAGGTCAAGTCGACCACTGACCCGACCCGCCTGGTGATCCATCTGACACGTCATGAGTACGAGGTGATGGCGACGGACGAGCGCTGGTGTCTCGCCGCCGTCCTTGTCGCCAGCGACGGGCGCGCGATGCATGTGGCAACAGTTGACCGGGCCTGGGTCCATTCGTCCGTACCTGCCGACCGGGCGGGGAGCGGCCGCTGGGAGTCCGCTCGCCTGGAGGTGCCGGGTCATGCTCTGGCGCCAGGGCTGTACACCGGGGCGTGGGGGCTGCTGGCGGATGGAGTACTGCCTCAGCGCCCTGTCTGGCACCAAGACCGCAGCGGACAAAAAGGATCCGGCCAACGCTAGCTCGCTTGTTCGAATATGCTGGGCTCCGTGCCAGGGGGCAGCTCGAAGCCCGCGCTTGGTCCGCCGAGGCTGCCGCAGGGCGCGCCTCCGGGCCGGAGCCCAGGTAGGCTCTCCCAGTCTCGCCTGTCAGCATTGGCCTGTTCTGGCCCGGCGAGGCTTGAACGCTGAACGTACGAATGAGGAGACCGGAGCCGATGGGTCCCAGTGACGACGTGCTGACCTCGATCGAGATCTGCGCGGGGGCTGGAGGGCAGGCTATTGGTCTTCATCAGGCCGGTTTCAAGCACCTGGCTCTGGTAGAGATCGACCCGTATGCTTCCCAGACGCTTCAGGAGAACATCGCGTCCCTGGCGGAGTGGAGCTGGGAGCGGGACTTCTGCGATGTGATCTCCGGTGATGTGAACCAGTTCGTTCCCATCGCTTCGGGGGGCGATCGCGAGCCTGATCTGAAGAAGGCGGAGAAGTACCTGGGAAGGCCTCTCGCCAAGGGCGAGCTGCACCTTCTTGCCGGCGGCGTGCCCTGCCCGCCCTTCTCGCACGCCGGCAAGCAGCTCGGGAAGGACGATGAGCGTGATCTTTTCCCGCGCATTCTTGAGCTAGCTGACGAGCTTCGCCCTGAAGCGGTGATGATCGAGAACGTGCGCGGTATCAAGGACGCGAAATTCGAGGAATACCGTACCTACATCGAAGCACGCCTTCAGGGCGGATGGGCGACCCACCCTGTCACGGGGATCGTAGAAGACTTCGAGGGCCTCGGCTACCAGATCTGTGAGTGGGAGGTCCTGGAAGCCAGTGACTTCGGCGTTCCGCAGCTGCGTCCCAGGGCCGTTCTGGTGGCCATCCGCAAGGATGTACTCGGTGACCTGAAGTTCGTATGGCCGACCGCCACGGGAAGCCCTGTGAGCGTTTTCGAGGCGCTCAAGACGTCCATGAAGGCCAGGTATGCGCCGTACCTGAAAATGGACGGGGAAATCGCTCTGCTGGCGAAGAAGTGCCATAAGGAGTGGATGAGGAAGGCGCGCGAAGCCGAGGAAAAGAAGGATCTCGGTATCGCTCCCACCTTGGTCGGCGGATCCAAGAAGCACGGAGGGGCCGACCTCGGGCCGAGTCGCGCGAAGGCTGCCTGGCTTGACCTGGGCGTCACCGGCGTAGGCGTGGCCAACTCGCACGAGGAGAGCGTGAGGAAGCAGTCTCACGACCGGGATCTCTTCAGGGAAACAGGCCCCATGCTCACGGTCGAGCAAGCCGCGATCATCCAGGGATTCCCGTCCAACTGGAAGTTCTCCGGCGGAAAGACCGCGCAGTACAGGCAGGTCGGGAACGCGTTCCCGCCGCCGGTCGCCGCAGCAGTGGGCAAGGCCATCGCGGACGTGCTGCGCGCCGCCCATGAACGCGACCGCCGCAAGGCCGAGGCAGCCGAGACGCTACCCGCCCAGATGCCGTCGGCGTTCGCGGACAGTGCTGACGATCTCCAGGGCGCACACATCTGAGTCCTGGTGTTCCCAGAACCGCAGGACGGCCCACCCGGCCTCGGCCAGCCGCTTGTCAGTGTCGCGGTCCCGGGCCATGTTCCGGGCCACTTTGTCTGACCAGTACCCCGGGTTCGTCTTGGGCGGTACATAGTGCTCGGGGCAGCCGTGCCAGTAACAGCCGTCGATGAATACGGCCACCTTCGCTGGACGGAAGACCAGGTCAGCCGTCCGGCGGAGGTCTGGCAGAGGCCGCGCGGCCACGCGGTAGCGAAGGCCGTTCGCATGCACCAGCCGGCGGATGAGGCGTTCCGGCTGGGTATCGCGGCTGCGGATCGCCTGCATGTTCCGGCGGCGCGCCGCAGACGAGGCCCACGAGCCGTCCGGCGGGGTCCAGTCTGCGGGCTCAGGCACTACGGTCACTCCAGGGTCACGTTCATCGCACTTCAATAGTGGCTTCACCAGGCCGGGACGAGTCGACCGCCCGGAAGCGAACGTAGGGTACCGGCTTGTCCGTCGCGCTGGCGGCTGGGATGAACGCCGCAGCCAGCACGACCTTGCCGGGGTCGACGCTGCCGTCATTCACGAGGTCTTCCGGGCTGCCAACGCTGGGGTCGATGACCGGGTAGAGGAGCACGGCTCCGCGGCGCGGGCGGTGAAGCTGAGTGGCGAACGGGTCGTCGTCACTCAGCGCGCGCAGTCCGGCGATCCGCTCGGCGGACTGGCGGTGGGCGACACCGGAGATGCGGTTGAACACGCCGCGGGCGTTCCGCTTGCGCTGGACCAGGCTGACGGGCTGACTGCCGAGGATGCTGGCTGACACGCTCGTCGGTCCGGACGTCTGCGGAAGGATCACCGCCCAGTCGTCCGTAGCGCACCCGGCGTCGCTCGCGTCCCGCAGATAGGCCAGGTGAGGGGCGAAGAGATCCGGCCGGCCCCAGGTCAGGCGGCTCACGATCTCCAGCAGCTGGGCATGGCTGAGAACCGCCGTCCGGGCGGGGTAGCGGGCGTAACCGCCCCGGTCGTTGCCGGAGAGGGTCACGAATACGGAGATGTCCTCACCCAACGCCCCCAACGCCACCCCCCAAGCCCCCACGTTCCCCCGCAGCTCCTCCGCCCCCACCGGGTACGCCGTCGGTTCCACCCACTGGCCCGGGGAGCGGATCTCCACCAGTTCCGCGTTGAACATCTTGTTGCGGGCCGAGGGGCGTATCCAGGAGAGGTGCTGGGAGACCAGTGGGGGGATCTGGGCAGGGGTGACCTGGGGTTTGCCGTCCACCAGGGTGGCGTAGCGGGTCAGCTGGGCGCGGAACGTCTCCTCGTCGCGGCAGATGGCCTCGAAGGCTTCGTAGAGGTCGATGGTCCTCGTCCTGCCGACCGGTACCTCGCGGCCGATGTAGAGGCGGACCAGGTCGCGGTAGCCGGGGCGGAAGCCGAACCAGCGGCCCACCTGCATCAGGGTGTCGGTCTGTTGGATGGGGCGGACGTAGTACGTGACCGTCAGGCCCTCGACCGTGAAGCCCCGGGACAGCTTCGTGCCGCCCACCAGGATCTTCCACACGTGCGGGGTCCGCTCGAAGTCCAGGGCGGGCTGGTCGTAGTCGCGCTCGGTGTCGCCGTTCACCACCAGGACGGGGGTGCCGCCCGCGTTGATGAGCTGGCGGGCGCGCGAGACGTAGGCCCTCAGCTCCTCATACGACTCCGGCGTGGGCAGCTCCGCGTCGGCGAAGCGGTGGAAGTCCGAGGCGAAGAGGGCGGCCAGGCGGTCGTGGCCCTGGCGGCTCGTGTAGGCGGCCTGGTGCCACATGGTGCTGATCCGCAGGGCGAGGGCCGTGTGCTCGGCCATGCGCACGGACTCGTGGACGAGCATCGTGTGGTGCCGGAACGGCCCCTCGGCCACGCCCCGGTCGGCGCGGTACAGCTTGAGCGCCCCCGTGAGGACGAACGCGTCCAGAGCCTCCTGGAGGCGGTCGCCCGTGTTCTCGTAGATGCCCCGGACGTGCGTCTCCTCCGCGGTGCCCTCGTCCGTGTCGAGGTCGTGGAAGTCCTGGACGCCCATGTAGCCGGTCGGGCGGGGCAGCGAGACGAGGAAGTCGCGCGGGAAGATGTCCTCGCCGTCGCCCGGATCCACGAAGACGTTGGCGAACGGGGTCGCGGTGTAGCCGACGTACTGGGCACGGGGCAGCAGGCCGAGCAGCTCGGAGATCTGGCCGTTGATGGCCGTCCGGGTGACCTTGCCCTCTTCCCACTTCTTCGGGTTCGTGGTGTTGACCGACGCCTGGTCCGACTCGTCGTCGATGATCAGCGCGGGGATCTCGGAGAGGATCGGGCCGATCTTCTTGAGGTCCGCGATCAGCTTGTCCAGGACGGACTTGTTCTTCTTCACGACCATGATCCGGGCCGCGGCGCGGTGCAGGTTGGCCGGGGCGTACAGCGGCTCGGTACGCGACTGCTTCTCGAACTCGAGGGCGCGGATGCCGCGCAGCAGGCTCTTGTAGTCGTCGTCACGGGTGGTGAGGCGCTCGATGTCGAAGGCGCCGAGCGCTGAGGGCCGGCCGCCGTGGCTGACGAACTTCTCCGGCCAGTCCGCGTCCTCCTGGTAGTCGATGCCGACCAGGGCGTCCCGGTCCGCCGGGTCCGCGCCGCGCAGGATGTTCTCCTGGCCGATGAGCTCCATGTCCAGCCGGCGCTGGGTCTGGCTCCGGAGCAGGTTCAGCGTGCCGCCGAGGACGATGACCAGGCGGTATCCCGCGTCGATGGCCTTCGCGGTGACGCCGGTGAAGTTGGCGGTCTTGCCCGACTGGACGTAGCCCACCACCAGGCCGCGCGCCCCGTACGCCTCGGGGCGGGTGGGGTCGGAGAGGCGCTCGACCACGGCGTGGCTCGCCTCGTCCAGCCCGGAGACCGCCGCGTCCGACCAGCCCTTGCGGCGCAGCAGCGCCTCGTACGAATTCCAGTAGAAGGAGCGCGCCGCGGCCACGTCCCGGGAGTACCAGGAGGCGAACTCCTTGCTGATGACCGTCGGCCCGGGCTCCTTGAACACCGGGACCGCGCTGTCGAGCGCCTTCCGCAGCCCGGGACCGAAGCCCAGCCGGGTGTACGTGTCCGTGCGGCGCTCATCCGTGCGGGGCGGCGCCGTCGACCAGTCGGCCTGCTCCGCCAGGTCCCAGGCGGTCAGGGTGCGGTGCCACAGGGCGATCAGCCCGTCACCCGGTTCCCCGCCCAGGACCCGGTCCTGGAAGTGGGAGAGCGCGGTGTCGGCGGGCTCCTCGTCGTCCGAGAGCACGAAGGCGAGCTTGGCGAAGGGCTTGGGCCCCCGGCGCATCGCGGCCAGCACATCGCCGTGCAGGGTGAACAGGGGGTCGGTCATGGCAGGCGGCTCTCTCGGATCGGTTGCGGGGACGGGCGGGCGGGGGAGGGGGTGCTCAGCGCTCCATCTCGCAGCGTGCCGCCGTGACCAGGACGCTGTTCCAGAGCGCCACGTTGTCGGTGTGGACGGCCCGGACCCGCTCCTTCTGGAAGATCTCGTTGACCATCAGATAGAGCATGCTCTTGATCACCGGGGCGTCGTTCAGCCCGCCGCGCCGGCCGCCGTTCAGCACCTGCCGGTACTCCTTGTTGAGCCGCACCTCCCGCTGCTCCCGGTCGAGTTCGAAGAACACGTCGGGCGGCAGGCTGTCCCAGCGGAACGCGATCGGGTCCTCGCCCTCCAGCTCCGGCAGCTCGTCGCGCAGCGTCCGCCGCAGCTTCGGGTCGATCCCCTTGCCCGCCGGGAGCACCGCCTTGCGCTGCGGCTCGGTGGCACGCCGGGCCGCCTCGCGGTAGGTGAGCGCCGCCTCCTGCACGTACGCGGCGAAGGTGTGACCCGCGGCGTCCACGGCCTGCTCCAGACCGCGGGCGAACGCGGGGGTGACGGTCACGCCGTCCTTCTTCACCGTGAGGTTGAAGACGTCGTTCGGCGCGGACGGCAGGTCCACGGCGATCCGGGCGAGCGCGAGGTGGCCCTCCGGGCTGCGGGTGCTGTTCCAGCCGCCCGCCTGGACGAGCCGGTCGTTGCGGTAGATGTAGAAGCCCTGCCGCTCGGCGAGCGGGCCGATGCCCCGGAAGCTGACCAGTGGCGACTTGGGCGGCCAGATGTGCGCGGTCAGCGCGACCTCGCCGACGCCCTCGACGGGAGCGGTGTACGTACGGGGGTAGCCGGCCCGGCCGGGCACCCGGTAGCCGAACGGGTCGATCGGTTCGACTCCGCGGTGGTCCAGCTCCTCCGTGGTCCGCACGTCCTCCACGACGATGTCGATGTTGAAGCCGTCGCGGGCCAGGAAGCGGTGGAGGTAGAGCCCGAGGTGGGTCTCCAGCTTCTCGATCGCGTCGTTGAGGTAGCGGTCGGCCTGGCCGGTGGTGATGGTCTCGAAGGCGCGGACCCGGTCCCAGCGCACGATCGTGCCCTGCCACTGGATGACGCCGTCGTAGCGGTCGACAAGGTCCTGGCAGTAGCCCGGGTCGACGATGTCGCAGCTGAAGTCGGCCCGGGCGCGGGCCGTCAGCCAGCGGCGCCCGGTGGACGGGCTGCGCTTGGTGCGGCTGATCACGGTGAGCGAGTCGGCGTGCGACAGGGACGCCGCCTTGAGGCCCGCGCCGAAGTGCCCGAGCGCCCTGTCGTCGTACCCCTGCCTGCCGCCCACCGTCATGGCGGTGTCCAGCGTGGCGTCGTCCATGCCGCGGCCGTCGTCGATGACGAGGAGGCTGACCAGCCGGTCGTCGTCGCGCAGCAGGCTGACGACGACGTTGCGCGCACCCGCGTCGATGGAGTTGTCCACGAGGTCGGCGATGGCCGCCTCGAATCCGTACCCCTGGTGCGTCAGTGACTCGACGTACCGGGCGGCGGGCGGAAGCCGCTTGGTGCCGGTGGTGGGGACCTCGAACTGCCAGTCGGCAGAGGGCTGGTACGGCACCATGAAGCCTTCCTCGCGCACACAGAGCTGAGACCTGCGTGGGGAGGTGCGGCCCTGATGAGTAGATGCGATGTGATGGTATTGCAAAGGTGGGACAGCGGGGAATCCCGGTGACAAATGCGTCCGCGTCACATCGGCGCCGCACCCAGCACCCGCACGAACCCCACCCCCGCCTCCCCGCTCAACACCACCGCCTCGCCCGTCTCCACGAACCCCGTCCTCCTCAGCACCGCCCGCGACGCCGTGTTCCGCGCCGCCGCCCTCGCCCTGAGCGCCGTCAGGCCGTACGTCGTGCGGCACAGCGCGAAGAGGTCGTGCACCGCGGTCGTCGCCAGGCCCCTGCCCGTGGCCTTCTCCGCGAGGCGGAAGCCGAGTTCCGCCGTGCCGGCGGAGACGTCCATCAGGTTGAAGCGGCCCAGGACCTCACCCGTCTCCTCAGCCACCAGGACGTGGAAGTGGCAGGTGCCCGCCGCCTGTTCGGCGAGCAGCGCCTCGTGGCGGGGCGGGTAGTCGGTGAAGTAGGCGTCGCCGCGGTCCGGGACCGACGCGGCGAAGTACGCGCGGTTGGCCTTCTCGAACGCGAGGACGGCCGGGGCGTGGTCGGGGCGCAGGCGCTGGAGTTCGGGCATGGGGGCAGGGTACGGAGCCTGGACGCGCCCCGGCATCCGCGTTCCGGCCGCCTCACACCGGCCCCGTCACGCACCCATCCCCCGAGGCAGCCCCTACCCCCGCCCCGGACTGCGGCCCCCTACACCCGCCCCCCGTGGCATCCCCGGTAGGACTCCCCCGACCCGCACCAGCACTCCGCGCTCTTCGCCGGGGGCCAAGGCACCGCTCGGCCCCGGGCGGCCAGGGTCGTCGCGTACTGGGGGAGAAGGTCCGGGTCGGCCGGGGAGGCGGATTCGGAGGCGGCGAAGGCCTCGTAGGAGGGGACCGTGCCCCGGACGATGCCGAGGTTCGGGGTGCCCGCCGCCTGGAGGTCGCGCAGGGCCGTCTCCAGGCGGGCCAAGTGGTCCGGGTGGGAGGCGTACTCGCTGCCCAGGCTCGGGTACGCCGTGAGGAGTTCGCGGAACTCCGCCGCCGGCCAGTGCAGCACCGCCACCGGGAAGGGGCGGGACAACGCCGTGCGGTACGTGCCCAGTTCGGCACGGAGGCGGGTGATCTCGGCGCGCAGCTCGCCCGGGTCCGACGACCCGAGGGACCACAGGCGCTTCGGGTCGTGGAGCTCGTCCAGCGGGACCGCCGCCGTGTGCAGCGTGTCCGCCAGCTCGTCCCAGGCGTCGTGCCCGACGCCCATCAGGCGGCGCACCCGGTGGCGGCCGGTCAGCAGCGACTGGGTCGCGTACGGGACCTCCTCGCCCGGGGCGATCAGCAGGCGCAGGGCCGTGGAGAAGAGGTCGTGCGCCGCTTCCAGTTCGTCGTGGGCCTCCAGCGTCTCGGCCGCGATCTCCCACGGGGCGGCCTCCTGCGGGGCCGCCACCCGGACGCCGTCGATCAGCGCGCGGGCCTCCGCTTCGTGGCCGTACTCCCACAGGTTCGCGGCGCTGAGCGCCTTCACCAGGTGCGGGTGCTCGGTGCGGGGGTCGCCGAGCAGGTCGTCGTAGAGCGTCGCGGCGCGGGCGCGGTCGCCGCCGAGCTCCAGGTGGGCCGCGGCCTGGAGGAGCAGCGGTTCGTTGTCCTCGGGGTACTGCGCCGCGGTGCGGAGCAGACGCTCGGCTTCGGAGATGTGGTCGGCAGGGGTGTCGGGGCGCATGCACCACACCGTACTGCTGTGCGGGCGCGCGGTGGGGGCTACTCCCCGGGCAACGCCCCGGGCAATGGCCCGGGCATGCCGTCGACCCTCTAACGTGTCTCCACGTGCTCAGACGACGTCCGCAGTTGTTGTGGTTGCTGGTCCCCTACGTGCTCTACCTCGGGGCGCTGCCGTTCGTGAACCGGGTCCGGCCCGTCGTTCTCGGGCTGCCGTTCCTCTTCTTCTGGCTGCTCGGGGCGACCGTGCTGACCCCCGTCGCCGTGTGGTTGACCCGGCGGGGTGACCGCCGGTGAACGCCGCCGTCGCGACCTCCGTCTTCGGGGTCTTCATGGTCGCCACCGTCGCCCTGGGGCTGCTCGCCGTACGCGGCAGACGCGGCGGAGGGGGCGGGCTCGCCGAGTGGTCGGTGGGCGGGCGCAGCCTCGGCACCGTCTTCATCTGGGTGCTGATGGCCGGCGAGGGCTACACCAGTTTCAGCTACCTCGGCGCCGCCGGCTGGGGCTACAACTACGGGGCGCCCGTCCTCTACGTCGTCGCGTACATGTCCTGCGGGTACGCCGTCGGCTACGTCGTCGGGCCGATGCTGTGGGCGTACGCGCGCAAGCACGGTCTCGTCGGGATCACCGACATGGTGGCGCACCGCTTCGGGCGGCCCTGGCTCGGCGCGCTCGTGGCCGTCCTGGCGACCGTGTTCCTGCTTCCGTACATCCAGCTCCAGATCACCGGCATGGGCGTCGTCGTCTCGACGATCTCGTACGGGGCCATCAGCCTGAACTGGGCGTACTTCATCGCCTTCGCCGTCACCACCGGCTTCGTCGTCGTCAGCGGACTGCGCGGCAGCGCGTGGGTCTCCGTCCTGAAGGACCTGCTGGTGATCCTCACGCTCGGCTTCCTGGCGGTCTACGTGCCCGTGCACTACTTCGACGGCTACGGGCCCTTCCTCGACCGGCTCGTCAGCGAGAAGAGCGAGTGGCTGACCTTCCCCGGCCACGGGGACAGCGGCCTCGGACAGGCGTGGTTCATCACCACGTCGTTCCTGAACTCGCTCACCGTCGTGATCTTCCCGACCACCGTCGCCGGCTACCTGGGCGCGAAGAACGCCGACGTGCTCCGCCGCAACGCGATGTGGCTCCCGGCCTACAACGTCCTGCTCTTCGTCCCGATGCTGCTCGGCATGGCGGCGCTGTTCGTGGTGCCGGGGCTGGTGGGCGCCGAGTCCAACCTCGCTCTCTTCAAGCTGGTCACGGACTCGCTGCCCGCCTGGTCCGTCGGGGTCATCGGGGTGGCCGCCGCGCTCTCCTCGATCGTGCCCATGGCGGTGTTCATGCTGGTCATCGGCACGATGTGGGGCCGCAGTGTGCTCTCGCTCGTGCCCCGCTGGGAGCGCCGGCAGAAGGGCGCCGCGCAGCTGGTCGTCGTGGTCGCGGGCTCCCTGGCGCTGCTCCTCACGTACACCGCCCCCAACACCCTCGTACGCCTCTCGCTCATCTCGTACGAGGGAATGGCGCAGCTGCTCCCCATGGTGCTGCTGGGGCTGATGTGGCGGCGGCTGACGCTGCTCGGGGCGCTGTCCGGGCTCGTCGTCGGGGTCGGTGTGGTGTGCGGGTTCGTGTTCACGGAGCACGATCCGGTGTGGGGCGTGAACGCGGGCATCGTCGCCCTCGCCGCCAACCTGGCGGTCGCGCTCGTGGTGACGTACGCCGGGCCGCGCGAGCGCGACGAACGGCCGGACGAGGAGGTGCTGGCCCGGGACGAGCTGGAGGCGGACCGCGTGGTCGTCAACGCACGTTGACCCGCTCGGCCGGTCGTGTATAACGGATGGACCGACAGGAGCGGATACGGAAGGGAGGCACCGCCCATGGACACCGGCGCCACGAGCCGCGTACGCCGCGGTCTCTCCCGTGTCCTGCGCCCCGCGGGGCTGCTCCTCTTCCTCCTCACCGAGGTGCTCCTCGCCGAGGGCGGCAGCCTCTCCGCAGCCGTCGCGCTGGCCGCCACCGCGGCCGCCGGCACCGCGCTCGTCGCCTGCTCGGTCATCAGCGCCCGCTGCGCCGCCCCGGTGCCCCGCACCCGGGTGCGTACGGCCATGCGCGACCGGGAGAAGCGCACCGCGTTCCTTCCGCAACGGGACCCGGACGCCCAGGGGCGCCGACGCCCCCGAGCGCCGGGCCGTGCCCTCCCGACGGCCGCGTAGGGGACCCACAGCAGCGCCCTCGCGGACCCGTCACGCCGAATCAACACGTCCGGCACGACGAGACCCCGGAGGGCTCAGCCATGTCCGCCTTCATGTCCGCTTTCGCCAGCCTGGTCGGCGCCCTCGCCGACCTGCTCCACCCGCTCTTCCAGAGCGCGTCCACCGCCGCCGCGATCGTCCTGTTCACCGCGCTCGTCCGGCTCGCCGTGCACCCGCTCTCGCGGGCCGCCGCACGCGGGCAGAAGGCCCAGCGCCGGCTCCAGCCGCAGATCGCCGAGCTGCGCAAGAAGCACGGCAAGGACCGCGAGCGGATGCAGAAGGCGCTCATGGAGCTGCACCGCGAGGAGAAGGTCTCGCCGCTCTCCGGTTGCCTGCCGAGCCTCCTCCAGATGCCCGCGTTCTTCCTGCTCTACCACCTCTTCTCCAGCCAGAGGATCGGCGGCGAGGCGAACTCGCTCCTCGGCCACCAGCTCTTCGACGCGCCGCTCGGCGAGCGCTGGCACGACGCGCTCGGGCACGGCGGGATGTTCGGCGCGCAGGGCCTCGTCTACCTGGGCCTCTTCGTGATCGTGGCAGCCGTCGCCACCTTCAACTACGGGCGTACGAAGCGTCAGATGGCCGCCAACCCGGTCACCCCGCCCGCCGGCCCCGACGGACAGCCGGTGCCCGGCATGGGCGCGATGAACCAGCTCATGCCGCTGATGTCCTTCTTCACCCTCTTCACCGTCGCCTTCGTGCCGCTGGCCGCCGCGCTGTACGTGGTCACCAGCACGACCTGGACCGCGGTCGAGCGGGCCTTCCTGTACCGCGACATGACCGCGCCGGGTGCCGCGGTCGCCACGGCCGCGTAGCGACGGCGGCGGGGCGGCCCGGTCCAGGTGGTGAACAGGGTCTTGCGGAGTGATCGGATGTCTTGGAGGATCGGACAAGCCTGCGATGGCCGCCACCCATCCGACGGGCCTGATCCCGACCGAGGAGAACGACTCTTGAAGCTGCTTCGTGTGGGTACGGCGGGCGCGGAACGACCGGCGCTGCTGGACGAGGACGGAACCCTGCGCGACCTGTCGGGCCTCGTCCCCGACATCGACGGCGCCCTGCTGGCCGACGAGGACGCGCTCGCCCGGGTGCGTGCCGCCGCCGCGTCCGGCGGGCTGCCGACGCTCGACGCCGGGGGGCTGCGGGTGGGCCCGCCGCTCGCCCGGATCGGCAAGATCGTGTGCATCGGGCTGAACTACCACGACCACGCCACGGAGACCGGGGCGTCGATCCCCGACGAGCCCATCCTGTTCTTCAAGGCACCGGACACCGTCGTCGGACCCGAGGACACCGTGCTCGTGCCGCGCGGCAGCGTGAAGACCGACTGGGAGGTCGAGCTCGCCGTCGTCATCGGGCGCACCGCGCGCTACCTGGAGACGGCCGAGGAAGGACTCGCCCACGTCGCCGGGTACGCGGTCGCGCACGACGTCTCCGAGCGCGAGTTCCAGATCGAGCGCGGCGGCACCTGGGACAAGGGCAAGAACTGCGAGACGTTCAACCCGCTGGGCCCCTGGCTGGTCACCGCCGACGAGGTCGCCGACCCGCAGGCCCTCCCGCTGAGGCTCTGGGTCAACGGCGAGCTGAAGCAGGACGGCACGACCGCCGACCAGATCTTCCCGGTCGGCGAGGTCGTCCGCTATCTGAGCCGGTTCATGACGCTCTACCCGGGCGACGTCATCAACACCGGCACCCCGGCCGGTGTCGCCATGGGGCAGCCCGAGCCCAAGCCGTACCTGCGGGCGGGCGATGTCGTGGAGCTGGAGATCGAGGGGCTCGGCCGGCAGCGGCAGGAGCTGAAGGACGCCTGAGGGGTGCTTGCAGGCGCACTCCGGAGCGTGCTTCGAGGCGCACGCTAGAGCGCAGAGAGCGTCCTGATACATCGGAGGGGTGGGATCCGTCGCGCACGGATCCCACCCCTCCGCGTGCGTCAGCCGTCGATCCGCGTCACGAACTGCTCCAGCGCCTCCACCACCAGCGCGTGGTCCTCCGCCTGCGGCAGCCCCGAGACCGTCACCGAGCCGATGACGCCCGCGCCCTCGACGGCGATCGGGAACGAGCCGCCGTGCGCCGCGTACACGTCCGGGTCCAGCCGGGACGCCTCGTCGAACGTCGTCCCCTTCGCCCGGAACCGCGTCCCCACCAGGTACGAGCTCTCCCCGTACCGCTCGACCACCCGGCGCTTGCGGTCGATCCACGCGTCGTTGTCCGCGCTCGAACCGGGCAGCGCCGCGTGGAACAGCTGCTGCGCCCCGCGCCGGATGTCGATCGCGACCGGGGCGTGCCGTTCCCGGGCCAGCGCGACCAGCAGCCCGCCGAGCGCGTAGGCGTCGTCGTAGCCGAAGTGCGGCAGCGTCAGCCGGCGCTCCTGGGCGATCAGCTCGGAGATGGTCGGAGCGGTGGGGTTCATGCGGGCTGCTCCTCGGGGGCGTGGGCGGGCGGGGGTACGGAGGTGCTGGTGCCAGCGGGCCGCAGGGTCACGGTGACCCCTTCGCGGGCCGAGCGGCGGGCCGCCTCCAGGACGTCCAGGGCCTCGGCGGCCTGAAGGGCGGTCACCGGATTGTCGCCCGTCCCGCGCAGCGCGTCCGTGACCGCCGCGTAGTACGCCGGGTAGTCGCCCGGGAGCGTACGGACCGGGGTGCCGCCGCCCGTGAGCGGGGACTCGCCCGCGCCGAGCCGGCCCCACAGTTCCTCGCCCTCCTCGCCCCACGGCTCGCCCGGGACCGGCCGGGCGCCCTCGCGCAGGGCGGCCTCCTGGGGGTCGAGACCGTACTTCACGAAGCCGGCGGCGGACCCGAGCACCCGGAACCGCGGGCCGAGCTGGGCCGTCGTCGCGCTCATGTACAGGTGCGAGCGGACGCCCGAGGTGTGCGTGACCGCCACGAACGTGTCGTCGTCGGCCGCCGCGCCCGGGCGCCGCAGATCCGACTCGGCGTACACCTGGGCCGCCGGGCCGAACAGGGTCAGCGCCTGGTCGACCACATGGCTGCCCAGGTCGTACAGCAGCCCGCCGATCTCGCGCGGGTCGCCCGACTCGCGCCAGCCGCCCTTCAGCCGCGGGCGCCACCGCTCGAAGCGGGACTCGAAGCGCTGGACCTCGCCCAGAGCGCCGTCCGCGAGGAGCGCGCGCAGGGTGAGGAAGTCGTTGTCCCAGCGGCGGTTCTGGAAGACCGAGAGCAGTAGCCCGCGCTCGTCGGCCAGCGCCGCCAGCTCACGCGCCTCGGCCGCCGTGCCCGCGACCGGCTTGTCCACCACCACCGGGAGCCCGGCCTCCAGCGCCGCCCGCGCGAGCGGTACGTGCGTCCTGTTCGGCGACGCGATCACGATCAGGTCCAGCTCGTCCGCCCGCTGCCACAGCTCGTCCGGCGCATCCGCGAACCGCACGCCGGGGTGGGCGGCGCGCGCTTGGGCGCGGCGCTCCTCGTCGCGGGTGACGACCGTGTCCAGGACGAGGCCGTCGGTCGCGGTGATCAGCGGGGCGTGGAAGACGGACCCCGCCAGGCCGTAGCCGACGAGTCCGACGCGCAAGGAGGTCATGGCCCCCACTTTCGCAACGCTGTTGCCAAAGTGCAAGCGCGGGTCACAATGGTTCGGTGAACAGGAGCAACACCGGCGCGAACCTCCCCGCCCTGCGCAGCCACAACGCGGCCCTCGTCCTCGACCTGCTGCGGGTGGCCGGGGAGCGCGGCATCAGCCGGCTCGAACTCGCCGAGCGCACCGGGCTCACCCCGCAGGCCGTCAGCAAGATCACCGCCCGGCTGCGCGCCGAGGGCCTGGCCGCCGAGGCGGGCCGCCGCGCCTCCACGGGCGGGAAACCCCGGACCGTGCTGCGGCTCGTCCCCGGGGCCGGGCACGCGGTGGGGCTGCACCTGGACCGCGACGGGCTGTCCGTGGTCCTGGTCGACCTCGCGGGCACGGTCGCCGAAAGCCGTACGGCTCCGCTGGACTTCGGGGCCCCGGCGGACGAGGTGCTGACGGCCGCCGCGGGGGCGGTCGCCGCCGTGCGCGGGGACGGGGCGCTGCCGGTGCTCGGGGTGGGCGTCGCGGCGCCGGGGCCGCTGGACCA
>NZ_JAAGNI010000039.1 GCF_010550605.1 Streptomyces sp. SID9727
CTGACCCTGGCCGTGGCCCGGGTCGCCGCCGCCCTGGCCTGCGGCCGCATCGCCAGGATCCGACCCGCCCAGGCGCTCGGCGAAGCCCAGAGCGAACCGGGCCGGCCCGGCCGGGGCCGCACCGTGACCGGCCTCGTCGTGCTCTTCGCCGGCCTCAGCTCCGCGGGCACCGCGGCCTTGCAGTCGGGCGAGCTCGCGGCCATGGCGGCGAGCAGCGCGGCCCTCGCCCTGGTGATCGCCTGCGCGCTCCTCGGCCCGTGGATCGCCCGGGGAGCCATGCGCCTGCTCGCACCGCCCGCCCGGAGACTCGGCGGCGCCGGAGGCCACCTCGCCGCCGCGTCCACCACCGCGAACTCGCCCCGGCTGGGGGCCGCCATCACCCCGGTCGCCCTGGTCGTCGCCTTCGTGGGCGTCCAGCTCACGGCGGGCGCCACCATGGACCACGAGGGCAGCGCCCAGGCGCGGCAGGCGACGCGCGCGAACCTCGTCGTGACCACCGAGGACGCCGGACTGCCCGCCGGGGCCGCCCGCCGCGTGGCCGCCGTACCGGGCGTCGAGGCCGCCACGGGCACACTCCACAGCACGGTCGTCCTCGCCAGGAAGGAGGCCGGCGACCCCGTCCTCGAACGGCTCCCGGTGCTGGGCGTCACGCCCGGCGCCCTGCCCGCCACGCTCGACCCCGACGTCACCTCCGGCTCCCTGAAGGACCTGCGTGAGGGCACCGTCGCGCTCGGTGCGACCCGGGCCGACGCGCTGGACGCCGGAGTCGGCTCCACAGTCCGGCTGCGCTACGGCGACGGGGTCAGCGCCTCCCTGCGGGTGGTCGCGGTCTACGAACGCGGCCTCGCTCTCGGCGACTTCCTGTTCGCCCGCGAGGCATTGGCACGGCACGTGACCGCGCCGCTGGACACCCGCATCCTCGCCCGGACCGCCCCGGACGCCGACCGGGCAGCCGTGCGCGAGGCGGTGGGCGAGGCGCTCTCCGGCATCGTGCTCGGCGCACGGGTGACCGCGCACCCGAGCCCGGAACACCTCCAGTCCGAGGACCGGGGCGTGAGCCAGGTACTCACCGTCGCGGCCGTCGCCGTCGTCGGCGGGTTCACCGTCGTCGCCGTCCTCAGCACCCTGGTGCTCATCGTCATCGGACGCCGCCAGGAACTGGTCCTGCTCCGGCTGGTGGGCGCGGGGCGCGGCCAGGTCCGGCGCATGCTGCGGGTCGAGGCGGCGATCGTGACCGTCACCGGACTGGTGGTCGGTGCGCTGGCCGCCCTGATCCCCCTCACCGCGTTCAGCCTGTCCGTCACCGGGTCGCTGCCCTATCTGCCACCGGTCCAGGTGGGGGCCATCGTCCTGGTCGTCGTCGTGACCGTGGCCGCGGGCATCCTCCTGCCGGCCCGCCCGGCACTGCGCCGCCGGCGCCCGGCGGCCCTGCACCGTTCCTGACGAGCCGCCGGGCGGCACAGGACCGACAACGACGCGTCGACCCGTACAGGAGATCGAGGAGCCGCATCATGGCCCGCACCGCCTCAGTCCTGCTCACCCTGGCCGGAGCGGCGGCTCTGCTGCTCAGCGCCTTCCAGCCCTGGTACGAGGGCCGAGAACCGGGCGAGGTGAAGCTGACGGACCTGTTCACCGGCCTGGAACCCGAGGCGGCGAACGGGACCGCCGGCTCCACGCTGCTGCTCCTGGCCGGCGTGGCCGCCGTCGCCGTGCTGGGCCTGCTCCCGGGGGTCCCGTCGCCGCGCCCGCCCCATTCCGGGGCCTGGCTCCCCCTGGAGAAGACCTGAGACCGACCTCATGATGTGGCCGCCCGAAACCTCGGCGTTGATCAGCCGGTTAGTCCTGTACCGCCCGCGTCCAGCGGCCAGCGAGCGTTCAGGAGGAATCGATGGACAGCGAGAATTACTTCGTAGCGGCCGAGCAGCACGCTGAGGCAGGCCGATTCGACGCCGCTGTCGTCTTCGCCCAGCTGGCCACGGCGGCAGCCATGATGCGGATGGCCGGGCAGCCTGTGGCGATCTACCTTGGCGATCATCAGCCGCTGCCTGCCGACTGGTGCGGAACGTGCTACAGCCCCGGCCGCCGTGTCACCGCTGATCGTAAGGACTGTCCGCGGTGCAACCCACGCTCCCTTCGGGCCCGGCCCTGCCGTTACTGCGGTGTGCACATCGAGGAGCGCATGGACAGCAACGGCGCTGAGGGCTCGTGGGCCTGGCGGGATGAACGAAATTCCGTGAACTGTCCCAAGGCCCCAGACCCTTCTGCGCCCCCGCCCGTACCGGTACAGGCGGAACGGGACGTGAACCCCGACCGGGTCTGGAGCCTGTTCCTACAGGAGTGGAACGAGAACCGTGTACTCGCTGAAGAGCCCGCCTCGGCAGAGGCTCTCCTGACGGCCAAGACACTCCTGCCCTACATGCCGCGCACTCGCCTGGGGGAAAGGCCGCACGCGGCGCACCTGGACGCGTGGCTCGCCGACAGGGCCGGCCAGCCTCACGGGCCGTTCCAGATCGCCGAAGAACCGCGAGTCGACGAGTCGTCCGTTCGGACGTGGCGCCTCCAGACCGCGTGACGACCCCGCACTCAGACGGGGCAGGTACACGCCCCCGCGCGTATCCATGGTCCGTAGCGGTCGTTGTTCTGGCGCAGGCAGACCAGCAAGCCGGAAGCCGGATCACCCGTCATGTCGATGTATCTTCACCGCTCAGCCAAGACCAAGGTCCTCCGGAAAGCCGGAGCCTCCCGGTGCAAGTACTGCAACACCCCCATCGAGTGGTTCGAGCGGTACGACGCCCTGAGAATCCCGCTGACCACTGAGTTCCCCACCCGACGCATCCCCTCGAAAATGCGCTGGCATGTGGAACACGGGATCGCCTACCCCGGCACGGATGCTTCCAACGGTTACTGCCGCATCCCTCACCCCGCCATCTGTCCCGCGTTCGACCACCCGGACCTACCACCGGACATCCATGAACTCGTCCGCGTCCTTGCCGTACGGATGCGCGTGGCAATCGAAAATGGCGAGTTCATCCCGTACGTAGAGCCGGCCACCCAGGAAGAGGTGGAAAATCCCGAACCGGAGGGGACTCAGGCAGTTCGTCATGTCATCGCCTATAGCGGAATGCTCCGCATCGGCCCCTGTGCCATCGAGGATCTGCAGTGCATCGGCCGCGACGGCCAGACCGGTCAACGGTGCGAGAACGCCGTTTGTGACCTGAGCGAAGGCAGCTGGGAACCCGTCTCTATCGACGAGGATCAGGTCGCAGGCCGACTGGGTCAGGCGGTTCTGAGCCTCACTGGCGGAATCATCTGGGCGTGGCAGGTAGCCGACTTCAACATTGCTCTCCGCTGGTGGAAACAGCGCTGTCCCGAGCATCACAACTCATCCGAGCCTGACCACGTCCCCAACGAGTTCGTCCCTTTCCACCCTCTGCGCCACGACGCCTACGTCCTGACCGAGCGCCCCACCGGCTACGACCTCATTTCGGAAACCCGGGGCGGCGTCGTCATCCATGACGGACCCACGACCCGCACTACATGCGCAACACCGTCGTGCTCAAACACATCCCTCCTCGCCTACCCGGACACGTGGCTGTGCTGGCAGTGCGAGAAGCGGGAACGCTACCGACACCGCGTCCACCAACGCTGGGTGAAGCTCGCTGCCACCGCAGAGCCGACGGGCTCTACTCCCTGAACCCCGGCGACCGGGCGTCGGCCACGTCGGTGAGCCTTTGCCCACCTGTCGGTCAGCCAGGGCAGCGGGCCGTAGATCATGGCGGCCCCCGGCTCTGACGGCACGATGCACATCCGCCATGACCTGCTGTCAGCAAGCGGCTCTCAACAGCGCAGACCGAAGTCCTGACCGGTCAACAGGCGCAGGTCCTCTGTTGTTCCGGAACACAAGCGTCCGATGCGGTCCGATGCGTGGGTGCAGTCGATGAGTTCGGGCTGCGAGAGGAGTCTGATGGAGTACACCCGATACCTGGAGGCCGGCCTGTGGCTGCACCACACGTTCTGGAGACCCGGAGAGCTCTGGAGGGGGCAATCCACGAAGAGCGGTCCGCGCTCGCTCAAGACCTCGCCGAACTCAGCACGGGTCAGTGGGCGACAACATCACTATGCGAACGCTGGACCGTGGAGGAGGTGGTAGCCCATCTGACGGCAGGTGCCGGCACGAGTATGGGGCGCTGGCTGCTGAGCATGTCGGCTGCGCGCTTCGACCCCGATCTGCACAATGACCGACGGCTTGCGAAGCACCGTGGTGCTACACCCCAAGAGACCTTGCGGCTCTTCCGCGAAGTCGTCGCCGGGCCCGCCGGGCCGACAGGACATACTGCTGCCTGGTTGGGCGAGATCGTCGTCCACAGCGAGGACATCCGTCGGCCATTGGGTCTAGTACGGCCACCCCCAGTGGCCACGACGACCGCCGTGGCCCGGTTCTTCGCCAGCCGCGACTTCACCGTCCCGAGCGAGACCACGATTGCGGGTCTGCGGCTCGAGGCTACGGACGGACCGTTCACCACCGGCTCGGGGCATCTGCTCCGGGGCCCGACCCTATCGCTGGTGATGGGGATGGCGGGCCGTGCCGCGGCCTGCGAAGACCTCGAGGGTGACGGGGCCGCCATCCTGCACGCCCGACTGCGCTGAGCTTAAGAGATCATCTCGTTTGGTGGATCGAAGTGAAGGTGGCCCGGCGGACTGCATCTTCAGTGCTGGTGCGACGATGCGGGCATGCGCGAGGTCGATGAGCTGCTCAACGTCGATGATCCAGCCTGGCCGCTCCTTCTCCAGGAGCTGTCCGGCTCCTCTCGGCATGGGCGTCACCCGGGCTTCCGAAGATCCGCAACCAGCCGCTGTCCACCAGCAGACCGCCTTTCCGCCGTTGTGGTCGGCTGAGGCCCGCCAGGACCTGCCGGCGACCAGTCGCCGTGCGGTGCCCATGGCGGAACTCCTGGGGCTGAGCCGCGACTCGTGCCTGCAGTTCGACGGCGCCGACCCGGGGTTCCTCGGAGTCGCATGAACCGGCTCACGCAGCCGGACGCCGGTAGCAGATGAGCGCGGCGGCGATGCCGGCGAAGGCGAAGGAGTGTTCGGCCTTGCGCTCGTAGCGGCGGTGGAGACGGCGGCACCCGGCAAGCCAGGCCACCGTGCGTTTCACGGTCCCGTTCCTCCGGAGTGCTCCCGGGCCCGCACGCCCGGCGATACCGTGGTGAGCAACGCCAGTTCTGCCCTCTGGAGTCCTCGATGAGCGAACAGCCGGCCCCCGCCGACACCGCCGCCCGGCAGCTGGAGCCCGCGGCCGCCGACGGGTTGCGCGCGTACGCGGCCAAGACCCGCGCCGACGCCGACCGGTTCGCTGGCGTCCTGGAGGACATCGCCACCAACGGCCTGCCCGACCCCGATCAGTGCACCCCGTGGGAGGAGCTGCGCGAGGCCCACCTCGCCCGCCTCGCCGCCCAGCGCCCGGCCGTTGCCTGATGCCCAGGCAGCACGGCCCGCGCCGTGCCCGGATCACATTTTCCGACTCCGCCGCGAAGCAGCTGGAGAGCCTGACCAACGAGGCAGACATCCACGCCCTGGACCGCGCCCTGGTCGTCATCTCCGTCGACCCCGAGGTCGGCGAGCCGCTGCCCGGCACCGCCGCCGGCCCCTTGCTGCGCGAGTACGCCGACGACGTCGAGCGCGTGCGCTTGTTGTACTGGGTCACGGCTCTTCGAACCGTGGTCGTCGTCGCGTACATCGAGGTCTGACCGCCAAGGGAGCCAGGTGCCCCACGTCATCCAGCAGCTGTCCGCCAACCGCGCTCTCGGTGGGCTCCGCATGGGCCTGGTGGAGTGCTCCCTTCAGGCCGCGACGCTCCGCGAAGGCCCGGCGCAAGATTCCGGACCGGGCGCGGCCTGGCTTGCCTTCGTGTGCCCGGCCCACTTTGCCCGGGTGGCCCGCGGCTGCGTCCCACCCCGACGAGGGCACGACGCCTTGCGGAACCGTCCTGGACTTCCGCACTGCCGAGCAGCAGCTCCAGTCACACGCCGATCTGTGGCTGACGACGCTGACCGGCGTGGACCCCCAGGCGCTGGGCTACGTCTGGTTCGACGTCCTGGACCAGGCCGACCACGTACTGCGCGCCCGGGTCGAACGAGCCGGTGACCCGTCTCGTCGAAGTTTGACCGGTGCCGGTTTGTCTCATGGAAGTTTGATCGGTGTGGTTGCCCTACCGGTGATCCACTCGTGTGGCTGAAGAGGCTGTGTCGATGCTCTCCGGGCCGAGGGCCCGGCCATGAGACTGGCCAGGATCGTAGCCCCGGACCGAAGGACCGACATGGCTGAAGAGCTGTACGCGACGTTGAAGACGAACAAGGGCGACATCAAGCTTCGGCTCTTGCCGAAGCACGCTCCCAAGACCGTCAAGAACTTCGTGGAACTCGCCACCGGCGAACGCCAGTGGATCGACCCGAACACCGGCCAGCCCACCAACGCGCCCCTGTATGACGGCACCGTCTTCCACCGGGTCATCCAGGGCTTTATGCTCCAGGGCGGTGACCCGCTGGGCAACGGCACCGGCGGGCCCGGCTACAAGTTCGCCGACGAGTTCCACCCGGACCTGGCCTTCACCAAGCCCTACCTGCTGGCGATGGCCAACTCCGGCCCCGGCACCAACGGCTCCCAGTTCTTCATCACGGTGGACCCCACCACCTGGCTGAACGGCAAGCACACCATCTTCGGCGAAGTGGCCGACACGGCCAGCCAGCAGGTCGTGGATGCCATCGCGGGAGTGGAGACCAGCCGCAACGACCGTCCGGTCGAGGACGTCGTGGTCGAGAAGGTCGTCGTCGAGACCCGCTGACCCCAGCCCGGGGCCACCGCCGTGGCTGGCGCCCGTGCCTTGACGCGGGAACTTCACCGGTGGCCCTGGCTGGCCGGTCAAACTTCGACGAGACGGGACAGCCCTCCCCGGTCCGGTCGGCTCACCACCCGTGCGGCGGCCACGGCGTTCACGTAGATCGAGGCGTCATTGTAGGGGGAGTCCAGGGCGGCGGGTGAAGGTCCGCGATCACCTGGCATCGGTACGCCCCGGGGCGAGGGCGAGGAAGGGTTGGAGGCGCCGCGTGGCCGGCTCCAACGCAAGAAATCGGTCTTACCGGTGAGGGCAGCCGTTCCCCGCTACCGGATATCCCTGCTTTACACCAATGCTACATGCTGCATCATTTACGATGCAGACGCGTGCACCCACTCGACAGGACCTCGCCCAAGCCCCCGCCCAGCCCTGATCGGCATCACGCATCGGGGGTACACGGTGCCGCATGGCACCGAAGACTGAACGTATCCAGTTCCTGCGGAACGCACGGCAACTGCGCCGCGTCCGCTCCTTCTACGCTGCAGCCGTCCCGCTCTGGACGGTATCCGCCCTCTGGACCGGCTGGCAGGCCCCGGGAAGCCGTCAGATGTGGGTGTCCGTCCTTCTCCTGGCCGTCTTCACCGCACTGCTCGCCACAGCGACCCTCGCCCAACGGCGCCTGCCCATTCCCGCCACTGGCCGCCCCGCACACCACGCGGCCCCGCACAAGCTGCCAGGCACCAGCCGTCACGCCCACGCCTGAAAACCCATCACAGGAGTCCCCACAGCACCCTTCCCCGTAGCCAGCCGCCCGCGAAGCGGGCTTCAGGCCCGGGAGCGAAGCGGACGGGCCAGGGGTGGAGCGAAGCGGAACCCCTGACAGGCCGCCACGAAGTGGCGGCCTGTCAGGGCATCGCGAAGCGAGGCCCGTTCACTGCGTTCACGCAGCGAAGCGGAGAGAACGCCCCACGCGAAGCGTGGGCGGGGAGCAAAGCGAGCCGGCACCACAGCCCTTGGAGCGAAGCGGAAAGGGCGCGCCAAGCGAAGCGCGGCGCTTCGCTTGCTCATCGCGCAGCGATGAGGTACCCGCTCCGCGGG
>NZ_JAAGNI010000055.1 GCF_010550605.1 Streptomyces sp. SID9727
GCTCCGGCGGCTGCTCGCGGCGGACGGGCCCGCCGCCGTCACCGTGCTCACCGGCGAGCCAGGCGTCGGCAAGACCCGGCTGGCCGGCGAGGCGGCCCGGCAGGCGGCCGCCTCCGGTGCCGCCGTCCTGTGGGGCGGCGGACACGACGCGGAGGGGCACACCCCGTACGGCGCCTTCGCCGAGGCCCTGGACGGCTGGCTGGCCGAACGCGACGAGGCGGAACGCGCCCGCGTCGGCGGCGAGTACCCCGAACTGGCCGCCTTCCTGCCGGCGCTCGGCCGGGTCCGCGCCGACTCCGAACGCAGCCCCGAGGAGGAGCGGGACCGCCTCTTCCGCGCCACCGCCGGCCTGCTCGGCGAACTGGCCGCCGTACAGCCGGTGCTGATCGTGCTGGACGACCTGCACGCGGCGGACCTGGGCTCCTTCCAGCTGCTGAGCCACCTGGCCCGGCGGGCCGCGCAGACCCACGGCCCGCGGTTCCTCGTGACGTACCGGGAGGAGGAGATGCCCGACGGCGACCCGCGCTCCGCCGGCCTGTCCTCGCTGGCCCGCCAGGGTCTCGCCGTCCGCGAGGAGGTGCCGCGCCTGGACCAGGAGGCGTGCCTCGCCGTCGTACACGACACGGTCGAGCTGACCCCGGCCCCCGCTACCGGCACCCCGGACCGGATCTGGGAACTCTCCCTCGGCAACCCGCTGTTCGCCGTCGAGCTGGCCCGCGGCATGGCCGAGGGCGCCGGGACCGTCGCCCCGGACGGCGTCCGGCAGCTCGTCGCGGACCGGCTGGCGCGGCTCGACGGCGATGCCCGGAGGATCGTCGAGGCGCTCTCCGTGGCCGGACCCGAGACATCGTTGTCAGAGTTGCTCGACGTGGCCGCCCACGGTCTCCACCCCGTCGTCACCGGGGGTGCCGCCACCGACGCGCTGGAGCGCGCCATGGACGCCTCGCTGATCGAGGAGCGGGACATCCTGGTCGACGGCCGGCACGAGGCGGGGCTGACCTTCCGCCACCCGCTGGTCCGCCTCACCTGCTACGAGAAGCTCTCCGCCGTCCGCCGCAGGCAGCTGCACGGCGCCTTCGCGCAGGCGGTGCTCCGCCGCCGCCCCGACGCCGTGGACACCCTGGCCTCGCACTTCACCCGCGCCGACGACCCGCGCGCTGCCGAGTACCTGCGCCGTGCCGCCGCCCGGGCCGCAGCCCTCTTCGCCAACGACACCGCCGACCGCTACTACCGCGACCTCGTGGCCCGGCTCGACGTGGACGCCGCCCGCGCCCGCCTCGCCCACAGCCAGGTGCTGCGCCGCATGGGGAACTTCGCCCAGGCCGCCGAGGTGCTGCGCCTCGCCCTGGACGAGTTCGTCAGGCGTGGCGACCACGAGGACATCGTGCTCGCGGCGGCCTGGCTCGCCGACACCCTCGGTCGCACCGGCCTGCCCGACGCCGGCCGGGAGGTCCTGGCCGTGCACCCGGTCACCCCCGACACCGCACCGGAACCGGCCGCGGGCCACTACCTGGCCCAGGCCGTGCTGTGCCGCATTCAGGGCCGGTACGAGGACGCCTACCCGGCCGCCCGGCTGGCGGTGGCCGCCGGGCAGCGGGTGGCCGGCCGGGCGGGGGAGGGGCTGATGGCCCGGGCACACTCGCTGCGGGCCAGCATCCTGGGCCTCAGCGGCCGACTGGACGAGGCCCGCGAGGCGGCCGACCTCGCCCTGCCCCCGGCCGAGGCGTACGGCGACCCGACCCTCCTCGGCCAGGTCCTGTCGACGCTGCGGGAGAACGAGCGGCGCAGCGGTCAGTTGCGGCGTGCGGTGGCCACGGGGCAGCGGGCCCTCGACCTCGTCGAGCAGTCGGGCGACCTGGCCGGGGCTGCCTTCGAACGCGCCAACCTCGCCGAACTGTGGCTGCTGCTCCGTGAATTCGACACCGCGCGCGTCCTCGCCGAGGCGGCCGTGGCGGGCGCCGAGCAGGCGGACGCCTGGTGCCTCCCGTACACCCTGGCGGCCCTCGCGCTGGTCCGGATGCGCACCGGAGACGCCCCCGGCGCCGCAGCGCTGCTGGACCGCGCGCAGTCGTCGCCGAAGCTGGTCGACCGGCAGGCGGGCCACGAGGTGCGGGCGGCCCGCGCCGAACTCGCCCTGCGGGACGGGCTCCCCTGCCACGCCCGGCGCGCCCTGGAGGGGCATGAGCGGGAGGTGCCGGTGCTCACGGCCTGGGCTCAGCTGCACAGCGGCCGCCCGGAACAGGCGCGCCGTCTGGCGGCCGACGAGGTCGCCCGCGCCGCCCGGACGGGCGAGCGCATCGCGGAGGCGGACGCCCGGACGATTCTCGCCCTCGCCCTGTTCCGGCTCGGCGACGCCGACGCCGCCAGCGAGGCGCTGACACGTGCCGACGACCTGGCGCGGGCTCTGCCCTACCCGGCGGGCGCGGCCCGCGCGGCCGAGGTGCGGGCGCTCATGGAAACGGAGCCGGACGCCCGCTGAAGGGCGGTCCGGCTCCGTCACGGGCTGCCTACGCGGGCAGCCGCTCCAGCAGCCCCGCGAAGTCGGTGCCCGGCGCCAGGGTGCCGAAGGCCAGCCCCCGGTCCCCGGCCAGCCGCGAGGCGCAGAACGCGTCGGCGACCGCCGTCGGCGCGTGCCGGACGAGCAGCGAGCCCTGGAGGACCAGTGCCGCGCGTTCGATGAGGCGCCGGGCCCGCAGCGGGGCGTCCTCGGTGAGGACCAGCTCGCCGCGCAGCTCCTGCCAGGCCGCGTCCAGCCGGCGGTCCGCCCCCGAGGCGGCCTCGACCTCGGCGCGGAAGGCGTCCAGCGACTCCGGCTCCCGGGCCAGCGCGCGCAGCAGGTCGAGCGCGTTCACATTGCCGGAGCCCTCCCAGATGCCGTTGAGCGGCGCCTCCCGGTACATGCGCGGCATGCCCGAGTCCTCGACGTAGCCGTTGCCGCCGAGGCATTCCAGCGCCTCCGCGACCGCGACCGGCTGGCGCTTGCACACCCAGTACTTGGACACCGCCGTGGCCAGCCGCAGGAACGCCCGCTCCCGTGCGTCGCCCCGCTGGGCCCGGTCGGCGGCGCCGGCCAGCCGCAGTCCGAGCGTGGTCGCCGCCTCGGACTCGACCGCGAGGTCGCCGATCACGTTGCGCATCAGCGGCTGGTCGATCAGCTTGCTGCCGAACACCGCGCGGTGGCGCACATGGTGGGCGGCCTGGGCGAGCGCGGCGCGGATGCCGGCGGCCGAGCCGATGACGCAGTCCAGACGGGTCATCGTCACCATGTCGATGATGGTGCGCACGCCCTTGCCCTCGGGGCCGACGAGCCAGGCGACCGTGTCGTCGAACTCGGGCTCGCTGCTGGCGTTGGACCGGTTGCCGAGCTTGTCCTTGAGCCGCTGGATGCGGAAGGTGTTGCGGCTTCCGTCCGGCAGGACACGTGGTACCAGGAAGCAGGAGAGGCCGCCCGGCGCCTGGGCGAGTACCAGGAAGAGGTCGTTCATCGGGGCGCTGGTGAACCACTTGTGCCCGCGCAGCCGCCAGGTCCCGTCGCCCGCCTCGGTGGCCGCGGTGGAGTTGGCGCGCACATCGGTGCCGCCCTGCTTCTCCGTCATGCCCATCCCCGCGAGCAGCCCCGGCTTCTCGGCGGGGGTGCGCAGCCCGGCCTCGTACACCCGGCCGGTCAGCAGCGGCTCGTACGTCTTCGCCAGGTCGGGGGCATGCCGCAGGGCCGGTACCACGGCGTACGTCATGGAGACCGGGCACAGGTGGCCCGCCTCCAGCGTCGACATCACCATGAAGCCGGCCGCGCGCGCCACATGGGCGCCGGGGCGCTCGTCCGCCCAGGCGGCGCCGGCCAGCCCCGCGCCCACCGAGGCGTTCATCAGGTGGTGGTAGGCCGGGTGGAAGTCCACCTCGTCCACGCGGTGGCCGTAGCGGTCGTGGGTGCGCAGCACCGGCTCGTTGACGTTGGCCTGCTCGGCCCACTCCTGGGCCTGCGCGCTGCCGACGAGGCGGCCGAGCCGGTGCAGCTCCTCGGTGTGCCACTCGGCGCCCTCGCGGCGCAGGCCCTCCAGGAGCACCGCGTCGTCGGCCGCGTCGTATCCGGTCAACGGCGGGGCCTGGTTGGTCACTTCGTGGGTCGCGGCGGTGGGGTTGCCGCGGGGCGGGACGGTCGTGGACACGGGGGCCTCCAGGGGGTGGTGATACGCGGAATGGTCAAGGGCGCGGCGCGCCCGCGCACCGCAGGGCCATGGCGACGAGTTCGGTGAGCAGCGCCTCGGTGGTCTCCCCGTCGCCGGCGCCGAGCGGATCGACCAGGACCTCGCCGACCGCGCCGGTGAGCGCGGCCGCGGTGATCTCGCCGTTCTGCGCGGGCAGCAGGCCCTCCGCGATGCCCTCGTGGACGACCTCGGCGAACAGGGCGCGGTAGCGGCGGCGGTAGTCGAGCCGTTCGGCGCCGACCGCCGGATCGGCCGGGGCGGCGAGCAGCGCGTAGGCCAGGCCCCGGTTCTCCAGGGCGCGGCGGGCGAAGACCTCGACGCCCCGGGCCAGCCGCTCGACCGGCGTCCCCGGCTCGCGCAGCACCTCGCCCAGCACCTCGACCTCGCGGCCGGCGGCGCGCCGGAACACCTCGACGGCCAAGGCCGCCTTGGAGGCGAAGTGCTGGTAGACGGAGCCGGCCGCGATGCCGGCCGAGTCGGCGACGGCGGTGACCGACGCCTGCGACCAGCCGACCTCCGTGACCACCGAGGTGGCGGCGGCGACCAGACGCTCCCTGGCTGCTTCGAGCCGGCTGATTTCGGCTGGGGTCTTGCGGTAGGCCATGAAAGAAGTGAACCATCATTCAGAGTTTCCCGCCATGGCCCGTTCGCGCGGTCCGGCTCGTCAGGAGAACGTGATGCACCTCAGTACCCTGCTGGACAGCGCCGTCCGCTCGGCCGGCGACCACGAAGCGGTCGTCTACCGGGAGCAGCGGTGGTCCTACCGGGAATTCGCCGACGCGGCCCGCCGTGCCGCGACCGTGCTGCGCGAGGCCGGGCTGCGGCCGGGCGACCGGCTGGCCGTGATGACGTACAACACCCCGGCCTTCCTGTTCGCCGCGTTCGGCGCCTGGTACGCGGGCGCCACCCTGGTCCCGGTCAACCACAAGCTCCGGACGGCCGAGGTGGCGCGCCAGCTGACCCACTGCGGGGCTCGGCTCGCCGTGGTCGACGCGGAGATCGGCGAGCGCGCCACCGCCGCCGGCGCCGAGGTGACCTGGCTGGTCAGCCACCCCGACGCCGGGCCGGACACCCTGCCCGCCGACGCGTTCGAGGCCCGGGTCGCGGCCGCCGAGCCGTGGGCCGGGGAGCCGGGGGCGGACGGCGAGGTCGCCCAGATCCTCTACACCTCGGGCACCTCCGGCACCCCCAAGGGCTGCGTCCACACCCACCGCACGATCACCCTGACGGCCGCCTACACCGCCGCCGCCATCCCGCTCCGCCGCGACGAGCGGTTCCTGATCTGCATGCCCGTCTGGCACGCCTCCCCGCTCAACAACTGGGTGATGGGCACGCTGCTGACCCGCGGCACGGTGGTGCTCCAGCGCGAGTACGAGCCCCGGGGCATGCTGGAGACCATCCAGCGCGAGGGCGTCACCGCGATGTTCGGCGCTCCGATCGCCCTCATCGCGCCGACGCAGGCGGTCGCCGACTTCGCCTCGTACGACCTCTCGTCCGTCCGGGCCTGGATCTACGGCGCCGGGCCGCTCGACGCGGACACCGCGCGCCGCCTGATGAAGGCGTACGGCTCCGAGGACTTCCACCAGGTGTACGGGATGAGCGAGACGGGCCCCGTCGGCGCCTCGCTCCCGCCCGCCGAGCAGGTGGCCAAGGCCGGCGCGATCGGCCGGGGCGGCATGCCCGGGGTCGAGCTGCGGGTCGTGCGCCCGGACGGCGCCGACGCGGGGGCGGGGGAGACCGGCGAGATCCGGCTGCGCTCCGACACGCGCATGGTGGGCTACCTGGACGACGAGGAGGCCACCGCCGAGGTGTTCGAGGGCGACTGGTACCGCAGCGGTGACCTGGGCCGGGTCGACGAGGACGGGTTCGTCACGGTCGTGGACCGGATGAAGGACGTGATCATCACCGGCGGCGAGAACGTCGCCTCGCAGGAGGTGGAGGGCGCCCTGCGCGGCCACCCCGACGTCCTGGACGTGGCCGTGGTCGGCCGGCCCCACCCCCAGTGGGGTGAGACCGTGGTCGCCGTGATCGTCCCGCGCGAGGGCGCCTCGCTCGACCTGGAGGGCGTCCGCGCCTGGCTGGAGCCCCGGATCGCCCGCTACAAGGTGCCCCGCGAGCTCGTCCTGCGCACCGGTCTGCCCCGCACGCCGTCCGGGAAGGTCACGAAGCACGTCCTGCGCGACGAGCTGACGCGGTGAGCCCGGGGCCGTACCCCTGCGGGAGGGGGCGGGCCCGCCCCGCGTAGGGTCGGGGCATGGCCGACGAACAGGTGACCAAGGCGCGGCGGGGCCCCGGCAGACCCCGCCAGGAGCGTGTCACCCGGGCCGTGCTGGACGCCGTCGTCGATCTGGTGACGGAGAACGGCATGGGCGCGCTGACGATGGACGCCGTGGCGGCCCGGGCGGGCGTCAGCAAACCGGCCATGTACCGGCGTTGGGCCACCAAGCAGGATCTCGTCCTGGCCGCCGCCGAGTCCCGGATCGGGCCGCTGACCGTCCCCGACATGGGCGACTTCCGGGCCGAGCTGCGCGCCGTGCTGACGGCACGGATGGAGGCGTACCGGCAACCGGGCGTCTCCCGCCTGCTCGCCGGGGTGATCGGCTCCGCGTCGGAGGCCGGTGCCGAGCCGGGCGCGTACCGCGCCTACACGGCCCGCGTGATGAGCGAGACCCGCCACCTCCTGGAGCGCGGGGTGGCGCGCGGCGACGTCCGGGCCAACGTCGACATCGCCGCCGCCGCGACGCTCATAGCCGCCCCGCTGGTCTTCCGTATGGTCGGCGAACAGCGCCTGCCGGACCAGGAGTTGGTGGACTCCGTGGTGGATCTGATCGGCCGGGCGGTCGCCACCCCGGCATAGCCGCGTACCCCCTTCACCCGGCTCGCCGCCGGGTGCTTCGGCATGCCCGGAACCGGCCGGAAGGGTCGCTGGACAGTCCGCGGGGCCGCCGGGAAATCGATGCGCCAGACCCCTTGCACCGCCGCATCCTCATATCGATACTGCTGGTTACGTAATTAGCGCGCACCGCCGGGAGGAAGACCCATGCAGACCGCTGTCACGAACCCCAGGCCGGTCCTGGACAAGCCGCTCATGCACTACGGGAGCCGGACCCTCGAACGGCTCGCCCCCGGCGCCGAGCCGGCCACCTACCGGCAGGTCGGGATCAGCCCGCTCACCCCGCACTTCGGCGCCGTGCTCGGCGGGGTCGACCTGACCCGCCCGATCACCGAGGAGCTGGCCGAGGAGCTGCGCCAGGCGCTGCTGGAGTGGAAGGTGATCTTCTTCCGCAAGCAGACCGGCTTCACCGCCGAGCACCAGCTCGCCCTGTCCGGCGTCTGGGGCCCGCCGGAGCCCAACCCGTTCTTCCCGAAGACCGGGACGGCCGGCGTCTCGCGCCTCGCCAAGGACGCCAAGGCCGCGGGCAACAAGAACATCTGGCACAGCGACCACTCGTTCATGGTCAACCCGGCGCTCGGCTCCGTCCTGCGCGCCGTGGAGGTGCCCGAGGCCGGCGGCGACACGATGTGGGCGGACATGGCCGCCGCCTACGACAACCTGCCGGACGACCTGAAGGCCCGCATCGCCGAGCTCACCGCCGTGCACGACTGGGCACCCAGTTGGGGCGCCCTCATGAACGACGAGCAGAAGGCGGAGTTCCGCGCGTCCTGGCCGCAGGTCGAGCACCCGGTCGTCGTCCGCCACCCGCGCAGCGGCCGCAAGACCCTCTACGTCAACGAGCCGTTCACCACCCGCGTCAGCGGCCTGTCCGACGCCGAGAGCCGCGAACTGCTCGACATCCTGGTCCTCCAGGCCCGCATCCCCGAGTACCAGGTCCGCTTCCACTGGGAGGCCGACTCGATCGCCGTCTGGGACAACATCGCCACCCAGCACTACGCGATCAACGACTACTTCCCGCAGCGCCGGATCATGGAGCGCATCGCCATCGCCGGCGTACCGCTGTCCTGACCCCTCCCCTCCGCACCCCTCCCGGGAGATCCCATGACCGCGGCACCGATCGAACGGCCTCAGCACCCCACCGAAGCGGTGGCACCCGCCGGCACCCGTACCCGGGCCTGGACGGTGACCGTGCTCCTCGTGGTCTTCATGATGGTCAACTTCGCCGACAAGTCCGTGCTCGGCCTCGCCGCCGACGAAATCCGCGCGGACCTGCACCTGAGCGCCACTCAGTTCGGCCTCGTCAACGGCGCGTTCTTCCTCCTCTTCTCGGTCGCGGCCGTCCTGGTCGGCCTCGCCGCCGACCGGGTCTCGCCGAAGGTCCTGCTGCTGCTCATGGCGCTGCTCTGGTCCGTGGCCCAGCTGCCCGCCGCGATCGGCGGTGGCCTCGCCGTCCTCGTCGCCTCCCGGGTCTTCCTCGGCGCGGCGGAGGGCCCGGCCTTCCCCGTGGCGCAGCAGGCCACGTTCGCCTGGTTCCCCAACGACCGGCGCAACCTGCCGGGCGCCCTGATCACCCTCGGCGTCACGCTCGGGGTGATCACCTCCGCGCCCGGCCTGTCCTGGGTCATCCAGCACCACGGCTGGCGCACGGCGCTGTGGGTGCTGGCGGGCGTGGGCCTCGCCTGGGCCGCCGTCTGGAGGGTGCTCGGCGCGGACGGCGGCCACCGCGTGGAGACCGCCCGTACGCCGGTACGCGACGAGGCCCCCGCCACCCCGGTCCCGTACCGCGCGATCCTCACCAGCCGCACCTGGATCGGCGCCACCTTCGCCTACTTCACCAGCTACTGGACCGTCGCCCTCATGCTGGTCTGGCTGCCGTCCTACCTGCGCAACGCCCTCGGCTACACGGCCGGCGAGGCGGGCACCGTCGTCGTCGCCCCCTGGGCCATCGGCGCCGTCGTCCTGCTCGCCCAGGCCGGGGTCACCGGGCGGCTGATGCGGCGCGGCGTCGGCAGCCGCCGAGCCCGGGGCTGGGTCGGCGGCACGCTGCTCGCACTCGGTGCCCTGTGCTGCCTGGCCGTCCCGCTCGCGGACGGCTCCACGGCCAAGACCGCGCTCATCGCCCTCGGATTCGGGTTCGGCGGCTCGTACGCGGCCGTCGCGGCGACCACCGTCAGCGAACTCGCCCCGCCGGACAGGGCAGGCGGCGCGCTGGGCGTCATGAACGCGCTGGTCACCATGGCCGGGCTCGCAGCCCCGGCCGTCGTGGGCGCCCTCGTCGACGCCCGGGGGACCGGCGGCTACCAGAACGCCGTCGTGCTCTCCGGCCTGCTCCTCGTCCTGGGGGCCGCGGCGTCCTTCTGGCTCATCGACCCGGCCCGCGACGCGTCCCGCCCGACCCCCTGACCCTCCCCCCACCGGACCCACCCAAGGAGCCCGCCCGTGAGCGCCGCCCCCGCACTCGACACCAGCCCGCTCGACCTCGCCGTCGCCACCCTGCGCGACCGGGCCGGCACCTGGACCGCCACCCCGCTCCCCGAGCGCGTCGCCCTCCTGGAGCGCATGCTCCCGCGCATCGCCGGGGCCGCGCCCGCCATGGTCGCCGACGCCGCCGCCGCGAAGGGGTACGCCGCCGACTCGGCCTGGGCCGCCGAGGACTGGGTCACGGCCCCCTGGGCGCTGGCCCAGACGGTGAGCGCCTGCCTCCACGTGCTGCGCAGGCTGGCCGCAGGACAGGACCCGGTCGACCGCGAGGCCGTCCGCGAACGCGGGGGCCGCGTCCTGGTCGACGTCTTCCCCGCCACCGGATCGGACCGCCTCCTGCTCAACGGGTTCACCGCCGAGGTGTGGACCCTCCCCGGGACCACCCGTGCGCAGGCGCTGGCCGACGCGGCGGGGGAGTACCGGGGCCGCCGGGGCCGCCCGGCCGTCGCCCTGGTCCTGGGCGCGGGCAACGTCCCCGCGATCACCCCGCTCGACATCCTGCACAAGCTGTACGCGGAGGGCGAGGTCGTCCTCGCCAAGATGAACCCCGTCAACGCCTACCTGCGCCCGCACTTCGAGGAGGTGTTCGCCGAGTTCGTCGAGAAGGGCTGGGTGCGCTTCGTGGACGGCGGCGCCGACACCGGTGCCTACCTCACCACCCACGACGGCATCGACACCATCCACGTCACCGGCAGCGAGCGCACCCACGACGCGATCGTCTGGGGCACCGACGAGCACGCCGAGCGGCGCCGGAGGGAGGACACCCCGCTCAACGACAAGCCGTTCACCAGCGAACTCGGCGGCGTCAGCCCCTGCATCGTCACCCCGGGACCGTGGAGCGCGGCGGACTTCCGCTTCCAGGCCGAGCACATCGTCACCAGCAAGATGAACAACTCCGGCCACAACTGCGTGGCCAGCCAGATCCTCGTCGTCCCCCGCGAATGGGACGGCACCGAACGGCTGCTCGCCGAGATCCGCCGGGTCCTGCGCGCACTGCCGCCCCGCGCCGACTACTACCCCGGTGCCGCCGACCGCCTCGGGGCGGTCGTCCGCGCCCACCCGGACGCCGAGACCCACGGCGAGGGCGCCTGCCGGCTCCTCGTCCCCGACATCACCGACGAGGGCGACCCGATGCTCGACACCGAGGTGTTCGCCAGCGCCCTCGGAGTCGTACGCCTGCCGGGCGCCGACGCCCCGGAATTCCTGCGCGCGGCCGCGGAGTTCGCCAACGACCGGCTCCCCGGCACCCTCGGCGCGACCCTGCTGGTCCACCCCCGCACCGAACGCGCCCACCGCCACGCGGTCGAGGAGGCGGTCGCCGGCCTCCGCTACGGCACCCTCGGCGTCAACTGCTGGTCGGCCTTCGGCTTCCTGCTCGGGTACACCCCCTGGGGCGCCTTCCCCGGGCACAACCGCCAGGACATCGGCAGCGGCGTCGGCTTCGTGCACAACGCGTTCATGCTGGAGCACGTCGAGAAGACGGTCGTCCGGGCCCCCTTCGCACCCGCCCCGCGCGGCCTGTTCACCGGCTCCCCGTCCCTGTCCCCGCGCCCGCCGTACTACGTCACCAACCGCACCGGACGCACGACCATGGAACGGCTGACCGCGTACACGGCCGACCCGAAGGCGACGAGGCTCCCCGGCATCCTCGCCTCCGCGCTCCTCGGCTGATCCAGGCGACACGGGCGCCGGGCAGCCCCAGGCAGCCTGACGCCCATGTCGGATTTCCGCCAGCCACCCGACCCCCGGTGGCCCATCCTTGAACCATGCACACCGACACCGAGCGCTGCGTCCGGGCGGTCCGCTCCAAGGACGCCCGCTTCGACGGCTGGTTCTTCACCGCCGTCCTGACCACCCGGATCTACTGCCGGCCGAGCTGCCCCGTCGTGCCGCCCAAGGCCGAGAACATGACGTTCTACCCCAGCGCGGCCGCCTGCCAGCAGGCCGGGTTCCGGGCGTGCAAGCGGTGCCGCCCCGACACCAGCCCCGGATCCCCGGAGTGGAACGCCCGCGCGGACTCGGTGGCCCGCGCGATGCGGCTCATCCGGGACGGGGTGGTCGACCGCGAAGGCGTACCCGGCCTCGCCGCCCGCCTCGGCTACTCGCCCCGCCAGATCGAACGCCAGCTGGTCGCCGAACTGGGCGCCGGACCGCTCGCCCTGGCCCGTGCCCAGCGCGCCCAGACCGCGCGCGTGCTCATCGAGACCACCGCCCTGCCCATGGCCGAGATCGCCTTCGCCGCCGGGTTCTCCTCCGTACGCACCTTCAACGACACCGTCCGCGAGGTCTTCGCCCTCGCCCCCGGTGAACTGCGCGCCCGCGCCGCCCGCACCGCACCCGCGCCCGCCACCCCCGGCGTCATCACGCTGCGCCTGCCGTACCGGGCCCCGCTCAACCCGAGCAACCTCTTCGGCCACCTCGCCGCGACCGCCGTCCCCGGCGTCGAGGAGTGGCGCGACGGCGCGTACCGCCGCACCCTCGCCCTGCCGCACGGCCACGGCATGGTCGCGCTCACCCCGCGCCCCGACCACATCGCCTGCCGGCTCTCCCTCACCGACCCGCGCGACCTGACCCTCGCGATCAGCCGCTGCCGCTGGCTCCTCGACCTGGACGCCGACCCCGTCGCCGTGGACGAACAGCTGCGCGCCGACCCGCTGCTCGCCCCGCTGGTCGACGCGGGCCCGGGCCGCCGGGTGCCGAGGACCGTCGACGGCGCCGAGTTCGCCGTCCGCGCCGTGCTCGGCCAGCAGGTGTCCACCGCCGCCGCCCGCACCCACGCCGCCCGCCTGGTCACCGCACACGGCACCCCGGTGGACGACCCCGAGGGCGGACTCACCCACCTCTTCCCGGACCCGGAGGCGCTGGCCGGACTCGACCCGGAGCAGCTGGCCCTCCCGCGCAGCCGCCGCCGCACGCTCACCACCCTCGTCGGCGCCCTCGCCGACGGCTCCCTGCGCCTCGGCCCCGAAGCCGACTGGGAGCGGGCCCGCACCGCACTGGCCGCGCTGCCCGGGTTCGGCCCCTGGACCGTCGAGGTCATCGCGATGCGCGCCCTCGGCGACCCGGACGCCTTCCTCCCGACCGACCTCGGCATCCGCAGGTCCGCCCAGCACCTCGGCCTGCCCTCCACCCCGGCCGCCCTCACCGCACGCGCGGCCGGCTGGCGCCCCTGGCGGGCGTACGCCGTCCAGTACCTGTGGACCGTGGACGACCACCCCATCAACCACCTCCCGGACGCGGAAGGGAGTGCCCCGTGACCCGGCAGCACACCGTCACCGACAGCCCCTACGGCCCGCTGACCCTCGTCGCCACCGACGGCGTCCTCGCCGGCCTCTACATGACCGCCCAGCGCCACCGGCCCCCCGAGGAGACCTTCGGCGAGCCCGACCCCCGCCCCTTCACCGAGGCGATCCGCCAGCTCGACGCCTACTTCGCCGGTGAACTGCGCGACTTCGACCTGCCGTTGCACCTGGACGGCACCCCGTTCCAGCGCAGCGTCTGGGAGCAGCTGCGGCTCATCCCGTACGGCGAGACCCGCTCGTACGGCGAACTCGCCGAGATCCTGGGCAAGCCCGGGGCCTCCCGGGCGGTGGGCCTGGCCAACGGCAAGAACCCGGTCGGCATCATCGTCCCCTGCCACCGGGTGATCGGGGCGTCGGGCGGCCTCACCGGCTACGGAGGCGGGCTGGACCGCAAGCAGCGCCTGCTGGCGTTCGAGAACGGCACGGAGGCGAGCACCCCGGCGCTGTTCTGACCGCGCGTACGGCGAAGGGCCCCGCACGAGCGTGCGCGGGGCCCTTCGCCGTACGGCATGTACGTGACTCAGCCGGTAAAGATCTCGATCACCGTCCAGATCGCCAGGCCCAGCATGCACAGCCCGCCGATCCGCTGCACGGTATTCAGCGGTACGCGCTTCGCGATGAACCGGCCCGCGAGGAGCGCCAGCGCCGACACGGACATCAGGGCGGCGGCAGAGCCGATCGCGGTCGACCAAGGCCCGTTGCTCGCCGCCAGGTTGGCGGTCGTGATCTGCGTGAGGTCGCCCCACTCGCTGATGAACACCGCCATGAACGCCGTCGAGTACACCGGCCAGAACCCGGTCACCGTCTTCGGGCCCGCCTCGTCGTCCTCGTCGTCCCCGCCCCCGCGCAGCAGCATGAAGGCGCCGAACGCGAAGAGCAGGGCCGAGACCAGCTTGACGATCCAGTCGGGCAGCAGACCGAGCAGCCCGCCCGCGCCCACCGCGATGGCGACATGCACGATGAACGCGGACGAGGTGCCGAACCAGACGTAGAGCGGGCGCATGCGCGTGCCCATGGCGAGCGACGCGAACATGGTCTTGTCCGGGAGTTCGGCGAGGAAGATCAGCCCGAAAGCGGTGATGATCGCCAGGGGGTCGAGATGCATTCCGGGTGGCTTTCTGTACGAGCCGGGCCCCGGATCTCCGCGAAGTGCCGGTCGGCGTTTCGGAGGACCACTCGGCCCGGCATGACGGCACCGCCCACAGGGCGTGGGCGTGTCCTACCTGACCGAAGGTCTCGCCCACCCGTGATGATCCACGAGCCCGGCCACCGGGAACCGCGAGGCTCCAGTGTGTCGACGACCGGTTTGCGGGGCTACTCCCCTTCGCAGCCGTCCACACTACCTCACCGGTGCTACCGTCGCGCCATGGCGAAGGTAGCGATCAGTCTCGACGCGGAACTCGTGGTCGAAGTGATGGTGCTCGCGGGGGTCGGCAATCCGCAGGACGCGGTCGAACTCGTCGTACGCGACTACATCGCGCGCGGCCACCGCACCGAAGCCCGGGTCGCGGCGCGCGACGAGACCCGGCGCGAGGACGAGACCAGGCCGCCGGACACCCAGGGCTGACCGGGCACCCGGCCCCTCAGCCCACGGGGCGGCCGTCCTCCAGCTCCACGGCGCCCGTGCCGGATTCCAGCGCCTCCAGCGCCGCGTGCATCCGCCCGGCGCGCGCACCGATCAGATACCGGTCGATCTCCGCCGGCTCGACCAGCTTCCACGACAGCAGCTCCGACTCCTGGAGCCGGATCGCCTTCAGCTGCTCGTCGTCCAGCACCCCGCCGTCGTACACGTACGCCACGATCGGCGGCCGGTCGCTGCCGCGCGTCCAGTCCACGACGAGGAGCCGCCCCGGCGCGATGTCCAGCCCGATCTCCTCCAGGGACTCGCGGCGCGCGCCCTGGCGCGGACCCTCCCCGTCGGCCGACTCGACCGTCCCGCCGGGCAGCGTCCACCCCTCCCGGTAGCTCGGCTCGACCAGCAGCACCCGGCCGCCCGCGTCCCGGAAGACGCAGGCGGCTCCCACGAGGACCTTCGGGAGACCGGCGATATACGTGGCGTAGTCAGTAGTGGTCATACGGTCAGCGTAGGCGCACTTTGATCGATCAGACCATGGGCAGCGAGGGGGTCCGGCGGATAGGGTCGGGGCGGCGCGACTGCCTGTTCGAATGCAAAGGGAATCATGGTGACGGACGGAGCAGTGATGGAGACCGCACGCGTGCTCGTCGCGGCGGACAAGTTCAAGGGCTCGCTCACGGCCGTGCAGGTCGCGGAGCGGGTGACGGCCGGGCTGCGGCGCGTCGTTCCCGGCGTACGGGTGGAGACCCTGCCGGTCGCCGACGGCGGCGACGGCACGGTGGCGGCGGCGGTGGCCGCCGGCTTCGAGCGCCGCGAAGCGCGGGTGACCGGGCCCCTGGGCGACCCCGTCACCGCCGCCTACGCGGTGCGCGGGACCACCGCGGTGGTCGAGATGGCCGAGGCGTCCGGCCTCCAGCACCTGCCCGAGGGGGTCTTCGCGCCCCTCACGGCCACCACGTACGGCTCCGGGGAGCTCCTCCTCGCCGCGGTCGAAGCGGGGGCCCGGACCATCGTGTTCGGCGTCGGTGGCAGCGCCACCACGGACGGCGGGGCGGGCATGCTCGCCGCGCTCGGCGCGCGCTTCCTCGACGCGGACGGCAAGCCGGTCGGGCCGGGCGGCGGCGGCCTCGCGGATCTCGCCGACGCGGACCTGTCCGGGCTCGACCCCCGCTTCGGCGAGATCGACCTCATCCTCGCCAGCGACGTCGACAACCCGCTGACCGGCCCGAAGGGCGCGCCGGAGGTCTACGGCCGCCAGAAGGGCGCGACGGAGGCGGACATCGCGACGCTCGACGCGGCGCTCGCCCATTACGCCTCGCTCCTCGGCCCCGAGCAGGCGGAACTCCCCGGCGCCGGAGCGGCCGGCGGCATCGGCTACGGGGCGCTCGTCGCCCTCGGCGCGCGCTTCCGCCCCGGGATCGAGGTCATGCTCGACGTCCTCGGCTTCGCGCCCGCGCTGGACCGGGCGACGTTCGTCATCACCGGCGAGGGCTCCCTCGACGCCCAGACCCTGCACGGCAAGGCACCGGCCGGCGTCGCCGCGGCGGCGCGGGCGGCGGGCGTCGAGACCGTCGCGGTGTGCGGCCGCCTCGCGCTGACGCCGGAAGCGCTGGAGGGGGCCGGGATCCGGCGGGCGTACGCGCTGCTGGACCTGGAGCCGGATCCTGCGGTGTGCATGGCCGAGGCGGGTCCGCTGCTGGAGCGCGTGGCGGAGGCGATCGCGCGCGACTTCCTCACGCACAGCCCCTCCGGCGTTTGAGGAGCGAGGGTCCGGGGGCAGAGCCCCCGGTCTCGGGAAGGGGCGGGTAGGGGACACGGCCCGCCGCAGGCGCCCCCCCGCCCTCTCTGTGCGCCCGCACAACCCACCCCCGCCCACCCGGGGCACCCGCAACGCTTCCCCCCGCCCCCCATGGACGCCCCCCTCCTCCCCCTGTTGACCTGTGGCAACACAGGAACCGCGGAAGGAGGAGGACCCCCATGCCCACGCTCGAGATCCGCGCACTCGCCGCCACCTACGGCCCCGTACGCTCACTGCGCGGCATCGACCTCGACGTCCCGGACGGCACGATCACCGCCGTGCTCGGCGGGAACGGCGCCGGCAAGACCACCCTGCTGCGGGCCGTCTCACGGACCCTCGGCTTCCACGGCGGCACCGCCACCGGCACCGTCCGCTTCGACGGGCGCCCCCTGGACGGGCTGCGGCCCGACCGGGTGGTCGCCGCCGGGGTCGTCCACGTGCCCGAGGGCCGCCAGGTGTTCGCCCGGATGACGGTGGCCGACAACCTGCGCGCCGGAGCACTCGGCGCCGTCGGAGGCCGCAAGGCGGCGGCCGCGGCACTGGACCGCGTCCACGAGCTGTTCCCCGTACTCGCCCGCCGTGCCCACCAGAGCGCCGGGCTGCTGTCCGGCGGCGAGCAGCAGATGCTGGCCATGGGCCGCGCCCTGATGGCACGGCCCCGGCTGCTCCTGCTGGACGAACCCTCGCTCGGTCTCGCGCCCCTGATGGCGCAGCGCATCGCCGACACGGTGCGCGAGATCAACGCGTCCGGCACGTCCGTCCTGCTCGTGGAGCAGAACGCGTCGATCGCCCTGCGCCTCGCCACCACGGCGTACGTCCTGGAGGTCGGCGAGGTCACCCTGCGCGGGCCCGCCGCCGAACTGGCCGCGTCCGACGAGGTGCGCCGCCGCTACCTGGGTGTCGTGGACGAGGCGGCCGCCGCCGACGCGGAACGGGCGGCGGGCACCGCGGTACGCACCCTGAGCAGGTGGTCCGTGTGACCGCCCCCGCCCCGCTCACCGTCCAGGACGTCACCGTCCGCTTCGCCGGGCTCACCGCCCTCGACGCCATCTCGTTCACCGTCGAGCCGGGCAGCGTCCACGCGGTCATCGGCCCCAACGGAGCCGGCAAGTCGACCACCTTCAACGTGCTGTCCGGGGTGTACCGGGCGGCCTCCGGAAGCGTCCGGCTCGGGGAGACCGAGCTGACCGGGCTCCCCCCGCACCGGATCGCCGCACTCGGGGTGGCCCGGACCTTCCAGAACCTCGCGCTGCCCCCTTACGCCACCGTCGCCGACACCCTCATGCTCGGCCGGCACCGGCTCACGCGGGCCGGTTTCCTGGCTGCGGGGCTGCGGTTGCCGGCCGCCGCCCGGGAAGCCCGCGCGCATCGCGACCGGGTCCGTGAGATCGCCGAGTTCATCGGCCTGGAGGCGGTGTTGGACCGCCCGGCGAGCGCACTCCCGTACGGGCAGCAGAAGCTGGTCGAGCTGGGCCGCGCGCTGTGCATGGAGCCGCAGGTGCTCCTCCTCGACGAACCCGTCGCCGGCATGACCGCCGACGAACGGCAGCGTACGGCGGCGGTCGTGGCCGGGGTCCGCGACGGCCTCGGCATCTCGATCGTGCTGGTCGAGCACGACATGGGGGTGGTGATGCGGCTCGCGGACGCCGTGACCGTACTCGACTTCGGACGCAGGATCGCCGGCGGCACCCCCGCCGAGGTCCAGAACGACCCGGCCGTCGTCCAGGCATATCTGGGAGCACCGCAATGACCACCTTCATCGAACTCCTCCTCGGCGGCCTGTCCATCGGCTCGGTCTACGCCCTGATCGCGCTCGGCTTCGTCGTCATCTTCAAGGCCACCGAGGTCGTCAACTTCGCCCACGCGTCCCTGCTGCTCGCGGGCGGCTACGTCACCGCCGTCCTCCACGACGACATCGGCTTCTGGCCGGCCCTCGCGACGGGCGTCGCGGGCGCGGCCGTCGTCGGCGCCGCCGTCGAATTCCTGGTGATGCGCCGCTACCGGGGCAGCGACCACAGCGTCCTCGCCATCGTCACCATCGGCGTCGACATCCTCCTGACCACCGAACTCACCCGGCGCATGGGCACGGAGGTGCTCGCGCTCGGGGACCCCTGGGGGAACCGGGTCCTCACGATCGGCGGGATCACGCTCGCCCAGACCCGCGTCGCCGCGTTCGTCGCCGCCGCCCTCCTCATCACCGTCTTCCTGCTCGCCTTCCGCTTCACCTCCTGGGGCGTCTCGATGCGCGCCGCCGCCGAGAACCCGCGGACGGCCGCGCTGATGGGGATCAGGCTCGGCCGGGTCTCGCTCGCGGCCTGGGCGGTCGCCGGGGCGCTCGCCGCCGTCGCCGCGCTGTTCCTCACCGTCTTCCCCACGCCCGGACTGGAACGGGCGACCTCGCTCGCCGCGCTCAAGGCGTTCCCCGCCGCCATCCTCGGCGGCCTCGACTCCACGACGGGCGCCCTGGCCGGCGGCCTCATCGTCGGCGTCACCGAAGCGCTCGCCACCGGCTACCAGAGCGATCTGTCGTTCCTCGGCCGGGGCATCGGCGACCTGGCCCCCTACCTGGTGATGGTGATCGTCCTGCTCATACGCCCCGCCGGACTCCTCGGCACGAAGGAGCCGGCCCGTGTCTGAGACCGCCACCCCGTTCCCGTACGCCGTCACCGCACGGCTGCGCCGTCCCCGTACCTGGCTGTGGGCGGCGGGCTCGGTGCTGCTGCTCGCCCTCCCCTTCTACCTGGACCGCTTCTGGCTCCAGGCCGGTCTGTTCGCGATGGCCGCCGCGATCGGCGCGATCGGGCTCAACCTGCTGACCGGGGCCACCGGGCAGCTGTCCATGGGCCACGCCTTCTTCCTCGCCGTGGGCGCGTACGGCTACTGCGTGCTGGCGGGGGAGAGCGGTACGGAGAACGGGCACACCCTGTCCGGACTCGGCCTGCCCAGCTGGCTCGCCGCCGTGCTGGCCGTCCTCCTCGCCGGGGCCGCCGGCGGGCTGTTCAGCCCGATCGCGGCACGGCTGCGGGGCGCCTACCTCGGCATCGCGACCCTGGCGCTGATCTTCATCGGCCAGCACGTGCTGTTCAACGCCTCGTCCCTCACCGGCGGTTACAACGGCCGATCGGTGCCGCCGCTGTCGCTCTTCGGCCTCACCTTCGACGACAGCGAGGTGCTGGTGGCCGCGGTGCCGTTCCAGTCCTCCGAGAAGCTCTGGTACGCGGCCCTGCTCGCCCTGCTCCTCAGCGGACTGTTCGCGCGCGGGGTGCTGCGCGGGCGGCCGGGCCGGGCGCTGAACGCCATCCGCGACCACCGCATCGCGGCCGGCGTCATGGGCGTCCCGGTGGCCCGCTACCGGGCCGGGGTCTTCGTGCTCTCCTCGATGTACGCGGGGCTCGCCGGGGTGCTCCTGGCCCTGGTCTTCCAGCGGACGGTGCCCGAGTACTTCGGCATGGTCCTGTCCCTCGAATACCTCGCCATGATCGTGATCGGCGGGCTCGGCACCGTGGCGGGGGCGGTCGTCGGCGCGGCCTTCGTCTCGCTGCTGCCCCAGCTCCTCACCCACTACAGCGATTCCCTGCCCCTGGTCGCGGCCCCCGGTGCGGGCGGCCTGACCCCGGGCGAGGCATCGCGCTACCTGTACGGCGCCGCGGTGGTCGCGGCTGTCCTGTTCCTGCCCGGCGGCCTGACACGCCCGATGAAGAACTCAGGGGAGAAGAAATGAAACTGCGTGTGCTCGGGGCCGTGTGCGCGGCCCTCGCCCTCACCCTCACCGGGTGCAGCGAGAAGGCCAAGTCCTCCGACGGGGGAGAGGAGGCCAAGGGCGGGGTGAAGACCGGCGAGGGGGTCACCGACTCCACGATCGCGCTCGGCGCGCTCACCGACATGACCGGCGTCTACGCCTCGCTCGGCAAGAGCGTCACCCAGGCCCAGCAGCTCTGGGTGAAGCAGACCAACGCGGCCGGCGGCATCTGCGACCGCAAGATCGAGCTGACCGTGCGCGACCACGGCTACGACCCGCAGAAGGCCGTCGCCGGCTACACCGAACTGGAACCGAAGGTGCTGGGCTTCGTCCAGTTCATCGGCTCCCCGTTCGTCGCGGCGGTGGAGCAGCGCATCGACGGCCAGGACAAGGGCCTCGTCCTCCCGCAGGCGTGGTCCGCGAACCTGCTCGGCAGCAAGTACGTCCGCGTCATCGGCGCCACGTACGACGTCGAGACGGTCAACGCGATCGACTACCTGCTCGCGGAGAAGCGCATCGCGAAGGGGGACAAGATCGGCCACGTGTACTTCGAGGGCGACTACGGCGAGAACGCGCTGGCCGGCTCCACATACGCGGCGAAGCAGGCGGGTCTCACCGTCGTCGAGCAGAAGATCAAGCCGACCGACAACGACATGACCGCCCAGGTCGCCGCCCTGAAGCAGGCGGGCGTCAAGGCCGTGGTCGTCAGCGCCGGTCCCCGCCAGGCGGCCTCGCTCGTCGGGGTCGCCGCCGCCACCGGCCTCAAGGTGCCGGTCATCGGCAACAACTCCGCGTACGCACCGCAGCTGCTGAAGACGCAGGCCGGCCCGGCCCTGATGCGGGACTACTACGTCGCGGCGTCCACCCTGCCCATCGGCGACCCGGGCACCGGCCCGGCGAAGCTGGCGAAGGAGTACGCCGCCGCCTATCCCAAGGACGGTCTCGACAACGGCGTCATCGCCGGTTACACGGCCGCCGACCTGTACGGCGAGGCCCTGAAGAAGGCGTGCGCGGCGAAGGACCTCACCCGCGAAGGGATCGACAAGGCGCTGTTGACCATCACCGGATTCGGCACCGACTTCGGTGTCTCCCACGACTTCACCGACCCCGCGGCGCCCTCCACCAGGGAGAGCGTGATCATGAAGCCGGACGACAAGGTCCCCGGCGGCCTGAAGGTGGTCAGGCCGGCCGAGGCCGCGGCGGCCGCCAAGAGCTACACCTTCAAGTAGCGCTCCCGGCAGGGGGAACGCCGGGCGGGCGGCACGCGATGTGCGTGCCGCCCGCCGGTGTGCCTCCAGCCGGTCAGCTGGTGTATGCCTCCAGTTCCGAGAGCTGGGCGGCCGGCCAGCCGGTGTTGGCGGTGAACGTCAGCCGCAGATAGCGGGCCGACGTGCCCGGCAGGGTGACCGTCGCCTGGTTGCCGCTCGACGGGTTGAAGGTGTAACCCGCCGATCCCTTCAGGGAGCTGTACGTGCTGTTGTCCGTGCTGCCCGACACGCTCAGGGTCTGGGTGCGGGTGCCCCAGGCGGACGACGGCGGCAGCTTCAGGACGAGCCGCTTGACGGACTTGGCCGCCCCGAGGTCCACGGTGATGGTCTGCGGGAAGGCGTGGTTGGTGCTCTCCCAGTACGTGTTCGCGTTGCCGTCGACCGCGTGGGACGCGCCGTACACGTCGGCGTGGCCTGACTCGGTGACCGGGCGGCCCTGGGCGAGGTTGCCGGTCTCCTCGGGCGGGTCGGTCGGGTCGGTCGGCGGGTCCGTGGGGTCGGTCGGCGGGTCGGTGGGACCGGTGCCGCCGCCCGGGACCCCGCCGTTGGTCCACACCGGGTCGGGCCAGACGCCGGTGCAGGCCGGAGGGTCGGCGTACCAGCCGGAGTTCCCGGCGCCCCGGGTGATCCGGAAGCCGCTGCCGACGCAGTTGTGGATCGGGTTCGACTGCGCGATGTGCGTCGCCGTGACGTTGTCGAAGGTGGCCGTGCCGGGGGCCTGGATCTGGAGCGCGTAGGTGCCGGCGCCGTCGATCCTGATGTTCTTGAAGTGCAGCCCGTTGGAGGCGCCCTCGATGAGGTGGATCGCGGCGTAGGAGCTGTCCAGGACCTCGCTGTCGGTGATGTTGATGTTGCCGTTGATCGGTTCGTTGAGCCCGCTGAACCAGATCGCGCCGACCCCGAAGTTCCAGTTGTAGTCGCTGTTCCCGGTCCGGATCAGGGTGTTGCGGGCGGCCGTGGTGGTACCGGAGACCGCGGTGCCCTGACCGGAGTTGACACCGGGGTAGCGGTTGGCGATGTGCAGGCCGCCGCCGTTGGTGAGGGTGTCCGCCATGACGTTGTCGGACAGGGTGATGTCCTTGCCGCCGTAGGTGACGATGTTGTTGGCGAGGATCGGCAGGATCACCGTGTTGAACGTGAACTTGTTGTTCACGTTCGGGACGTTCTCCGCCCACATGGCGAGCCCGTCGTCACCGGTGTTGCGGACGAAGGTGTTGGTGACCGTCGAGTTGGTGACGCCGTAGTGGAAGTTCACCCCGTCGGCGGTCTGGTCCAGGATGCGGCTGTTCTTGATGGTGAAGTCGTCCATCGGGCCGTCCATCCAGGCACCGCACTTGGTGTGCTGCATCCAGACGTTGTCGACCGTCGAGTGGGACATCGCCCCGCCGATGGCGTTCACCTGGTCGTTGTCGACGCGCTCGCGGATGTCGCCGATGATGGCGAAGTCCCTGAGGGTGACGTTGCTGCTGCCGCCGTCCCCGGCGTACTTGCCGTAGACGCCGACGGCCTTGCTCCGGTTGGACGGGTCGCGCCCGGTCAGCACGGAGTACCAGGGCCCGGCGCCGCGCAGGGTCACCTTGTCAACGATGATGTGGTCGCGGACCTGGAACGTGCCCTGCGGGATGTACACCTCCTTGCCCTGCGTCCGGCCCGCGTCCACCGCCGCCTGGATCCTGGCGGTGGAGTCCGTGGCGCCGGTCGGGTCGGCCCCGAAGTCGGAGACGACGTCCAGCGCGCCGGAGGGCTTGGCGACGGGCGCGCCCACCTGCTCGAAGTCCGCCAGGTCGATGGTGAACGACGGTGAGGCGGCGGTGGACGACACCTGGAGCCGGACCTTCGTGCCGGCCGGCAGCGTCGACCCGAACATGGTCCGGGTCTCGTCGTAGAAGTGGTGCGGGTTGGTGTCGCCGGGGTTGTTGTTGAACGGATACCCCCCGTAGTACCAGCCGTACGTGGAGGTCACCGGCACCGCCTTGGGCGCGGCCCCGTTCACGCGTACGTCGATGGAGGCGTTCCGGCCCGTCCCGGCGGCGTTGTCCGGCAGCGAGTACCGGAAGGACATCGCGTTGGCGGGGGCGGTGAGCGTGAACTCCACGTACTCACCGACCGCGTCCAGGGTCACCGCCTGCCGGCCCGACGCCTCGGAGGGCAGCGTGCCGTAGCGGCGGTTCGGGCCGATCAGGGTGCCGTTGGTGGCCGCGTACTCGGCCTCCTGTTCCTTGAACGGGACGGTCGCGCCACGGCCGGGGACGGCGAGCGGCGAGGGGGCCGGGACACCGGCCGCCTGGGCGGCCGGTGCGCCGGTCAGCACCACGGCGGCTGCGGTGCCGAACGCGGCGAGTGCCAGCGAGAGGGAGGCGGATACGGACCGCTTGAGCAGCGGTCGTCGGGGTGGGGAAGTCACGTCGAAGTCGTCCTTGCGGCTCGTGGGGGCTCTTCGGACGCCCCACAGGCTAGAAGCACCGTCGCAAGGAAGTCCACGGTGCTGCGCAAGAAATCGTCGTGCAAGCTCAAATAGTCGACGCGCGCATGGGAAGAATGTGCGCTGTGCGGGGGTTGAGGGGGGCGCCGGAGCACGCACGAGGGCCCGGATGCCTTGCCGGCATCCGGGCCCTCGTGTCGTTCGTACAGTCCGCTACGGCAACTGCGCCGCACGCGCCTCGCGTCGGTTGCCGCGGAAGGTGTTCACCCGGCGGGCGGTCGCGAAGAGCGGGATGACCGCACCCAGGACCACCTGGAGCGCGCAGCCGGTCTGGAGGAGCAGCTGACCGCCGGGGGCGTCCAGCGCCCAGGCCGCCAGCAGCCCCATCGCCGAGACGATCCAGCCGAGCATCGCCACCGCGAGGACGCCCCGCGGCTTCGGGTACTCGACCCGGCTGACCATCAGCCACGCCACCCCGATGATGGCGAGGAGCGTCGGCACGAAGGGCAGCTCCAGGAGCACGATCGAGATGACCGTGAGCGCTCCGAACGGGCTCGGCATGCCCTGGAACATGCCGTCCTTCATCGTCACGCACGAGAACCGCGCGAGTCTGAGCACCACCGCGAGCAGCACCACGATCGCCGCGAGCGCCGAGACCCGCTGGTGTGCGTCGTCCGCGACCATGCCGTACACGAGGACGAAGTACGCCGGGGCGAGCCCGAAGCTGATGAGGTCCGAGAGGTTGTCCAGCTCGGCGCCCATCGGCGAGGAACGCAGCTTGCGGGCCACGAGCCCGTCGAACAGGTCGAAGATCGCCGCCATGAGCATGAGGATCACGGCGGTGGCGGCGGAGTGCCGCGCCATGCCGCTCTCGTCGCTGCCCGTGAGGTGCGGGATCAGGATGCCCGTGGTGGTGAAGTACACCGCCATGAACCCGCACGTGGCGTTACCGAGGGTGAGGGTGTCCGCTATCGACAGCCGCAGCGAGAGCGGCATGTCGTCGGCGTCGTCCTCCGCCTCGGCCTCCGGGACCCAGCCGGCCTGGGTGTCGGGATCAATCACGGTCAATGCGAGTCACCCCCGCGGTGGTGGCCTGGCCGACCTCGACCGCGACGTCCACACCTTCCGGGAGGTAGATGTCGACGCGGGAGCCGAAGCGGATCAGCCCGATGCGCTCACCCTGCTCCACCTTCGTGCCCTGCGGGATGTAGGGCACGATGCGCCGGGCCACCGCGCCGGCGATCTGCACCATCTCGATGTCACCCAGCTCGGTGTCGAAGTGCCAGACAACGCGCTCGTTGTTCTCGCTCTCCTTGTTGAACGCCGGGACGAAGCCACCGGGCACGTGCTCCACCGACGTCACCGTGCCGGCCAGCGGGGCGCGGTTCACATGGACGTTCAGCGGGCTCATGAAGATCGCGACGCGGGTGCGCCCGTCCTTCCACGGCATGATGCTCTGCACCACGCCGTCGGCCGGTGAGATGACGCGCCCCCGGGTGATCTCGCGCTCGGGGTCCCGGAAGAACCAGAGCATGCCCGCCGCGAGCGCGGTGGTGGGCACGGCCACGGCCGCCCAGCGCCCGGACCGGCGGGCGCGGGTCAGGCTGAGGGCGGCGGTGGCGACGGTCGGCAGGAGCCACGGCGAAGCTCCGCGTGCGATGCGGACCCGGCCGCGGGAGGCAGAGGTATGGCTGTCGGGCATGGATGACCTTCGTAGCGGATTGAGCCGCGCTGGCAACGGGGGACGGCGGCTTTTCCGGCGATGTTATCGGTTGCTGGCCGCAACTGGGCAAGCCAGCAGCCGAGTCGGACGTCTGGAAGGCACCGGTTGAGGATGACAGGGTGTGATCTTCTTCGCGGCCAAATCACCGCGAAAGGGACGATCAGCCCTGGAAACGGTACTCCTCGAGGAGCCGGCGCCCGATGATCATTTTCTGGATCTCGGCGGTACCTTCACCGATCAGCAGCATCGGGGCCTCGCGGTAGAGGCGCTCGATCTCGTACTCCTTGGAGAAGCCGTAGCCGCCGTGGATACGGAAGGCGTCCTCGACGACTTCCTTGCAGTACTCGGAGGCGAGGTACTTCGCCATCCCTGCCTCCAGGTCGTTTCGCTCCCCGGAGTCCTTTTTGCGTGCCGCGTTTACCATCATCGCATGGGCGGCCTCGACCTTGGTGGCCATTTCGGCCAGCTTGAACTGGATCGCCTGGTGCTGCGCGATGGGCTTTCCGAAGGTCTGGCGCTGCTGTGCGTAGGAAACGCCCAGTTCGAATGCACGCTGTGCGACGCCGCAGCCACGGGCGGCCACATTGACCCGGCCGACCTCGACTCCGTCCATCATTTGGTAAAACCCTCGGCCGGTGGCGCCCCCCAGTACGCGATTGGCCGGAACTCGCAGTCCGTCCATGATGAGCTCGGTGGTATCGACCCCCTTGTAACCCATCTTGTCGATCTTTCCGGGGATCGTGAGCCCGGGCCGGACCTCGCCGAAGCCCGGTTCCTTCTCGACCAGGAACGTCGTCATCGACTTGTGCGGCGCGGTGCCCTCGGGGTGTCCTTCGTCACTGCGGCACAGGACGGCGACGAGCGACGACGTGCCGCCGTTCGTCAGCCACATCTTCTGGCCGTTCAGGACGTACTCCTCGCCGTCCCTGACGCCCTTGGAGCTGATCGCCGAGACGTCCGAGCCGAGCGCCGGCTCCGACATCGAGAAGGCGCCCCGCACCTCGCCCAGCGCCATGCGCGGCAGGAAGGTGTCCTTCTGCTCCTGTGTGCCGTGCTGCTTGAGCATGTACGCCACGATGAAGTGCGTGTTGATGATGCCCGAGACGCTCATCCAGCCCCGGGCGATCTCCTCCACGCACAGCGCGTACGTGAGCAGTGACTCGCCCAGACCGCCGTACTCCTCGGGGATCATCAGCCCGAACAGGCCGAGTTCCTTCAGCCCCTCGACGATCTCGGCGGGGTACTCGTCGCGGTGCTCCAGCCGCGTCGCGACCGGAATGATCTCCTTGTCGACAAAGTCCCTGACCGTCGAAAGGATCTCCTGCTGGACCTCGGTGAGCCCGGCCGTCTGGGCGAGTCGCGTCATGACTGCTTCTCCACGTTCTTCTGCGAAGGCTGGCTGAGCTCCGGGCGGCCGGGCTGCTCCCCGCCCCGCTCCTTGATGTACGTCTCGGTGGGGACCATGACCTTGCGGCGGAACACGCAGACGAGCGTGCCGTCCTGCTTGTAGCCCTTGGTCTCGACGTAGACGATTCCGCGGTCGTTCCTGGAGCGCGACGGCGTCTTGTCCAGGACCGTCGTCTCGCCGTAGAGGGTGTCGCCGTGGAAGGTGGGCGCCACGTGCTTCAGCGACTCGATCTCCAGGTTGGCGATGGCCTTTCCGGAGACGTCCGGCACCGACATGCCGAGGAGCAGCGAGTAGATGTAGTTGCCGACGACGACGTTCTTGCCGAAATCGGTTGTGCTCTCCGCATAGTTGCTGTCCATGTGCAGCGGGTGATGATTCATGGTCAGCAGGCAGAAGAGGTGGTCGTCGTATTCGGTGACGGTCTTGCCGGGCCAGTGCTTGTAGACCGCACCGACCTCGAATTCCTCGTACGTGCGCCCGAACTGCATATCAGGCCTCCGGGGCTTCGAACTTGGAGGTGCGCTGCATGCCGGCCGCCCGGCCCTTGCCCGCGACGACCAGGGCCATCTTGCGGCTGGCCTCGTCGATCATCTCGTCGCCGAGCATCGCCGAGCCCTTCTTGCCGCCCTCCTCGGAGGTGCACCAGTCGTAGGCGTCCAGGATCAGCTCGGCGTGGTCGTAGTCCTCCTGCGAGGGCGAGAACACCTCGTTCGCCGCGTCGACCTGGCCGGGGTGCAGCACCCACTTGCCGTCGAAGCCGAGCGCCGCCGCCCGGCCCGCCACCTCGCGGTAGGCGTCCACGTCGCGGATCTGCAGGAAGGGCCCGTCGATCGCCTGGAGGTCGTGCGTCCGGGCCGCCATCAGGATGCGCATCAGAATGTAGTGGTACGCGTCCGCCGGGTAGCCGGGCGGCTGCTGGCCGACGACCAGGGTCTTCATGTTGATCGACGCCATGAAGTCGGCCGGGCCGAAGATCAGCGTCTCCAGGCGGGGCGAGGCGGCGCCGATCTCGTCGATGTTGACGAGGCCCTTGGCGTTCTCGATCTGCGCCTCGATGCCGATGCGGCCGACCTCGAAGCCCATGGTCTTCTCGATCTGGGTCAGCAGCAGGTCCAGCGCGACGACCTGCTGGGCGTCCTGGACCTTCGGCAGCATGATGCAGTCCAGGTTCGGCCCGGCGCCCTCGACCACCGTGATCACGTCGCGGTACGTCCAGTGCGTCGTCCAGTCGTTGACCCGGACCACCCGGGTCTTGCCCGTCCAGTCGCCGTTGTTCAGGGCGTCCACGATGTGGTGGCGGGCGCCCTCCTTGGCGAGCGGCGCGCAGGCGTCCTCCAGGTCCAGGAACACCTGGTCGGCCGGGAGGCCCTGGGCCTTCTCCAGGAACCGGGGGTTCGAGCCGGGCACGGCCAGACACGAGCGGCGGGGGCGCAGTCGGTTGACGGGGGTGGTCATGCGGGGACCTCCAGAGGGTCGAGCTTGTTCGCTTTCCGGATCTCGTCGACGATACGGCCGATGATCTCCGTGATGCCGAAGTCCTTCGGGGTGAACACGGCGGCGACACCGGCCCTGATCAGGGCCTCGGCGTCGGCCGGGGGAATGATGCCGCCGGCGATGACCGGGATGTCACCGGCCCCGGTGCGGCGCAGCCGGGTCAGCACGTCCGGCACCAGCTCGGCGTGCGAGCCGGACAGGATGGACAGGCCGACGCAGTGCACGTCCTCGGCGACGGCCGCCGAGACGATCTGCTCGGGCGTCAGGCGGATGCCCTGGTAGACGACCTCGAAGCCGGCGTCCCTGGCCCGCACCGCGATCTGCTCGGCGCCGTTGGAGTGCCCGTCCAGGCCGGGCTTGCCGACGAGCAGCCGCAGCCGCCCGGCGCCCAGGTCCTCGGCGGTCCGCGCGGTCTTCTCGCGTACGAGGGCGAGCGGCGAGCCCTCCTCGGCGGTGACCGCCACCGGGGCGGACGACACCCCGGTCGGCGCCCGGAACTCGCCGAACACGTCGCGCAGCGCCCAGGACCACTCGCCGGTGGTCACCCCGGCACGGGCGCACTCGACGGTCGCCTCCATCAGGTTCCCGGTACCGGCGGCGGCCTTCTTCAGCGCGGCCAGCGCCTCGGTGGCCCGGGGCTCGTCGCGGTTGTCGCGCCACGCGTGGAGCGCGGCGACGACCTTGGCCTCGTTCGCCGGGTCGACCGTCATGATCGCCCCGTCGAGGTCGGCGGTCAGAGGGTTGGGCTCGGTCGTCTCGTAGACGTTGACGCCGACGATCTTCTCGTCGCCGGCCTCGATCCGGGCCCGCCGGTCGGCGTGCGAGGAGACCAGCTCGGACTTGAGGTAGCCGGACTCGACGGCGGCCATGGCGCCGCCCATCTGCTCGATCCGGTCCATCTCGGCCAGCGAGTCGGCGACCAGCGCGTCCACCTTGGCCTCGATGACGTGCGAACCGGCGAAGATGTCCTCGTACTCCAGCAGGTCGCTCTCGTGCGCCAGGACCTGCTGGATGCGCAGCGACCACTGCTGGTCCCAGGGCCGGGGGAGTCCCAGCGCCTCGTTCCAGGCGGGCAGCTGGACCGCGCGGGCCCGGGCGTCCTTGGAGAGGGTCACGGCCAGCATCTCGAGCACGATGCGCTGGACGTTGTTCTCCGGCTGGGCCTCGGTCAGGCCGAGCGAGTTGACCTGGACGCCGTAGCGGAAGCGGCGCTGCTTGGCGTCCGTGATGCCGTAGCGCTCACGCGTGACCCGGTCCCAGATGCGGCCGAAGGCGCGCATCTTGCACATCTCCTCGATGAAGCGGACGCCCGCGTTCACGAAGAACGAGATCCGCGCGACGACGGCCCCGAACTTCTCCTCGGGCACCTGCCCGGAGGCGCGTACGGCGTCGAGGACGGCGATGGCCGTCGACATCGCGTACGCGATCTCCTGGACCGGGGTGGCTCCCGCCTCCTGGAGGTGGTAGCTGCAGATGTTGATCGGGTTCCACTTGGGGATGCGGTTGACCGTGTACGTGATCATGTCGGTGGTCAGCCGCAGCGAGGGCCCGGGCGGGAAGACGTGCGTCCCGCGCGACAGGTACTCCTTGACGATGTCGTTCTGCGTGGTGCCCTGGAGCTTGCCGGGGTCGGCGCCCTGCTCCTCCGCGACGACCTGGTAGAGCGCCAGCAGCCACATGGCGGTGGCGTTGATCGTCATCGAGGTGTTCATCTGCTCCAGGGGGATGTCCTGGAACAGCCGCCGCATGTCACCGAGGTGCGACACGGGCACACCGACCCGGCCGACCTCGCCGCGCGCCAGGACGTGGTCGGGGTCGTACCCGGTCTGGGTCGGCAGGTCGAAGGCGACCGACAGACCCGTCTGGCCCTTGGCGAGGTTGCGCCGGTAGAGCTCGTTGGACGCCTCGGCCGTGGAGTGGCCCGCGTACGTCCGCATGAGCCAGGGGCGGTCCTTCTGGCGGCCACTCATGTCAGACGTTCCTGAAGCGGTTGATGGCGTCCAGGTGCGTCTCGCGCATCTCCTGGTCGCGCACGCCCATGCCCTCGCGCGGGGCCAGCGCCAGGACGCCGACCTTGCCCTGGTGGGCGTTGCGGTGCACGTCGTGGGCGGCCTGGCCGGTCTCCTCCAGCGAGTAGACCTTGGAGAGCGTCGGGTGGATCTTGCCCTTGGCGATCAGGCGGTTGGCCTCCCACGCCTCGCGGTAGTTGGCGAAGTGGGAGCCGATGATGCGCTTGAGCGACATCCACAGGTAGCGGTTGTCGTACTCGTGGTTGTAGCCCGAGGTCGAGGCGCAGGTGACGATGGTGCCGCCCTTGCGGGTGACGTAGACGCTCGCGCCGAACGTCTCGCGGCCGGGGTGCTCGAAGACGATGTCCACGTCCTCGCCGCCGGTCAGTTCACGGATGCGCTTGCCGAACCGCTTCCACTCGCGCGGGTCCTGGTTCTGCTCGTCCTGCCAGAACCTGTAGCCCTCGGCGTTGCGGTCGATGATCGCCTCGGCGCCCATCTTCCGGCAGATCTCCGCCTTCTGCTCGCTGGAGACGACGCAGATCGGGTTGGCGCCGCCGGCCAGCGCGAACTGCGTGGCGTACGAGCCGAGTCCGCCGCTGGCGCCCCAGATCAGCACGTTGTCGCCCTGCTTCATGCCGGCGCCGTTGCGCGAGACGAGCTGGCGGTACGCGGTGGAGTTGACGAGCCCGGGAGCCGCGGCCTCCTCCCAGCTGAGGTGACCGGGCTTCGGCATGAGCTGGTTGGACTTGACGAGTGCGAGCTCTGCCAGGCCGCCGAAGTTGGTCTCGAAGCCCCAGATCCGCTGCTCCGGGTCGAGCATCGTGTCGTTGTGGCCGTCGGACGACTCCAGCTCCACGGAGAGGCAGTGCGCGACGACCTCGTCACCGGGCTTCCAGGCGTTGACGCCCGGGCCGGTGCGCAGGACGACGCCCGCCAGGTCGGAACCGATCACGTGGTACGGCAGGTCGTGGCGCTTGGTGAGCTCGCTGACCCGGCCGTACCGCTCCAGGAAGCCGAAGGTGGAGACCGGTTCGAAGATCGAGGTCCAGACGGAGTTGTAGTTCACCGAGCTGGCCATGACGGCGACCAGGGCCTCGCCCGGACCGAGTTCCGGCACCGGCACGTCCTCCACGTGGAGCGACTTGCGCGGGTCCTTGTCGCGGCTGTCGACTCCGGCGAACATCTCGGCCTCGTCCTTGTGGACGGTGACCGCGCGGTACGACTCGGGGACGGGCAGCGCCGCGAAGTCGGCGGCGGTGGGCGCGGCGGAGCCGCCCTTCGCTTCGGTCTGCGACTGGATCGCGTCCAGGATTTCCTTCACGGGTGCCTCCGGCGGATGGGGTATCCCCTGCTCCGGCGAAGCCGAGAGCTCGGGGAAGGCGTTGAGGGAACGCTGAGGGTCCCTGCGAACAGGGGGACTGGTCTGGAGGTGTGCCGTCGGTTCGGCGGGGGTGGTGCTCGGCTGCTTGCTCGGTGGAGCAGAAGGTTCGCCTGGTGACGCAGGCGCCCGGGCGCGCAAACGCGGTGGCTTGCGGGGACAGCCGGCGTACGTGAGTTGCCAGCACGCCGGCCGCCCGGATGCCTTCAACGTATGGCACTGCGTGACAGCTGACAAGGCACTCGGTGCCAGTAATTTCCCTCAATTGTCAGCCGGTCGCCACGCATGAGCAACACGGGCGGCGGTATGTACGAAGACGCCCCGGTATGGCCGGTCAGGGGCGCGTGGGGCGGTAGACGTACGGAGTCGTGCTGGTCAGTGCCGTGAAGCCGAGGCGCTCCAGGATCGGGCGGCTGTCCTCGGTGGCGTCGACCTGGAGGTGGTCGTAGCCCCGCTCCGCCGCCACGCCAGCCCGGAAGGCCACCAGCGCCCGGTAGACGCCCCGCCCGCGCCAGGCGGGGTCCGTGCCGCCGCCCCACAGCCCCGCGAACCCCGTGCCCGGGTACAAGTCCATCCGGGCGGAGCTGACCGGTTCGTCGCCCGCCAGGGCGACCAGCGCCACGAAATGCTCCGGGTCCTCCCGCAGCCGCTCCAGGACCAGCCGGCGCAGCCATGACCCGTCCCGGCCGAAGGCCCGCTCATTGGCGCGCGCCATCAGCTCCGCGCCCGCCTCGTCCCGCACCTCCTCCAGCCGGACGCCCTCCGGCAGCCGCACCTCCGCGGCGAGCTCCGCCACCCGCGCCACCAGCAGCGTCTCCGGCTCCTCGGCCTCGAAGCCGGCCGCCAGCAGCCGCGCGCCCAGGTCGGCGGGCCGGTCGTGCCCGTAGAGCTTCCACTCGAACTCCGCGCAGCCCGCCCGCTCGCAGTGCGCCACCTGCTCCGCGATCGCCGCGTCCGCGCGTGCGGCGTCCAGGTCCGGCGCCGACCACACCACCCCGTGCCAGTCGTGCGCCGCGCCCTCGTGCCGGACGACGTCCCCCACGCGTTCGACGCGGGCCCCGGGGCTCTCGGGGCGGGCGCCCTCACGCATGACCCGGTCGTAGAGGGCGAGGAGGCGGGCGGATTCGGATGTCACATGATCGTTCATCCGCACACCACAGCACCGGGGGGCCCGCCCGGCAAACGGATTCCCGCTCAGCGCTCCTTGAGGGCCTGCTGGATCGTCCGCATGACCTCGTCCAGCGGCGCGTCCGTACGCGCCACCGCGACCAGCACCTCGCCCTGGGTCTCCACCGAGGCGGCCGGCGGCTGAGCGGGCTCGGCGCCCGCCGTGCGGCCCGCGCCGATACCCGTACCGAAGGTGTCGCGCACGATGGCGAACGCCTGGTCGAGCTGCGCCTCCACATCGCCCTGCCCGTCCGCCCGCAGCCAGCGGCGCAGCACATGGTTGTGCGCGGTGACGACGGCGGACGCGGCGACCTCGGCCAGCAACGGGTCGTCGTTGCCGGGATGCTGGTCGCGCTCGTCGAAGTGGCCCAGCAGATAGCGCGTGAACAGCCGCTCGTAGCGGGCCACCGAGGCGATCTCCGCCTGGCGCAGGGTCGGCACCTCTCGGGTCAGCTTGTAACGGGCCACGGAGACCGCGGGCTTGGCCGCGTACATCTTCATGACTTCCTTGATGCCGCGGCACACCGTGTCGAGCGGATGCTCGTGCGCGGGGGCCGCGTTGAGGACGGCCTCGGCCCGCACCAGGGTGTCGTCGTGGTCCGGGAAGATCGCCTCTTCCTTGGAGCGGAAGTGGCGGAAGAAGGTCCGCCGGGCCACGCCCGCCGCCCCGGCGATCTCATCGACCGTGGTCGCCTCGTACCCCTTCGTCGCGAAGAGTTCCATCGCCGCGGCGGCCAGCTCGCGGCGCATTTTGAGCCGCTGGGCGGCGGCACGGGTGCCCGCGGCACTCTCCGGGACGTCGGGCGCGGCGGACACACGGGTGGACCTGGCGGGCTGGGACATGGTGTGAACGTACTGCATGGGGGCGGGGGAGCGCGCCTGCGGGGGCGGGCCGCCCGGAGGCCCGAGCAGCCCGCCCCAGCCGGCGCCCGCGTCAGCGCCGGGCATACTCGCGGAAACCGCGCCCCGTCTTGCGGCCGAGGCAGCCCGCGGCCACCAGGTGCTCCAGGAGCGGGGCGGGCGCCAGGCCCGGATCGCGGAACTCGTTGTGCAGCACCTTCTCGATGGCCAGCGAGACATCGAGCCCGACCACGTCCAGCAGCTCGAACGGGCCCATCGGGTAGCCGCCGCCCAGCCTCATCGCGGCGTCGATGTCGTCGAGGGACGCGTAGTGCTCCTCGACCATCTTGATGGCGTTGTTGAGGTACGGGAACAGCAGCGCGTTCACGATGAAGCCGGCCCGGTCCCCGCAGTCCACCGGGTGCTTGCGGACCGCGTGGCACACCTCGTGGACCGTGGCGTGCACCTCGTCGGCGGTGAGCACCGTACGCACGACCTCGACCAGCTTCATCGCGGGCGCCGGGTTGAAGAAGTGCATCCCGACGACGTCCTCGGGCCGCCCGGTGGCCCGCGCGATGGCGACGACCGGCAGTGAGGACGTCGTCGTGGCCAGCACCGCGCCCGGCCGGCACACCTTGTCCAGCGTGGCGAACAGCTCCTGCTTGACCAGCAGGTCCTCGGCGACCGCCTCCACGGCCAGGTCCACCTCCGCGAAGGCGTCCAGCGAGGCCGCCGCGGCGATCCGGCCCAGCGCCTCGTCGCGGGCCTGCCCGCTCAGCCGCCCCTTGGCGACCGACCGGTCCAGCGACGTGGCGATCCGGGCCTTGGCGAGGTCCGCCTTCTCCTGGCCGCGCGCGGCGAGCACCACGTCGTAACCCGCCTTGGCGAAGACCTCCGCGATCCCCGAGGCCATCGTCCCGGAGCCCGCGACACCCACCGACCGCACGGTGCGCCCGGCGGCCTCCGTACCGCGCGGCGCCGGCGTCAGGGCGTCCGGCACCACGGTCTGGCTGCCCGGTTCGGCGTAGGTGTAGAAGCCGCGGCCCGCCTTGCGGCCGGTCAGACCGGCGGAGGCGAGCTGGCCGAGGACGGGCGCGGGGGCGTGCAGGCGGTCGTGCGAGGAGGAGTACATCGCCTCCAGCACCGTGCGGGCCGTGTCGATGCCGATCAGGTCCAGCAGCGCCAGCGGACCCATGGGCAGGCCGCAGCCCAGCTTCATCGCGGCGTCGATGTCCTCGCGGGTGGCGTAGTTCGCCTCGTACATCGCGGCGGCCTGGTTGAGATAGCCGAACAGCAGGCCGTCCGCGACGAAGCCGGGCCGGTCGCCGATGGCCACCGGCTCCTTGCCCAGCAGACGGGCCAGCGCGGTGACCGCCTCCACGGCGGGCGGGGCCGTCAGCACCGAGGAGACCACCTCGACCAGCTTCATCGCCGGCGCCGGGTTGAAGAAGTGCAGGCCGAGCACCCGCTCCGGGCGTTGCGACTCGGCCGCGAGACGGGTCACCGACAGGGCGTTGGTGCCGGTCGCGAGGATCGTGGCGGGGGAGACGATCGCGTCGAGCTCCCGGAAGACCTGCTGCTTGATCTCGTACGACTCCGGCACGACCTCGATGACCAGCTCCGCGTCGGCGGCGGCCTGGAGGCCGGAGAACGTACGGAAGCGGGCGAGCGCGTCGCGCCGCTCCTCCTCGGTGATCCGCCCGCGCTCCACGGCGCGGGCGGTGGACGCCTCCAGCGAGGCGACGGCGCGGCGCGCGGCGGCCTCGTCGGTGTCGATGCCGATGACCTCGCGGCCGGAGCGGGCCAGGACCTCGGCGATTCCGGTGCCCATCGTGCCGAGGCCGACGACGGCGATGGTGGAGAGAGGGGTGTCCATCACGGGACTCCAGGGGTGAGTGACGACTGGGAGAACGCACGGCGCGCACGGCGCGCGGGAGGTGCCTGTCGTGGTGGTCGACCACCGGGCGTGATCCACGCACGGGACCGGAAGGGAACACGGACCCTGTCCCGGGGCCGCGTCTCGTACAGCTGCCGAACCGACGACACTCCGGACGGCTGCGTCACCAGGCCATCGGAGCGACGGGAGCATGTCCCGCTCAACTGAGCTTAACCAGTGAGTAACGAGCGCGCCAGCCCTGGCCAGTTGTGGCCCGCACCACATTCCCGGGGGCCGTCGATACGCAGCGTGTCCGCCGTTACGCTGACGGTCATGGATGACGAGGAGTTCCGGTCGCTCGCGCACCGGCTGGCCGACGAGGCGGGGGAATCGGCGGCCTACCGCGCCCTGCTCGCCACCGGGGACGACGAGGAACTGGCGCGGGTGCTGGTCGAGCGCGAACGCCCCCTCTGGGCGCGCGAGATCGCCGCGTTCCGGCTGGGCTGCGCCGGCGACCCCCGCGCCTTCGAGCCCCTGGTGCTCCTGCTCAACCACCGCGACCCCGACCGCTGCGTCAGCGCCGCCCACGCGCTGGCCCGCCTCGCCGACCCCCGCACCCCGCGCGCCGCCGCCGCCCTCGCCACCAACTCCCTGCGCACCGCCTACGCCCTCCACCCGGTCCGCCTGCTCACCGCCCTGAACGCCCCGGAGTCCGTACCCGCTTTGATCGAGACCCTGACCGGCCTGCTCACCCCGGACGAACCGCACTGGCGCGTCGCGCTGGCCTGCGTGGAGGGCCTGGGTTCCCTGGGGGACGCCCGCGCCCGCCCGGTCCTGGAGGCGGCGCTGCCCCGGCCCCGGCTGGCGGCGGCGGCCCGGGAGGCGCTGGGCCGGCTGCCGGCGGGATGAGCGGAGGGGCGCACGCGATTGTTCCGCGTGCGCCCCTCGGTGCCCTGTCTCAGCCCCGGAACCCCAGCAGCCCGTGAAGCGCGCTGCCCTGGTCCGGGCGCACCGCCGGCCGGGCCGACTTGGCGGTCTCCGGCTCCGGGTCGGGCGTCTTCGCGCAGACCGCGTCCACGTCGCCCCGGCCGGCTCGGGGCACGGTGCCCTTCGCCAGGTAGTCCGTCAGGTAGCGGTCCAGGCAGGCGTTGCCGCTCAGCGTGATCCCATGGTTGCCGCCGCCCTGCTCGACCACCAGGCGTGAGCCGCGCAGCTTGCGGTGCAGGGTGACTCCGCCCTCGTACGGGGTGGCCGCGTCGTCCGTCGCCTGGAAGAGGAGCGCCGGCGGCAGGGCGTGGTTGGAGACCCGAACCGGGTTCAGCGGCTCCACCGGCCAGTCGGCGCACGGCGCGTTGTACCAGGTGTTGCCCCAGGCCATGAACGGCGCCTTCGCGTGCACCCGCCAGGTGTCACCGCGCCAGGTGTTCCAGTCGCGCGGCCAGGCGGCGTCCCGGCACTGCACGGCCGTGTAGACCGCGTACCCGTTGTCGCCCTCCGCGTCCACGGCGCCGAACCGTTCGAACGCCGCGACGAGCGGCTTCTCGTCCTTGTCGTTGGCGTACGCGGCGAACGCCTCCGCCAGCACGGGCCAGTAGCCGTTGTAGTAGCCGCCCGGCAGGAAGGTGTCGTCCAGTTCGCCCGCGCCGACCTTCCCGCCCGCCGGACGCTTCTTCACCGCGTCCCGCATCCGGTACCAGGCGGCCTCGACCTCCGCCGGGTCGCCGCCCAGGCGGTAGGTGGCGTCGTACGTCGCGACCCAGGCGGCGAACGCCTTGTGCCGGGTGTCGAACGCGTAGTCCTGGGTGATGTTGTCCTCGTACCAGACGCCCTCGGGGTCCACGTTCGAGTCGAGGACCAGGCGCCGGACGCGCTCCGGGAAGAGCTTCGCGTACACCGCGCCGAGGTAGGTGCCGTAGGAGTAGCCGAAGTAGTTGAGCTGCCGCGCCCCGGTCGCGCGCCGGATCACGTCCAGGTCCTTGGCCGCGCTCACCGTGTCCATGTACGGGAGGAGGTCCGGGTACTTCTCGCCGCAGGCCGCCGCGAAGTCACGGGAGCGGTTGCGGTTGACCCGCTCGCCGCCGAGGGACTGCGGTACGGGGTCGGGCCTGACCGGGTCGAAGTACCCGGGCAGGCAGTCCAGGGCCGGGCGGCTCTTCCCGACGCCGCGCGGGTCGAAGCCGATCACGTCGTACTGCGAGGCGACCGCCTTCGGCAGCGAGGCGGCGACGAAGGGGGCCATCGACAGGCCGCTGCCGCCGGGCCCGCCCGGGTTCACCAGCAGCGGGCCCTGGAAGGTCTTCGAGGTGTGGGGCACGCGTGTCAGGGCCAGGGTGACCTGGCGGCCCGCCGGGTCGTCGTGGTCGAGCGGGGAGCGTACCGTCGCGCACTGGAGCGTCGGCGAGGACTCCGTCCCGCAGTCCTTCCAGGCGAGCGGTGCGGCACGCGGGGTCGTGGGGTCCGCCGTGGCCGGCGCGGCGGTCACCAGACCGGCGACCGTCGCCCCGACGGCGAGCAGCAGTACGGAACGGTTCGTCATATGGCCTCCCGGGATGGGGGAACACGGCTGCGCGGGACGCAGCCCCCGCCGCATGTTCCCCGCAATCGGCGCCGGAAGGACCCGTTCTGGCGAGAGATGACCCGTTTGCGCTCCCGCTCAGAGCAGGGTCAGCTGGGTGGGTTCGGAACCGTCGAGCGGCGGACGCGGCTCGCGCCGGGGGAGCTTGCGGGCCGCGCCGCGGTGCGCGGGCCCGATCCCGTACTCGGCCGCCAGTTCGTGCACGTACCGGGTGATGCGCCGCTGGTACCAGGTCGGCGCGTAGGCGCCGTCCGCGTACAGCCGCTCGTAACGCCGTACGAGATGCGGGTGGTGGTGGCCCAGCCACTCCATGAACCACTCCCGGGCGCCGGGGCGCAGGTGCAGGACGAGCGGGGTCACCGACGTCGCGCCGGCGGCGGCGATCGCGCGGACGGTGGCCCGCAGCTGTTCGGGGCTGTCGCCGAGGTGCGGGATGACCGGTGCCATCAGCACCCCGCAGCCGATGCCCACCTCGCTCAGCCTCCGCACGACATCGAGGCGGCGCTCCGGCGAGGGGGTGCCGGGCTCCACCGTCCGCCACAGCTCTTGGTCGGTGAACCCGACCGAGACCGAGACGCCGACCTCGGTGACCTCGGCGGCCTGGCGCAGCAGCTCCAGGTCGCGCAGGATCAGCGTGCCCTTCGTCAGGATCGAGAACGGGTTCGCGTGGTCGCGCAGGGCACTCAGGATGCCGGGCATCAGCCGGTAGCGGCCCTCCGCCCGCTGATAGCAGTCGACGTTCGTGCCCATCGCGATGTGCGCGCCGTGCCACCGCGGCGAGGCGATCTCGCGGCGGACCAGCTCCGCGGCGTTGACCTTGACGACGATCTGCGAGTCGAAGCCGAGGCCGGTGTCGAGGTCGAGATAGCTGTGGGTCTTGCGGGCGAAGCAGTAGACGCAGGCGTGCGTGCAGCCCCGGTACGGGTTCACGGTCCATTCGAACGGCATCCGGGAGGCGCCGGGCACCCGGTTCACGATCGAGCGGGCCCGGACCTCGTGGAAGGTGATGCCCCGGAATTCCGGGGTGTCGAAGGTGCGGGTGGTCACCGCGTCGGCGGCGAAGAGCGCACCCGTACCGCTCGTGGGGTGGTTGGCGTGGTCTTCAGCCAGATTGTCCCAGCGCATGGACGCCTCCTCGGTAGTTCTGGACCGAGAATAGAACACTTGTTCCCATGATCGTTTTTTCCCCTTCGTCCCCGGCCGGATTTTGAGCCGGACACACAAGGTGATTGGCTCGGCACACCCGAAGAACCGAGTGCTGGAGGAGCAGGCATGGCGCAGGTCGAAGCCACGACGGAGCGGATCATCGCGGCGGACGCGGAGGCGGTGTTCGACGCGCTGGCCGACTACAAGGACGTCCGCGGCAAGGTACTCCCCGCCCACTACAGCGAGTACGAGGTGCGCGAGGGCGGCGACGGCGAGGGCACTCTCGTCCACTGGAAGCTCCAGGCCACCAGTAAGCGGGTGCGCGACTGCCTGCTGGAGGTCACCGAGCCGACCGACGGACAGCTCGTGGAAAAGGACCGCAATTCCTCGATGGTCACCACCTGGACCGTCACCCCCGCCGGCGAGGGCCGGTCCAAGGCCGTCGTCACGACCGTGTGGAACGGTGCCGGCGGCATCGGCGGTTTCTTCGAGAAGACCTTCGCGCCCAAGGGCCTCGCCCGCATCTACGACGAGCTCCTGGCGAACCTCGCCGCAGAGGTGGAGAACTGACTCTGCGTCGGCTCCGCCCGGCCTCACCGGTTCGGGTGGTCTTTGCGGCGGGGCGGTTGTGCGCCGTAGTGCCTCCGACCGGGGGTTACGCCCCCTGAGTGCGCCTCCGGCGCCCCCCGTCGCGTTTGCCCTCACTTATCGCCTGATGCGAGAAATGTGCGGCAGCGCGACGAGGGGAGCGGCACGTGGTGGGTGGCATCACACTGTTGGAGGACGAGCCGGGCGGCCCGGGGGACGCCGAGGCGGCGCCCGCGCCCCCCCCGCCCCCGCCGCCTCCCGCGGTGACGCAGACCGCCGCCGGCCCGCCCGACGGCATCGAGACGGACCCCCGCCGCATCCGGCTGGTCTTCGTCGGGCTGATGCTCACGCTCCTGCTCGCGGCGCTCGACCAGATGATCGTCGCCACCGCGCTCCCGAAGATCGTCGGTGAGCTGCACGGCCTGGAGAAGATGTCCTGGGCGGTCACCGCCTATCTGCTCGCCTCGACCATCGGTCTTCCGATCTACGGCAAGCTCGGCGACCTCTTCGGGCGCAAGAGCGTCTTCCAGTTCGCCATCATCGTCTTCGTCGTCGGCTCCGCGCTGGCCGGCTGGTCCCGCACGATGGACCAGCTCATCGCCTTCCGGGCGCTCCAGGGCATCGGCGGCGGCGGCCTGATGATCGGCGTGCAGGCGATCATCGCGGACGTGGTCCCGCCCCGTGAGCGCGGCCGGTTCATGGGCCTCATCGGGGCCGCCTTCGGCCTCGCCTCGGTGGCCGGACCGCTGCTCGGCGGCTTCTTCACGGACCACGCCTCCTGGCGCTGGTGCTTCTACATCAACGTGCCGTTCGGCCTGGTCACCCTCGCCGTGATCACCGTCGTCCTCAAGCTCCCCCGGCCCACCGTCCGCCCCCGGCTCGACATCCTCGGCGCCGCCCTCCTCGCCGCCGCCTCCACCTGCCTGGTCCTGCTGACCAGCTGGGGCGGCACCGAGTACGCCTGGGGCTCGGGCACCATCCTGGGACTGGGGGCCGGTGCTGCCGGAACGACTCTGCTGTTCCTCCTCGTGGAGCGGCGCGCCGCCGAACCGATCATCCCGCTCCGGCTGTTCCGCGACTCGATCTTCAACGTGACCGCCCTGGTCGGCGCGGTCGTCGGCGTGGCGCTGTTCGGCGCGGCCAGCTATCTGCCGACCTTCCTCCAGATGGTCGACGGGGCCACCGCCACCGAGTCCGGGCTGCTGATGCTCCCGATGATGGGCGGCATCGTCGGCGCCTCCGTGGTCTCGGGCCAGCTCATCTCCCGCACCGGGCGCTACCGCGTCTATCCGATCGCGGGCAGCGCGGTCTCGGCGGTGGGCATGTGGCTGCTGTCCCGGCTGGAGACCGATACCCCGCGCCTCGAATACAGCATCGCGCAGGCGGTCCTGGGCCTCGGGATCGGACTGATCATGCCGGTCCTGGTCCTCGCCGTGCAGAACTCCGTGCGCCCCGCAGATCTGGGCACCGCCACCAGCGCCAACAACTACTTCCGGCAGATCGGCGGCAGCGTCGGCGCCGCCGTCTTCGGCACCCTGTTCGCCGGGCGGCTCGCCGACGCGCTCGCCGTCCGGCTGCCCTCCGGGGCGGACCTCCCCGACCCGGAGTCGATCAGCCCGCAACTGGTCCACGCGATGGAGCCCGCGCTGCGGGACGCCTACATCCAGGCGTACGCCGACGCGATGCCCCGGATCTTCCTCTACCTCGTGCCGGTCCTCGTGCTCGGCCTGTTCTTCGCCTTCTTCCTCAAGGAGAAACCGCTGGTGTCCCACAGCCCCGAAACCACCGCAGGACCCGAAGCCGCCACCGAGTACACCCCCATCCCCTCCGCCCGCACCGACCCGGCCGCCCCGTCCGCCGGCTACCTCTCCGGTGTCCCCGTCTCGGGCACCGTCCAGCACTCCGACGGTACGAAGGTGCCGCGCGCCGCCCTCACCCTCATCGACGTCCAGGGCCAGCAGATCGGCCGGGGCGCCAGCGGCGACGAGGGGCGGTACGCCCTCAGCGTGCCGGGCGCCGGCTCGTACGTCCTGATCGCCGCCGCCGGAGGCCACCAGCCGCAGGCCGTCAGCGTCACCGTCGGCGAGCGCCCGGTCGAGCTGGACGTGGTGCTCGGCGGCGCCGGCCGGCTCGCGGGCACCGTCGTCACGGCGGACGGTGCCCCCGTGCGGGACGCGGCCGTCACGCTGACCGACGTACGCGGCGAGGTCGTCGCCTCCACGCGCAGCGGCCGTGAGGGCGGCTACGTGATCTCGGAGCTGGTCGCCGGCGAGTACACCCTCGCCGCCTCCGCCCCGGCCTTCCGGCCCGCCGCGCTGCCGGTCAGCGTGCAGGCGGCCCGGGAGACCCGGCAGGACATCGAACTGGCCGGCGGCGCCGTGCTGCGCGGGATCGTCCGGGCCACCGGCGGGCGGCCCGTCGAGGACGCCCGGGTCACGCTCCTGGACGCGGCGGGCAACGTCGTGGACACCGTGACCACCGGGCCGGACGGGGCGTTCCGCTTCGTGGACCTGTCCACCGGCGAGTACACCGTGATCGCGGCCGGCTACCCGCCCGTCGCCACGGTCCTCCAGGTCGCGGGCGGCGGACGCACCGAGCGCGACCTCCAGCTGGGCCACGAGGACTGAACTCCCCGGGAACGACGAGCCGGTGCGCCCGGAATGCGCGGGCGCACCACCCCGTGGGGGATTCCGCCGATGACCCGCGGGCGCCGGGCGCATCCCCGTACCGTGGAGTCACGCGCCGCGGAATGCCGCGGTGAGGAAGGAGCCTTCCCCTCATGGACCTCGGTGTGCCGCCGCAGAGGACACCACAGCCGGGTGACGGCACGGCGGGCCGCGTGCCGCTCGCCGTGGCCGTGGTCGATGCGGAAGGGCTCGTCTCGCACTGGTCGACCGGGGCGAGAAGACTCTTCGGCATCAGCCGCGAGGAGGCGGTCGGCTGCCCCGCGGGTGAACTGCTGCCGGTGTCCGGTGTGCTGGGCGTGGACGGCGCACCCGCCGAGTACGACGAGGGCCCCGCGCTCGACAGCTCGCTCAGCGGGGACTTCCCCTACCCGGCGTCGGGCCGGGCCCGTCTCGACGAGCCCGGGCACGGCCGGATCGACGTGCTGTGGTGGGCCTACCCGCTCGCCGGCCCCGGACCGGCCCGGCTGCTGGTGCTCGCCGCCGACTGCGCGCACCTGCGCGACACCGAGGACGGCGAGGACCGCGCGGCCCGTACGGTCTCCCCAGGCTTCGCCCTGCACACCGACTTCCCCGGCCACTCCGAACTGTCCGCCCGGCTGCCCGAGATCCTGCCGAACATGAGTGTTCAGGAGGCCACCGGGATCGTCGCCCAGGTACTCGAACTGGGCTACCCGGTCCTGGAGTTCAGCCACCACCAACGCATCCCCGTCACCCCGGACTGGGGTGTGCCCAAGCGCGCCGGAGGGCCGTCGGTGCGGGAGGAGCGGTACGGCGAGGAGGCGGCGGTGGTCCCGCCGCGGGCCGCGCCCCGGCCCGAGCTGGACCTCGAATACGCGGCGGTCCGCGAACGGCTGGAGTTCCTCAACGAGGTGAGCGGCCGCATCGGCACGTCGCTCGACCTGGAACGCACCATCCGCGAGGTCACCAGCGCCGCCGTCCCCCGCTTCACCGACTTCGCCGGCACGCATCTGCGCGCCGCCGTCCTCGCCGGTGAGGGCTTCCCCGACGGACCGCCCGACGTCACCACCGTCTGGCACCGCGTCTGGGTGGAGCACAACGACGAACCGGGCCGCTGGGACGACACCGTGCCCGTCGGCGAGGCCATCGCCTTCCCCGAGCACACCCCGTTCTTCCAGTGCATGGTCACCGGCGAGCCGGTCATCGTGCCCTACGTGAGCGAGGAGCTGAGCAACCGGATCTCCGGCGAGTTCGAGAAGCGCGACCTGCGCCCCCTGATCACGCACCGCTCGCTGCTCATCGTGCCGCTCAAGGCCCGTGACGTGGTCCTCGGCTTCATGGTCCTGATGCGCCGCCCCGGCCGCGAGCCCTTCGACGACATGGACCGCACCACCGGTGCCGAACTCGCCGCGCGCGCCGGGCTCGTCCTGGACAACGCCCGCATGTACACGTACCAGGAGAACGTCGCGGAGACGCTCCAGGACAGCATGCTGCCCAAGGTCGAGCCGCGCATGGCCGGTTGCGACATCGCGACCCGCTACCTGCCGGGCACCCGGCTCGGGCGGATCGGCGGCGACTGGTTCGACTCGGTGAAGCTTCCCGGCTCACGCACCGCGCTGGTGGTCGGGGACGTCATGGGCCACGGACTCAACTCGGCCGCGATGATGGGCCAGTTGCGCACCGCCGTGCTGACCATGGCCACCATGGAGATGGAGCCCGCCCAGCTCCTGCGCAATCTGGACGACCTGGCCCAGCGCCTCGGCGAGCAGTACCTCGCGACCTGCCTGTACGCGGTCTACGACCCGATCGCGGGCGAGCTCCAGATCGCCAACGCCGGTCACATCCCGCCCGTCCTGGTCCGCGCAGAGGACGGCCGGGCCGAACTGCTCGACCTGCCGACCGGGGCACCCATCGGCGTCGGCGGAGTCGCCTTCGAGACCGCCACCGTGCGGGTCCGCCCCGGCGACCGGCTCGTCCTGTGCACGGACGGGCTGGTCGAGGTGCGCGGCCAGGACATCGGGGCCGGGCTCGCCGCGCTCTGCGCCTCCGCCGCCCACCCGGCCGCCTCGATGAACGACGCCTGCGACACCATCATCCGCGCCCTGAACACCGGCGACGGCCGCAAGGACGACGTCGCCCTGCTGATGGCCCGGCTCAACGGCATCGCGGACGAGGACGTCGCCGAGTGGCAGCTCGCCCTCGACCCCCGCGAGGTCTCCCGGGCCCGCCGCCTCGTGCGCGGCCAACTGCTCGACTGGGAGCTGCCCGACGCGGTGGAGGCGGCCGAGCTGATGGTCAGCGAGCTGGTCACCAACGCCTTCAAGCACGGCCGCACGCACCACATCGGGCTCCGGCTGGTCCGCACCGGAGCGCTGCTGTGCGAGGTCAGCGACGACGAGCCGGCCCCCGCCTCGCTCCTCGGTGTCACCGACCACGACGAGTTCGGCCGGGGCCTCATGGTGGTGAGCGCGCTCGCCAAGGAGTGGGGCACCAGCGGCACGGCACGCGGCAAGACCGTCTGGTTCGAGCTGGCCCTGCCCCGGGTGCCCCGGCCCCGGTACAGCCGCCCCCGCTGACCAGGAGGTCGTGTCCGAACCCTTGCCCCCGGACACCTCGGGGCAGTAGTCCCTGGCTGAGGAATGTGAGCCTGCACGACGGGACTTGGGAGTACGCATGGGTGTGTCACAGCAGTACCGCGCGGCGTGGGAAGGGTATTGGGCGGCCACGTCGGACGAGCCGGGCGAGGCCATCTGGGACTCCGGCCCGGATCTGAGCGCCGTGCCGCACAGCCGGCTGCTCCTGCCGTACGCCGATGCCGCCCTGCCCGTCGTGGACCTCGGCTGCGGCAGCGGCACGCAGACCCGCTACCTCGCCACCCTCTTCCCCCGCGCGATCGGCGTGGACCTCTCCCACGCGGCGATCGAGCACGCCCGGAAGGCGGACCCGGGGGAGACCGCGGCGTACGAGAGGCTCGACCTCACCGACGCCGAGGCCGTGCGCGCCCTGCACGGGCGCACCGGGGACACGAACGTGTACATGCGGGCGGTGATCCACCAGAGCGACCCCGAGGCCCGCCCGGCCGTCGCCGCCGCCGTCGCCACACTCATCGGCGCGCGCGGCCGGGCCTTCGTCACCGAGCTGACCCCCGCCTCCAAGGACGTCCTGCGACGCGCCGCGCAGGGCCCGGGCGGGCCGGGCCCGAAGCTGCGCCGGGTCTTCGAGCACGGGCTGAAACCGGCGAGCGCCACCGACGAGGAGGTCCCGGAACTGCTGGCGGCGGCCGGGCTGACGGTCCTGGACAGCGGCGACACGGTCCTGCCGCAGACCGAGAACCTCCCCGACGGCACCCGGATCGACCTTCCGGCGAGGTGGTTCGTGCTGGCCGCGGGCTGATCCCGGGCCGGGGCGTGCGCGCCGCCCGGGGCTCAGCTCCCCGTCTCGTCCCGGAGCAGCGCCATCAGGGCCCGCGCCCCCGGGCTGAGCGCCCGCGCCTCGGGGAGCACCACGGCACTCTCGTAGTACGCCTCGCCGGCGCCCTCGGGCCGCACCGCGACGAGTCCGCGCGCTTCGGGCTTGCGGGAGAAGTGGTGCGGCACGAGCGCGATGCCCAGCTGCTCGTGCACCAGCTCCAGCAGGCTGTGCACGTCGGTCACCTCCAGGGCCACCGTGCGCCGCGTCCCGGCCGCCGTGAACGCCGCGTCGGCCGCGCGGCGCGGACCGAAGTCCGGGTGGAAGTCGATGAACGGCTCACCGGCCAGCTCCGCCCAGCCCGCCCGGTCCGCCGCCGCCAGCCGGTGGCCCGGAGCGCACAGCAGCACCATGGGCTCCCGGGCCAGCGGGACCAGCTCCCCGCGCCAGCCGTCCGGGTCCACCGTCGCGGCGAACGCGATGTCGAGCCGCCCGCCCGCCACCCCGTCCACCAGCCTCGCCGTGCCCTCCTGACGCAGCCGGATGTCCATGTGCGGGTGGGCGCGGTGGAAGGCGGCGAGCAGCCGGGGCAGCCGCAGCCCGGCCACGCACTGCTCCACGCCCACCGACAGGGTTCCGCGCAGCAGCCCCCTTACCGCGTCGACCGCCTCCTTGGCGGCCCGCACCCCGGCCAGGGTGCGCTCCGCCTCGACGAGCAGGGCGCGCCCCGCCTCGGTGAGCCGTACGCTGCGCGTGGTCCGGCTGAACAGCGGGGTCCGCAGCTCCTGCTCCAGCGCCCGCACGGAGGCGGACAGGCCGGACTGCGAGACGGCGACCCGTTCCGCCGCGCGGGTGAAATGCCGTTCCTCGGCGACGGCCACGAAATGTTCCAGCTGGCGCAACTCCATGATTGAGAACTCTAGGCCCTGAATCCAAGCGGAATCTCCTGTTGGACTACTGGATCGACGTGGGCCAGCCTTGGGGTGTCCTGCCGGTCATGGCCGGAACACCTCTCCCATGGAGTCCGCATGTACATCCCGTCCGCCGACCGCTACGCGCACATGCCCTACCGGCGCACCGGGCGCAGCGGCCTGAAGCTGCCCGCCCTCTCGCTCGGCCTGTGGCACAACTTCGGCGGGGACCGGACACCGCAGGCCCAGGGCGAGATCCTGCGCCGGGCCTTCGACCTCGGCATCACCCACTTCGACCTGGCCAACAACTACGGCCCGCCGCCCGGCTCCGCCGAGACCGCGATGGGCAAGGCGCTCGCCACGGACTTCGCCGCCCACCGGGACGAGATCATCGTCTCCACCAAGGCCGGCTACCTGATGTGGGACGGCCCGTACGGGGAGTGGGGTTCGCGCAAGAACCTGCTGGCCTCGCTGGACCAGAGCCTCACCCGGCTCGGCCTGGACTACGTGGACATCTTCTACTCGCACCGGCCGGACCCCGAGACCCCGCTCGAAGAGACCATGGGCGCGCTCGACGCGGCGGTGCGCCAGGGCAAGGCGCTCTACGTCGGCGTCTCCAACTACTCACCCGAGCAGACCCGTGAGGCCGCCCGCATCCTGAAGGACCTGGGCACCCCGCTCCTCATCCACCAGCCGCGCTACTCGATGCTCGACCGCCGGCCCGAGGACGGACTGCTCACCGCCCTGGACGAGCTGGGCGTCGGCTCCATCGCGTACTCGCCGCTCGAACAGGGCATCCTCTCCGACCGCTACCTGAACGGCATCCCGGAGGGCTCCCGTGCCGCCGGCAGCAGCCCCTTCCTGTCGGCCGAGGCGGTCACCCCGGACCTGGTGTCCCGGCTGCGCGAACTGAACGAACTCGCGGCCGCGCGCGGCCAGTCGCTCGCCCAGCTGGCGCTGGCCTGGGTGCTGCGCGGCGGGCGCGTCACCTCCGCCGTGGTCGGAGCGAGCAGCGTCGCGCAACTGGAGAACAACGTCGAGACGGTCCGGAACCTGGACTTCACCGACAAGGAACTCGCCCGGATCGAGAAGCTGCTGAAGGGCGCCAAGCGGCACTGACCCGCGGGCGGCCGGACCGGGCCCGTCGCGGGGTCAGACCTCGTCCGGCCGCAGCAGCAGCTCCAGCAGGCCGGGGAAGCGTGCGCCGAACTCCGCGCGGCGCAGCCGGTTGACCCGCCTGGGCCCCTCGTCGCGCTGCTCGACGAGACCCGCTCCGCGCAGCACCGTGAAGTGGTGGCTGAGCGCGGCTTTGCCGACGGGCACATCGAAGCTGCCACAGGTGCGCGTCCAGTCCTCGGAGCGCGCCAGCTCGCGGACCAGCTGGAGGCGGACCGGGTCGGCCAGTGCGGACAGGGCGGCGAGCACCGTCACCTGAGCGGGGTCCGTGTGTACGGGGGCGGGCCGGTGTCCGCCGCCCGCCGGCTGCTGGGCCATGGCCCCTCCTGTCTCCCGTGCGGGACGCTTGCCGAGTGTTCGATGAATATCTTACAGTCCAAGTGTTCGCTTTTCGTTGAACACTACCTCCAGGGGGCGGTCTGCCATGCGTACGGTCGAAGTCGAGAAGTACGGCGGGCCCGAGGTGCTGACCGTCACCGAGCGGCCCGTGCCGGAGCCCGGTCCCGGACAGGTGACCATCGACGCCGTCTACGCGGGCGTCAACTTCGCGGACCTCAAGGCCCGGTCCGAGGGCTACCGGGTGCCGTCGCTGCCCTTCGTGCCCGGCCTGGAGATCTCCGGCCGCGTCCGGGCTGTCGGCGCGGGCGTCGAGGGTCTCAGCCCCGGTCAGGAGGTGGCCGCGTTCCTGGCCGGCGGCGGATACGCGGAGGTGGTGACGGCCCCCGCCGCCACCGTCTTCCCGCTCCCGGACGGCATCGGCCTGCGCACGGCGGCCACCCTGCCCACCGTGCTGCCCACCGCACACGCCCTGCTCCACGAGATCGGCAGGCTGCGGGCCGGTGAGACCGTGTTGGTGCAGGGCGCCGCCGGCGGCGTCGGCACGGCGGCCGGGCAGCTGGCCCGCGTGTCCGGAGCCGGAGCCGTGTACGGGGTGGTGTCCTCGGCCGGCAAGGCCGCGTACGCCCTCGACCACGGCTACGACGAGGTGTTCGTCGGCGACACCTTCCCGGACGAGGTCCGCCGTGCCACGGGCGGCCGGGGCGTCGACCTGGTGCTCGACCCGGTCGGCGGTGACACCCTGCGCCGCGGCCTCGACGCGCTCGCGGTCTTCGGACGCCTGGTCTCCTTCGGCAACGCGGGCGGGGGCGCGCCCTGGCAGGTCGGGCAGCCCGAGCTCTACCCGGGCGGCCGGTCGGTCGCCGGCTTCTCGATCCTCAGCCTCGCGCAGTCCGACCCCGCCGCCCTGCGGGCCGTCGCCGAACGCGCCTTCCGCGCCGTCGCCGACGGCCGGGTGACGCTCCCGGTGACGGCCGAGTTCGCGCTGCGGGACGCGGCCGACGCGCACCGGCTGATGGAGGGACGCACCTCCACGGGAAAGCTCCTCCTGCGCGTCGCCGACTGATCGTCCGCCGGACGCGCACGGCCGCCGGGGCCGTCATTGGAATGGACCTGTGGAGGTCCCGGCAGCCCTGGCCTGGGCGTTCATCGGCGCGTACCGTGTGGCCGCATGAAGATCCTCGTCAGCGCCGACATGGAAGGCGCCACCGGCGTGACCTGGCCGGCCGACGTGCTGCCCGGCACGCCGCAGTGGGAGCGGTGCCGCTCCCTGTTCACCTCCGACGTCAACGCCGCCGCCCTCGGCTTCTACGACGGGGGAGCGGACGAGGTACTGATCAACGAGGCACACTGGACCATGCGCAACCTGCTCCTGGAGAGACTGGACGAACGCGTCCAGATGCTCACCGGCAAGCACAAGTCGCTCAGCATGGTCGAGGGCATCCAGCACGGCGACGTCGACGCGGTCGCCTTCGTCGGCTATCACACCGGGGCCGGCACGGAGGGCGTCCTCGCCCACACCTACCTCGCCAACTCCATCACCGGGGTGTGGCTGAACGGCGTGAGGGCCAGCGAGGGCCTGCTCAACGCCCATGTCGCCGCCGAGTACGGCGTGCCCGTCGTCCTCGTCACCGGCGACGACCTGACCTGCGTGGACGCCGAGGGGTACGCCCCCGACGCCGCGAAGGTGGCCGTCAAGGACTACGTGTCGCGGTACGCCGCCGTCTGCCGCACCCCCGCCCGTACGGCCGCCGACATCCGGGCGGCCGCCGCCCGGGCCGTCTCCCTGGCCGGCCGGTACACGCCGGTGGAGGGCGGCCCGTTCACCGTGGAGCTGGAATTCGATGCCGAGCACCTGGCCGCCGCGGCCACCGTCGTACCCGGGGTGGCGCCGAGCGGCGAGAGGCGGGTCTCCTACACCAGCGCGACGATGTACGAAGGTATCCGCACGTTCAAGGCGGTGACGACGATCGTCTCGTCCGCCGTGGAGGAGCAGTATGGCTGAGGCGACCGCCCCCCAGGACTCCGTCGACGCCCTGGCGCTCGACGAATCGGTGACGTTCACCTCCGAACTGATCCGCATCGACACCACCAACCGGGGCGGTGGCGACTGCCGCGAACGCCCCGCCGCCGAGTACGTCGCCGAGCGCCTGGCCGCCACCGGCCTGGAACCCGCGCTCCTGGAGCGCACCCCCGGCCGTACCAACGTGGTCGCCCGGATCCCCGGCACCGACCCGTCCGCCCCCGCCCTCCTGGTCCACGGCCACCTGGACGTGGTGCCGGCCGAGGCCGCCGACTGGACCGTGCACCCCTTCTCGGGTGAGGTCCGGGACGGAACCGTGTGGGGCCGCGGCGCCATCGACATGAAGAACATGGACGCGATGGTCCTGTCCGTCGTCCGGTTCTGGGCCCGGGCCGGAATCCGTCCGCGCCGCGACATCGTCATCGCGTACACCGCCGACGAGGAGGCCAGCGCGGCCGACGGGGCCGGGTTCCTCGCCGACCGGCACGCCGCCCTCTTCGACGGGTGCACGGAGGGCATCAGCGAGTCAGGCGCCTTCACCTTCCACGCCGGGCCGACGATGCCGCTGTACCCCATCGGGGCCGGCGAACGCGGCACCGGCTGGCTGAAGCTCACCGCCCACGGCAAGGCCGGCCACGGCTCCAAGGTCAACCGCGCCAACGCCGTCACCGCGCTCGCCGCCGCCGTCACCCGCATCGGCGAGCACGAGTGGCCGGTCCGGCTCACCCCGACGGTCCGCGCCGCGCTCACCGAACTCGCCGCGCTGCACGGCATCCGCCCCGACCTCGACGCCCCCGGCTTCGACGTGGACGAACTCCTCGGCAAGATCGGGCCGGCCGCGGCCCTCGTCGCCCCGACCGTCCGCAACAGCTCCAACCCGACGATGCTGGACGCCGGGTACAAGGTCAACGTGATCCCGGGCCACGCCACCGCCTACATCGACGGCCGGACCGTCCCCGGCGGCGACGAGGAGTTCCACGCCACCCTGGACCGGCTCACCGGCCCCTCGGTCGACTGGGATTTCGCCCACCGCGAGGTCGCCCTCCAGGCGCCGGTCGACTCACCCACGTACGGCAGACTCCGGGCCGCCATCGAACGGTTCGACCCGGACGGCCACGTCGTGCCCTACTGCATGTCCGGTGGCACCGACGCCAAGCAGTTCTCCCGGCTCGGCATCACCGGCTACGGCTTCTCGCCGCTGAAGCTGCCCGTCGGCTTCGACTACCAGGCCCTCTTCCACGGCGTGGACGAACGCGTCCCCGTCGACGCGCTGCACTTCGGCGTCCGGGTCCTGGACCACTACCTGCGCACCGCCTGAACCACTCGGGGGAGACCGACACCCATGCCCACCGCACAGCCCCACGGCAGCTGGCCCTCACCGATCGACGCCGCACTCGCCGCCTCCCACGACGGACGGCCCGAGTACACCGGCGCGGTCGGCGACGAGCTGTGGTGGACCGAACCGCGCCCCGCCGAAGCCGGCCGGCGCGCCCTGGTCCGCCGCACCGCCGACGGCACCACCACCGAACTGCCCGCCCCCTGGGACGCCCGCAGCCGTGTCATCGAGTACGGCGGACAGCCCTGGGCCGGCACCGAGCGGGCGGAGGGCGGCCCCCTGGTCGTCTTCGTCCACTTCGCCGACCAGCGGCTGTACGCCTACGAGCCCGACGGCGACCGCGAACCGTGGCCGCTCACCCCGGTCTCCGCCGTCGGCGGCGGCCTGCGCTGGGTCGACCCGCGCCTCCACCCCGGCCGGGGCGCGGCCGGCGAGGTGTGGTGCGTGCTGGAGGAGTTCACCGGCGACGCGCCCACCCAGCTGCGCCGGGTCCTCGCCGCCGTGCCCCTGGACGGATCGGCGGCCGGCGACCGGTCGGCCGTACGCGAACTCAGTGACGGACGGCACCGCTTCGTCACCGGCCCCGAGGTGTCGCCCGACGGGCGGCGGGCCGCCTGGATCGGCTGGGACCACCCGCGCATGCCCTGGGACGGCACCGAGGTGCTGGTCGCGGACATCGGCGAGGACGGCACCTTCCACGGCGCCCGGGCCGTCGCCGGCAGCCCCGAGGAATCCGTGCCCCAGGTCCAGTGGACCGCCGACGGGCGGCTTCTCCTGGCGAGCGACCGCAGCGGCTGGTGGAACCTGTGCCGACTCGACCCGGACACCGACGAGGTCCGGGAACTGTGCCCGCGCGAGGAGGAGTTCGCCGGCCCGCTCTGGAAGATCGGGCTGGTCTGGTTCCGTCCTCTGGAGAACGGGCTGGTCGCCGTCCTGCACGGCAAGGGCACCACCACCCTCGGCATACTCGACCCGGAGACCTGCGAACTGGTCGACATCGCCGGCCCGTGGACCGAGTGGGTGCCCACGCTCACCGTGCACGGCTCCCGGGTCACCGGTGTCGCCGCGAGTCCGCACAGCGGCTACGAGATCGTGGAGCTGGACACCGCCACCGGCCACACCCGCATCATCGGTACCCCGCACGAGGACGCCGTCGACCCCGCGTACTACCCACAACCCGTCCTGCGCACCTTCACCGGGCCCGGCGGACGCGACATCCACGCCCAGATCTACCCGCCGCGCAACCCGGGACGCACCGGCACCGAGGGCGAGTTGCCGCCCTACGTCGTGTGGGCCCACGGCGGCCCCACCGGGCACGCCTCCCTCGTCCTGGACCTCGAAATCGCCTACTTCACCTCGCGCGGCATCGGCGTTGCCGAGGTCAACTACGGGGGCTCCGCCGGATACGGCCGCGAGTACCGCAACCGGCTGCGTGAGCAGTGGGGCGTCGTGGACGTCGAGGACTGCGCCGCCGTCGCCGGGACGCTGGCCGCCGAGCACACCGCCGACCCGGACCGGCTCGCCATCCGGGGCGGCAGCGCCGGCGGCTGGACCAGCGCCGCCTCGCTGACCGGCACCGACGTCTACGCCTGCGGCACCATCATCTACCCGATCCTCGACCTCGCCGGCTGGGGCACCGACGAGACCCACGACTTCGAGTCCCAGTACCTCGAATCGCTGGTCGGCCCCCTCGCCGAGGTCCCCGAGCGCTACCGGGAACGCTCCCCGGTCGGCCGCACCGACCGGCTCACCGTGCCGTTCCTGCTGCTCCAGGGCGAGGACGACCCCATCTGCCCGCCCGTGCAGTGCGAACGCTTCCTCGCCGCCGTCGAGGGGCGAGGCATCCCGCACGCGTACCGCACCTACCCGGGCGAGGGCCACGGCTTCCGCCGCGCCGGCACGATGATCGACGCGCTGGAGTCCGAACTCTCCCTGTACGCGCAGGTGTTCGGCTTCGACCGGCCCGACGTGGCCGTCCTGGAGCTGAAGCGGTGACCCTCACCCCGCTGACCCGTCCCGCCCGGCTGCGCCCCGGGGCCAGGGTCGCCGTGGTCTCGCCGAGCGGGCCCGTCGCCGCCGACCGGCTGGAGCCCGGCCTGGACATCCTGCGCGGCTGGGGCCTCGACCCCGTGCCGATGCCCCATGTGCTGGACGTCCACGGCGACCTGGACTACCTCGCCGGTACGGACGAGGCCCGGGCCAGGGACCTCCAGGAGGCGTGGTGCGACCCGGCCGTGGACGCGGTGATCTGCGCGCGCGGCGGATACGGGGCGCACCGCATGGTCGACCTGGTGGACTGGGCGGCGGTGCGCGCGGCCGGGCCCAAGGTCTTCGTCGGCTACAGCGACGTCACCGTGCTCCACGAGGCGTTGGCGCTGCGGACCGGGTTCGCCACCCTGCACGGGCCGATGGCGGGGACCGAGGCCTTCCTCAAGGATCCCCGCACCCAGGAGTCCCTGCGGGCCACGCTCTTCGAGCCCGGTACCCGGCTGACCCTGGGCCTGGAGGAGGCGCGGGCGCTGGTGCCGGGCCGGGCGCGCGGGATCACCTACGGCGGCTGCGTGAGCCTGCTCGCCGCCGACCTGGGCACCCCGCACGCCCGTCGCTCGGCCCGGGGCGGACTGCTCGTCATCGAGGACACCACCGAGGACCCGTACAGCCTGGACCGCATTCTCACCCAGCTGCTCCGGGCCGGGGCGCTGGACGGGGTCGCCGGGGTGGCCTGCGGGTCCTGGGCGGGGTGCGGACCGTACGAGCGGGTGCGGGCGGTGCTCGCGGACCGGCTCGGCCCGCTGGGCGTGCCGGTCGTCGAGGAGCTGGGGTTCGGGCACGGACCCACCGGGCTCACGATCCCGCTCGGCGTGCCGGCCGTGCTCGACGCTCCGGCGGACGGCGGCCCGGCCACCCTCACGGTCGAGGTACCCGCACTGCTCTGACCTGCCCATGCCCCTGCCTCCGTCACCCGAACGGCCGAGCATCTTCGCCCGCGGGGACGGAGGCAGAGCCATCCTGGAGCCCCGGGCGACGGCCTTACCAGGCCGGGAAAGGGGCTGCTCATGAGCCCGAAGGACGTGTCGAGCAGCGGCAAGAGCGGCAGCGGGGCCTTCACCCCGGCCCGCATCCTGGTCCTTGTGATCGCGGTCCTGTCGATCGTGTTCATCGCCGAGAACACCAAGGACGTCGAGGTCCGCCTCATCGTGCCGCTGGTGACGGCGCCGCTCTACGTATGGCTGGTCGTGATGTTCCTGGCGGGCATGGCGTGCGGCGCCTACGTCTTCCGCAGGCGGTCCAGGTAGAAGCGCGGCAACGGCCGTGCGGGCAGGGCGCACAGGCCCTGCCCGCACGGCCGCCCCCCGGGCGGCGAGGGAGTTCGAGGACAGGCTCTAGGCTGGGACGATGTCCGACACCCACCACCTCGCCGAGGGACCGCGCACGACGATCCGCCCCTTCACCCCGGGCGACGCCGACGAGTTCACCGCCCGGGCCCGGGAGAGCACCGCTCTGCACCGGCCCTGGCTGTTCCCGCCCACCACGCCCGAGACGTACGCCGCCTACGCGGGCGCGCTCATCGAGGACCCGGCGCGGGCCGGGTTCCTCGTCTGCGAACGGGACGCGGCGGGCGGGGCGGGGGCGATCGCCGGGTTCATCAACATCAACAACATCGTCGCCGGAGCCTTCCGCTGCGGTGCCCTCGGCTACGGCGCCTTCGCGCACGCGGCCGGGCGCGGCCTCATGGGCGAGGGGCTGGGCCTCGTCCTGGACCACGCCTTCGGCCCGCTCGGCCTGCACCGCCTCGAAGCCAACGTCCAGCCGGACAACGAGCGGTCGATCGCGCTCGTGCGCGGGGCGGGCTTCCGGCTGGAGGGCTACTCGCCGGACTTCCTGCACATCGACGGCGCCTGGCGCGACCACGAACGCTGGGCGATCACGGCGGAGATGCGCCGCCCCGCTTGAGGCCGGCTACTTGACCAGGCTCCGCGCCGCGTCCGCGATGTGCGTGCGCGAGATACCCGCCGCGTCGAGCAGCTCCGCCGTGGTGCCGGACCCCGGCAGGTCGCTGCCCGCGAGGTGGACGAAGCCCGGGTGGCTGCCGGACTCCGCGAGCGACGACAGCACCGCCTCGCCGATACCGCCCTCCGGGTGGTGGTCCTCCACCACGACCAGGGCCCCGGTCTCCCGGGCCGCGAGAGCCAGCGCGTCGGCGTCGAGCGGCTTGATGGAGTAGAGGTCGATGACCCGGGCCCGTACGCCGTCCTCGGCCAGCAGATCGGCGGCGGCCAGGCACTCGTGCAGCGTGACCCCGGCGCTGACCAGGGTGACCTGGTCGTCGTCGCCGTGGCGCAGCGTCTTCGAGCCGCCGACGGGGAACGTCTCGTCGCTCCCGTAGAGCACGGGGTAGGCACCGCGCGTGGTGCGCAGGTACGAGATGCCGTCGAGGTCCGCCATGGCCACGGTCAGGGCCGCCGCCGAGGTGGCGTCGCTCGGGTACAGCACGGTCGAGCCGCGCACCGCGCGCATCATCGCCAGGTCCTCGACGCCCATCTGCGAGGGACCGTCCGCGCCGATCTCCACCCCGCTGTGCGTCCCGCAGAGCGCCATCGTGATGTCCGAGACGGCGGCCATGCGGATGAAGTCGTGCGCGCGGGTGAGGAACGCCGCGAACGTCGTCGCGTACGGGCGGAAGCCGCGCACGGCCATGCCGACGGCCTCGGCGACCATCTGCTGCTCCGCGATGTACGTCTGGAAGAACCGGTCCGGGTACGCCTTCTTGAAGTCCTCCGAGTGCGTGGAGTTGCCGACCTCGGCGTCCAGCGCGACGACCTCGGGCCGTACCCCGAGCGCCACCAGCGCCTTGCCGAAGGCGACCCGGGTCGCGACCTCGTCCCCCTTCTCGAAGCTCGGCAGCTCCACGGTGCCGCCGGTGCGCTTCGCGGCGGGCGCGGCCTTCGGCGGCCGGGGCCCCTCCACCCGCAGGTCACGGACGCCGCCCAGCTCCTCGACCGCGCGCTCGGCCAGGTCCTCGGGGAGCGGCTTGCCGTGCCAGCCCTCCTTGTCGGCGACCTCGCTCACCCCGCGCCCCTTGACCGTCTTCGCGACGATCACGGTGGGGGCGCTGCCGTCCGCCGCCGTCTTCAGGGCCCGGTCGACCTCGGCCAGGTCGTGGCCGTCGACCACGAGGGCCCGGCAGCCGAACGCCTCGACGCGGCGCGCGTAGGTGCCGGTGTCCCACTCCAGCTCGGTGGGGCCGGACTGGCCGAGGCGGTTGACGTCGATGATCGCGGTGAAGTTGCCCAGCTTGTGCTGGCCGGCCTTGTCCAGGGCCTCCCAGACGGACCCCTCGGCCATCTCGCTGTCCCCGCACAGCACCCACACCCGGTACGGCTGCTTCTCCAGGTCCCGCCCGGCGAGCGCGATGCCCACGCCGTAGGCGATGCCCTGGCCCAGCGAGCCGGTCGCCACGTCCACCCAGGGCAGCTCGGGCGTGGGGTGGCCCTGGAGCCGGTGGCCGAAGCGGCGGTACGTCGTCATCAGCTCGTCGTCGGTGACGGCGCCGGCGGCCTTGAACATGGCGTAGAGCAGCGGCGAGGCGTGGCCCTTGGAGAAGACCAGGTGGTCACCGGCCGGATTCTCGGGCGCGTCCCAGTCGTACCGCAGATGCCGGGTCATGAGGACCGCCATCAGATCGGCCGCCGACAGGCTGGACGTGGGATGCCCGGACCCCGCCGAGGTGCTGGCGCGCACCGAGTCCACCCGCAGCTGCTGGGCGAGCTCGAAGACCTCGGTGAGATCGCTGTCGGGGCCGAGCGTGCTGGTCTGTTCGCTGGTCATGGGCCGGACCTTTCGCGTGAGGGCGGGACGACGGAACGGGTTCCCGATTCCGGGCGGTCCATCACCTTCCGACCGCAGGTTGCCCCCCATCGGGCGCGGCCCGGCGTCACCGCCGCTTGTAGTTGATCTTCATCGTGTCCATGTCCGTCGCCGTGGACCGCAGCTCCCCGTGGCCGTACCCCGCCTCGCGCAGCGTCGTCTGCGCCCGGTCCTCGGCGATCGCGCCGGCCATCTCCTCGCCGTCCTCGGCGTCCGAGACGACCACGTAGCGGAAGCTGAAGTGCTTGAGGACCCGGTCGTAGGTGAGCGACCCCTCCTCAATGAACTGCATCGCGGCGAGGCCGTGCTCCTCGACCTCGGCCAGCAGCCGCTCGCGCGCCGCGTCCGTCAGATCCTGGAACGTGCCGCGCACGATCACCCGGTAGGTGTGCTGCGTACTCATCTGCTGCGCTGTCCCTCTCGCCTGTCCGATGTCCGCAGCGAGCGTACGGGGGTGGTGAGCGGGACGGAAACGGAATTCCGGGCGCCGAGACACCCCTTGTCGGGGCGGCGACCGGCGTGTTGCATGGTCATCGGGGGGCGCCCGGACCTGTGGCGGCCCGCGCGAGGGAGCGAGGTTGCCTTGGCCACCACCGTACGACGTGCCGTCCTGACCCTGCCCGCGGCGGCGACCGGGCCGGAGAACCCGCTGCCCGCGCTGCGGCCGCTGGACGAAACGCACGTCATCGACGACCGGGACCGGGCCGGCCTCCCGCGCGACATGGCCCGCCAGCTCGGCCACGCCCCGCTGACCACCGTCCTGCCCGTCCGCCTCCTCGACGGCTACGGGCGCGAGCGCACCCCCGCGGACCTCGACGCGATCGTCATCGAGAACGACCACCTGCGCGTCACCGTGCTGCCCGGACTCGGCGGACGTGTCCACTCCCTCGTCCACAAGCCGTCCGGCCGCGACCTCGTCCACGCCAACCCGGTCCTCCAGCCCGCCGACTTCGCGCTCAACGGCGCCTGGTTCTCCGGCGGCATCGAGTGGAACATCGGCGCCACCGGGCACTCCACGCTCTCCTGCGCCCCCGTGCACGCGGCGCTCGTCCCGGCGCCCGACGGCGGCGAGATGGTCCGGCTCTGGGAGTGGGAGCGGCTGCGCGACCTGCCGTTCCAGGTGGACCTGTGGCTCCCCGCCGACTCCGCGTTCCTGCACGTCGGCATACGGATACGCAACCCGCACGAGCAGCCCGCGCCCGTCTACTGGTGGTCCAACACCGCCGTTCCCGAGGACGCGGGCACCCGGGTGATCGCCCCGGCCGACGAGGCGTGGCACTTCGGGTACGAGCGCGCCCTGACCCGGGTCCCGGTCCCCGAGAGCGGCGGCACCGACCGCACGTACCCGCTGCGCGGTGAGTACCCCGCCGACTACTTCTACGAGGTGCCCGACGGCGCCCGCCGCTGGATCGCCGCCCTGGACGAGCGGGGCCGCGGGCTCGTGCAGACCTCCACCGATCTGCTGCGGGGCCGCAAACTCTTCCTCTGGGGGAGCGGGCGCGGCGGGCGGCGCTGGCAGGAATGGCTCACCGAGCCCGGCACCGGCGGCTACGCGGAGATCCAGGCCGGGCTGGCCCGCACCCAGCTCGAACACGTCCCGCTGGAACCGGGCGGCGCGTTCAGCTGGCTGGAATCGTACGGGCCGCTGGCCGCCGATCCCGCCGTCGTGCACGGCGACGACTGGGCGGCGGCCCGCGCCGAGACCGAGCGGCGGCTCGCGGACGCCCTGCCGCGCGCCGATGTGGACGCCGCGTACACGGCCTGGCGCGCCCACGCCGACACCGAACCGGTCGAACGCCTCGCCACCGGCTCCGGCTGGGGCGCCCTGGAGGTGCGGCGCGGCCGGTACGTGCTGCCCGGCACGCCGTTCACCGACGACACGCTGGGGGAGGAGCAGGCCCCCTGGCTGGAACTGCTGGACCAGGGCGCGTTCCCCGGACCCGAGGGGGCGGTCCCCGGGCCCACCCTGGTCTCCTGGCACTGGCGGGACATGCTGGAGACGGCCCCCGCCGAACCGCACACCGAATACCACCTCGGCATCGCTCAGTGGCACGCCGGCGACCGCGCCCAGGCGGTCCGGAGCTGGGAACGCGGTCTGGCCGCGGCCGCCTCCCGCTGGCCGCTGTTGCGCTGCCTGGCCGTCGCCGCCCTGGTGGGCGGCCAGCGCGAACTGGCCGCGGAGTACTACGCGGAGGCGTTCGACGGGCTGTGCGCCGAGCGCCGCGACGGCGACGAGGCGTGGACCGCGGCCACCGCCGCGCTGGGCCGGGAGGCGATCGAGGCGCTGCTCACGGCGGCGCGGACCGAGGCCGCCCGAGCGGTGTGGACGGGGCTGCCCCCGGAGGTCCGGGCACGCGGCCGCTTCCGGCTGCTGGACGCCCGTTTGCTGATCGCGGAGGGCCGGAAGGACGAGGCGAAGGCCGTGTTCGACGCGGGCTTCGAGGTGGCCGACCTGCGCGAGGGCGCGGAGATCCTTGAGGAGGTGTGGCACCGGATCACGGACGAGCCGCTGCCCGACGCGTACGACTACCGCATGCGCCCGCGCGCCTGACAGGAGTGGGAACCACATGATCATCTGGATCAACGGGGCCTTCGGCAGCGGCAAGACGACGCTGGTCGCCGAGCTGCACCGCAGGCTGCCGGACGCCCTCGTGCTCGACCCGGAGCACGTCGGCTTCCTGCTGCGCGAGATCGTGGAGGTGCCGGGCGGCGACTTCCAGAACATCCCGCTGTGGCGCAGGCAGGTGGCCTCGCTGGCCCAGGGGCTGGCCGAGGAGTACGGCCGGCCGGTCCTCGCGCCGATGACCGTGGTCCGCCGACAGTACGCCGACGAGATCTTCGGGGCCCTGGAGAAGGCGGGCGTCCCGGTCCGCCACTTCTTCCTCGACGTCTCGGCGGCCGTACTCGAACAGCGGCTGCATGAACGCGTGTTGATGCCCGACGATCCGGAGCGCGACGAGGCGGCGCGGCGCTGGGGGAAGGCGCGGATCGCCGAATGCGTGGCGGCGGTGGGCAGCCTGCGGGAGGACACGGTGGTGCTGGACGGCGAGCTGCCCACCGCGGAGCTCGCCGCCCTGGTGCTGGAACGGGCCGGTCTGGCCTGAAGGATGGTGCGAGATGCTCAGGACCGGGCCTTCCGCGACACCCCTCAGACCGGCAGGTTGCGGTCGACGTATTCGAAGACCGAGCCGTCCGGGTGCACCGCGATCAGGTTGCGTCCGACCGGGGTCGGGACCGGGCCCGCGATCACGCGGGCGCCGACCCGGGTCAGGGACGCGTGGGCCTCGTCCACGTTCTTCACGGCGATGGTCGCGGTGACCTTGCGCAGGATCTCCAGCTCCGCCTCGGGGCCGCTCATCAGCAGGAAGCAGCTGATCGCGGCGACGGACACCCCGCCGCGCTCGAAGCGGAGGGCCCGAGCGCCGGTCAGTTGCTCGTAGAAGGCCACCGCGCCCTCCAGGTCGTCGACGCAGATACGCAGCGTGGTTCCCAGGATCTCCATGGCGGCCAGGTTAGTTGGCCGCCCGCCGCCATGTGATCCCTTCGGCCCCGGTCACGCCCTGACGCGGCACAGCACCTCGCCGTGCGGCACCATGAACCAGCCGTCGTCCTGCCCGCCCCACGCGCGCCACGCCTCGGCGATCTCCGCCAGCTGCTCCGCCGTGGCGTGCCCGCCGTCCACCGCGAGCTTCGCGTACGCCGATCCGACGGTACGGTCGGCCCACAGCCCGCTCCACCAGGCCCGGTTCTCCGGCGTCGCGTAACACCACGAGCCCGCCGTGGGCGTGATGTCGGTGAACCCGGCTCGCCGCGCCCAGGACAGCAGCCGGCGCCCGGCGTCCGGCTCACCGCCGTTGGCGCGGGCCACCCGGCCGTACAGCTCCGCCCAGCGGTCCATGCCCGGCGACTCGGGGAACCAGGTCATCGCCGCGTAGTCGCTGTCGCGCGCCGCGACGACGCCCCCGGGGCGGCACACCCGGCGCATCTCGCGCAGTGCCTGCACCGGGTCACCTACGTGCTGGAGGACCTGATGGGCGTGGACCACGTCGAACGAGTCGTCGGGGTAGTCCAGGGCGTGGACGTCCGCCACGGCGAACTCCACGTTGTCCACGCCGCGTTCGGCGGCGACCTCGGCCGCCTGGGCCAGGATGTCCTCGGTGGTGTCGACGGCGGTGACCCGGCCGGGGGCGACCAGTGCGGCCAGGTCCGCGGTGATGGTGCCCGGGCCGCAGCCGACGTCCAGCACGTCCAGGCCCGGGCGCAGTTCGCCGACGAGGTAGGCCGCGGAGTTGGCGGCGGTGCGCCACCGGTGCGAGCGCAGCACCGACTCGTGGTGGCCGTGGGTGTAGACGGCGGTCTCCTTCGGCATGGCCGTGTCCTCTCTCGATACGCGAGCCGCGAAAGCGCTGATCGTTGGAACCACCGTAAAGCCCGACGCCGAATAATGAGATGGGTATCTTGCGATGTGGACAGTTGCCGGGCGTGCGAAAGGGCGGCCGACTTCACGTCGGCCGCCCCTCACCGGCCTTCCGGCCCGGTCTCGCTACGCCGGCCGCGGGCAGTACACCGTCAGTGCCTCCGGCACCTTGTCGATCAGCAACTCCTCCTCGCAGTGCGCCACTTCGCCGTCGTACGCGTACGGAGTCCCCGGCTTGAGGCCGGAGACCCGCACGCGCCGGCGGCGCACCGCCGCGTGCATGGGGGAGCGGGTCAGCGGCCCCGCGACCGCCGCCGCGAGCAGCCGGAGGCCGGGCGTCCGGCCGCCGTGCACCACGCGGACGTCCAGCAGCCCGTCAGCGAGGTTGTGCCGCCGCCCGGGCGCCGGACCCACCCGCTGGAACAGCCCGTTGCCGATGAACAGCAGCCACAACGGGCGGCACCGGCCCTGGAGTTCGGCCTGCAGGGGGCGCTCGCCGCGCAGGACGTGCAAGGCCGCGAGCACGCCCGCCGGCCAGCCGCCGATCCGGGGCGACCAGCGCTCCCGCATCCGCACCAGCTCCGGATACACGCCCAGGCTGAAGGCGTTCAGGAAGTAGCCGTCGCCGCCGTCGGGGCCGGGCCGGAACCGGCCCACGTCCGCCCGCACCGCGCTGCCGGTGGTGAGCGCGGAGCAGGCGTCGGCGACGGTCTCGATGCCCAGGTCGTACGCGAAGTGGTTGAGGGTCCCGCCGGGGAACACCGCGAGCGGCACCTCGTGCTCCACCGCCACGGACGCCGCCAGGTTGACCGTGCCGTCCCCGCCGCACACCCCCAGCGCCGTGCACCGGTCCGCCGCCTGCGCCAGCTCCGAGGCGAGCCGGCCGGGCGGGCACTCCACGATCTCCGCCTCCGGCAGCGCGCTCCTGATCAGCGCGGCGGTCGCGGTCGCCGTCCCCGACTCCTGGTTGGCGACCACCACCAGGCCCCGGCCCTCGGGCAGCGCGGGCGCGTCGGCCGGCGGTCTGCCCGGCGCGGGCAGCTGTCCCCTGGTCGGTATCACCCCGCGCAGGGCGAACGCCGCCCCCACGCCCAGCGCCGCGCCCGCCAGCACATCGCTCGGGTAGTGCACCCCGGTGTACACGCGGGAGGCGGCCACGGACAGCGCGACGGGCGCGACGACCGCCCCCCAGCCCCGCGACTCCAACGCGACCCCGGTGGCGAACGCGGCCGCCGAAGCGGCGTGCCCCGACGGGAACGACGAGGTGACCGGCTGCCGCTTCAGCCGCCGTATCACCGGCACGGCGTCCAGGATCGGCCGCTGCCTGCGGACCGCCCCCTTTCCCACCGTGTTGATCGCCGCCGACGCCACCGCGAGCGAGGCGATCCCGCGCAGCGCGGCCCGCCGGGCCCGCGCACTGCCCCCGAAGGCGGCCATGCCGGCCGCGGCCCCGAACCACAGGAGCCCGTGATTGGCGCTGCGGCTCAGGCGGGGCAGCACCGGCCCCGCGGCCGGCCAGTGCCGCTGGGCCAGATTCTGGAACACGGCGAGATCGCGCCGGTGGAACCGGTCGCGCAGCCCGGCGATCCGGGACGGGACGGAAGCATTGCTCGCTGACGACATGCGTCAGCGGATACCCCGCATCGCCGCCCGGAACCAGCAGCCACGCCGACGGTAGCCTGTGAGCGTCATACCGGTCACCGGCCTGGGCGCCGGACAGGAGAGGGGGGTGCACGACCATGGGGCGACTCGTCCCCGCGGTGACCAGGGCACTCGACGTGCTCGAACTCTTCCTCCAGGGCGACGGCACCCTGTCCGCCCCCGAGGTGACCCGCAAGCTCCAGCTGCCCCGCACCACCGTCCACGAGCTGCTCACCACGCTCGCCGCCCGGTCGTACCTGGTCACGGAACCCGACCGGCCCGGACGCTACCGGCTGGGCGTGCGCACCTACCAGCTCGGCAGCCGGTACGCCGAACAGCTCGACCTCGCCGCCGAGGGCGGCCAGGTCGCCCGGCGCGTCGCCGAGCGGTGCGGCGAGTCCGTGCACGTGGCGATCCTGGACGGCACCGACGCCGTCTGCGTGGCCCAGGCCGACTCCACCCACGCCGTCCGCACGGTGTCGGCGGCCGGCCACCGGCTGCCCGCCCACTGCACGTCCGCCGGCAAGATGCTCCTCGCCTCACTGCCCGCCCCGGAGCTCGACGCCCGGCTCGACCGCCTGGAACCGGCCGCCCTGACCCCGCACACCCTCACCGGCGCGCACGAGCTGCGGGCCGCGCTCGACGCCGTACGGGAACGAGGCGTGGCGACGGAGCACCAGGAGTCCGACCCGGGAGTCAGCTGTGTCGCCGCCCCCGTGCACGACCGGTCGGGGCGGGTCGTCGCCGCGCTCTCCGTGTCGGTCCCGATGATCCGCTGGACCGAGGAGCGCGAACGGGAACTCGCCGGCCTCGCCCTCGAAGGAGCCGACGAGCTGTCGGGCCGCCTCGGGCACGACCGGAGCCGCGCCTGATCCGCTCCCGGCCACCGGGCGCCCCGCCCTGTTCCCTCGTATAAAGGGTCCCGAGGGGCGGACGGCGAAGGAGGCCCGATGGGCCGGGAGCGGACCGGGCGGCACGAGCGCGGCACGGACACGGTCCGGGAGGACCGGGGCCCCGTACGGTACGGGCCGCCGGCCCCCTGGCCGGGACTGCCCGTGCTGCCGGAACTGGCCGAGGTGCTCGCCTCCGCCGCCGGCCGCGCCGCCCCCGAGCCCGCCGGCGGATCGGCCGCCCTGCGCGAGG
>NZ_JAAGNI010000087.1 GCF_010550605.1 Streptomyces sp. SID9727
CTCCGCCGGGACGCTGGAACCCGGCGGACCCCCCGTCTACGCCGAGACCGACGGGCGGCGCGTCGGCGTCCGCACCGCGCCGGGCCGCCCGGTGCGGGTGCGAGTGAGCGACCCCGTGAGCGGCGCCGGCGCCCCCCTCACCACCCTCACCCTGCCCGGTGGCGGCCAGACCGACCGCTTCCACGTGGGCGTCCGGCTCGCCGCCGACGGGACCGCCGCCCT
>NZ_JAAGNI010000105.1 GCF_010550605.1 Streptomyces sp. SID9727
GGCCGGGGTGCTGGGGTCGGCGCCCGGCGTGCCGGGCAGCCCGGCACCGGGCTGGTACGCGGCGGGCCCGGCCGGACGCGTACCCACGCCCGCGCCGTGCGAGCCGCCTGGGGCGGCCTCGTCCGTACCCATGCCGACGCGGTACGAACCGGACGCGGCGGCCTCGTCCGAACCCATGCCGACGCGGCACGAACCGGACGCGGCGGCCTCGTCCGTACCCACGCCGAGTCCGTGCGGACCGGACGCATCGACCGCCTCCGTAGCCACGCCGACGTCATACGAACCCGACGCGTCGCCCTCGCGCGCGCCCGCCATCCCCGGCGCCTCGACCGCACCCGCGACCCCCGCGCCCAGAGAGCCGCCCGGCTCCCCGGCATCCGGGGCCGCCCGGTCCGCGTCGGCGGGCGGGAGGGCGAAGGA
>NZ_JAAGNI010000153.1 GCF_010550605.1 Streptomyces sp. SID9727
TGCCCGCCGTGCCGCCCCCGCCGCCGAGGTGCCGGTCCCGAACGAGCTGATCCCCGCCCAGCAGGCCGAGGGCTCCGGACGCCGTCGTGGGCGGCCCAGCCCCGCCGAGACGGGTGCGCAGGCGGCCCGGTCCGCCCCGGGGCAGGCCCTCGCGCTGCCCGCGGCCGCTCCGTCGGAGGGCTCCGTGGTGACCGCCGCCGAGGGCGCACAGGGTGTCCGGCCGCAACTCGGGCAGACGGTGCCTCCGCAGGGCGTTCCGGCCGGGGCACAGGTTCCGGTCGCGGCACAGGTTCCGGTCGCGGCCGGCGGGCATCGGGGGAACCCGGGTGACGAGGGCCGTCTCGCCCTTCCCCCCGTCGTGAACGCCGTCGAGTCCACGGCCCCCGCCGCCTTCTCGAACCTCGACGACGCCGGCCGCCCGGCGCCCGGCCCGGTGGCCACCCCTTACGGGCCGGTGGCCCCTTCGCCTTCGCCTTCGCCGGAGCTGCCCGCCCCGGCACCGCAGCCGACCGGGCGGCGCCGCCGCGCCCTG
>NZ_JAAGNI010000170.1 GCF_010550605.1 Streptomyces sp. SID9727
CGCGCAGCAGGCCACCAGCCTCCCCGCCCAGAGCCCCCTGTTCACCTCCCTGCTCAACTACCGACACAGCCAGCCGAGTTCTGGCTCCGCGCGCGGGCATCTCCCGGAGACTGGGGTTGCCGGGATCGAAATCCTCCAGGCCTCCGAGGGCAACAACTATCCGTTGACGGCTTCGGTTGACGACACTGGGACTGGGTTCCGGTTGGTGGTGCAGGCGGTTGCTCCGATTGATTCGGAGATGGTGTGCGGGTTGCTGCACACGGTGGTGGAGAACCTGGTGGGTGTGCTGGAGGAGTCTCCGGGTACTGCGCTGGACCGGATTCCGGTTCTGGATGCTGGTCAGCAGGAGCGGTTGTTGT
>NZ_JAAGNI010000220.1 GCF_010550605.1 Streptomyces sp. SID9727
ACCCGCCGGCTGGTCGAGGCGCTGACCTCGCCCGGGGCGGACGGCCGCTCAGGTCCCGAGTTCGACGCCGCCGGGCGGCTGTTCGCCGCGCTCGACGGCCGCTCCCCCACGACCACCACCGCCCCGCTCGCCGCGATGCTGGTGACGGAGGCGGTGCGCGGCGGCAACGGCTCGCTGGAGCTGCCCGGCCGCACCGCGTTCAGCGGCCCGGAGGGCGCGGCCGTCGCCGGGGTGCTCGGGCCGGAGATCGTGACCGAGCTGGGTGGCGCGGGGGTCGGCCTGGACGTGGCCCGTACGGTGCAACTGCTGCGGGTGGCCCGGTTGCTCGGGGTGGACTGCGCCGGGCTGCTGCCCTCCGTGGTGGACCGGCTGGCGCCCGCGCTGCTGACGGGCGGTGAGGAGGGCGCACCCGGCTGGGCACCGGCCCTGCTCGAACTGATGGACGAACAGTTCGATGTGCGTACGGCACTGCTCGGGGCGCTCGACCGGATCGCCCCGGACCATCCGGCGGGGGTGGCGCGGCTGCTGAGCCGGGTGCCGCTGCCGTTCACCGGCACGCAGGCGCTGCCGCACCTGCGGATGTGCGCCGGGGCGCCGGAGGCCAGGGCCGACTGCGGAGACGACCGGGTCGCGACCCTCCAGCGGATCCTGCGGGCCGGCGGGGTGTCGCCGTTCGCGGAGCCGCTGGTACTGCGGACGGGGGTGGGCCTGGTGTGGAACGAGGAGGCGCCGACGGCCGCCGAGGCCCGGCAGCTGCTGGAGGCGGCGACCTCGGACGCGCACCGGGCGGCCGGCACCTGGTCGGTCCTGGTGGCCGCCGCGCTCTCGGCCGGCGCCGATGACGGGGCGGCCCCGGAGCTGGCCCACGACCTGCTGCGCGGCTTC
>NZ_JAAGNI010000292.1 GCF_010550605.1 Streptomyces sp. SID9727
GGCGCCCAGCTCGGCGACGGCGGTCCGGACCGTGGCCGCGGTGACCTCCTCGCACCGGCAGACCTCGGTGTCGGGGGCGAGCCAGCCGGTCCACCCCGGCCCGGGCAGGTGCACGGCCCCCATCAGCGCGGCGAAGTCACGCATCCGGCGCCGGCTGCGGCGCAGCACTCCCGTGCGGGCCCCGGGCCTGCCGCCCCGCGCTTCGGCGATCACCGAGAGCGCGGCCAGCTCCCCTTCGACGACGGCCAGTCGGACGCCGCCGACGCCGCCGGTCTCGCCGGCGGCCCAGACTCCGGGCACGGTGGTACGCAGCTGCTCGTCGACCTCCAGGGCCGCCGAGCCGTCCGTGCCGGTGCGGGTGGCGCAGCCGAGGCCGAGGGCGAGGTCCAGCTGCGGTACGAGGCCGTGGCCGACCGCGAGCGCGTCGCAGTCGATGCGCTGCCCGGTCCCCGGCACGGGGCGCCAGGCGCGGTCGATCCGGCTGACCGTGACCCCCTCCACCCGCTCGGTGCCGTGGACGGCGGTGACGGCCCGGTGCGTGAGCATCCGCACCCCGTGCCGGACGAGGCCGGTCCGGTGGCGGGCGCCCTCCGCGAGCCGGTCGGGGTTCGCGGCCAGGACGCGGGGGGCGCGGGCGTACGCCCCGTAGCCGGCGGCCTCCACCAGGGCGGGCACCCGGGCCCCGGCCCTGGACAGGGAGAGAGCGACGGCCTGCAGCAGCGGACCGCTTCCGGCGACGACGACGCGCCGCCCGGGCAGCACGAGCCCCGACTTGAGCATCGCCTGCGCCCCGGCCGCGCCGACGACGCGGGGCAGGGTCCAG
>NZ_JAAGNI010000309.1 GCF_010550605.1 Streptomyces sp. SID9727
GGCGCGCGGAGGACGGGCGCTGGCGGGTCGAGGCGGTGGCCACGGTGCGCGGGCGGTGGCTGCTGCGCCCGGTCGCCGCCGTCGTGCTGCTGCTGGCCGGGGGCCCGTTGCGGCGGGGGTTCCAGGACGCGGTGGAGCGGGCGGCGGAGGGGTGGAACGCAGGGGTGGCCCGGCTGACGGAGCTGGGGCCGGAGGGGGTCCGGGAGGAGCTGGCCCGGCAGGCGAGGGGCTGAGTCAGTCCCAGGCCGCCCCGCCCCGGTCCTCCGCGACCACCATGACGCGCCGCAGCATGTCGTTGAGCAGGGCCCGCTCGTCCGCGTCCAGGACGCCGAGGAGCCGTTCCTCCTCGTGACCGAGGAAGGCCATGGCACCGAGCCAGGTCGACCGGCCCTCGTCCGTCAGCACCACGTCGACGCGGCGCCGGTCCGTGGTGGACGGGGTGCGCCGGACGAAGCCGCGGCGCTCGACCGCGTCCAGCCGGCCGGTGACGGACGCGGGGGCGAGGTCGAGGTCGGCGGCCAGTTCGGACGGGGCCGCCGTGCCGCCGCGGCCGGCCAGCTTGTGCAGGGTCTCGAACTCCTGCCGGTCCAGGTCGAAGTCGATGAGGGACTGCTCGCGCACCCGGCGCAGATGGACGGAGAGCTTCTTCATCCGGGTCACCGCGCCCTCGACATCCGGATCGAGCTCGGGAAGCACGGGTCTCCACCGGTCCACGTGCCCGTCGGTCCAGTCGCGTAGCTCCATGGCGCTCAGCCTACGCGGGCGCCTCCCGGGGGCGGGGGCCTTCCGGAAGCGACATCCTCGTTGACGATACTTCGGTTCCGAAATAGATTGCCGCCCATGGCCCACCCCTTACGGACGCGCTCGTTCCGGCTGCTTTTCATCGGCCGCTCCCTGTCGATGCTGGGCGACTCCGCGATCCCCGCCGCACTCACCCTCGCCGTCTATCTGGCCACCGGCTCGACCGGCGCCCTCGCCCTGGTGCTGGGGTGCGCGATGGTGCCCAAGCTGCTGCTGCTCCCGCTGGGCGGTGTCGTCGGTGACCGCTTCAACGCCCGCACGGTGGCCCTGGCCACCGACCTCGTGCGGTGCGCGACCCAGCTCTTCGTCGGCGCCGAACTCCTCTCCGGCACCCCGGCCCTCTGGCAGATCGCCCTGGCCGAGGCAGTCGGCGGCGCCGCCGGGGCCTTCGCGATGCCGACCTCGTCGCCGCTGGTCCGGGGCACCGTGGACGCGCCGGGCCTGCTGCGCGCCAACTCGCTGATGGCGGTGGCCTCCGGGACCGCGCGGATCGGCGGGCCGGCCGTCGCCGGGGCCCTGATCCTCACCGCCGGGCCGGGCTGGGCCTTCGTGCTGGACGGCGCCAGCTTCGCGGTCAGCGCCGCCCTGTTGTACGTGATCCGGGTGCGCCACGTCCCGATCCCCCGGCGCTCCCTGCTCGGCGACCTCAAGGCGGGCTGGGCCGAGGTCCGCAGCCGCGACTGGTACTGGACGAGCCTGATCGCGCACGCCGTCTGGAACGGCGCGGCGGCCGTCCTGACGACGCTCGGCCCGGCCCTCTTCCTGCACGGCCCCGGCGGCAGGGGGAGCTGGGTCGTGCTGCTCCAGACCGGCGCGGTGGGCCTGCTGGCCGGCTCGCTGGTGGCCGGCCGGGTCCGGCCCCGCCGGGCGGTCCTGGCCGCCAACCTGGCCGGCGCGCTGTACGTGCTGCCGCTGTGCCTGCTGGCCGCGCACGCCCCGGTGGCCGTCTCGCTCACCGCGTACGGGATCGCCATGGCCGGTCTCGGCTTCCTCAACCCGGTCTGGGAGACCGCCGTCCAGTCCGCGATCCCCGCGCACACCCTGGCCCGGGCGACCTCGTACGACTGGCTGCTCTCCTTCGCCGCGATGCCACTCGGTTACACCCTCGCCCCGCTCGCCGCCTCGGCCTGGAACACGGAGACCACGCTCGCCGCGGCCGGGCTGCTGGCGGGCGCCGCCTGTGCGGCCACCGCCGCCGTGCCGGGGGTACGGC
>NZ_JAAGNI010000326.1 GCF_010550605.1 Streptomyces sp. SID9727
GCCCGCCGCGCACACCCCGGCACCGGGCACCGCCGCGCCCACCGCCGACTGGTTCAACGCGCCCCGCCCCGAGGCCGGACCCGGCGTCTGGCGGTACGGATTCGTGCCCCGGCCCGCCGAGCGCCCGCCGCGCCCCTCACTGGTGGGCCCGGCCGCGACGCTCGTCCTGTGGCTCCTGCTCTGGCTGCTGCTCACCGAGCGCAGCGTCCCCTATGTCAGCAAGCCGATCGAGATCATCACCGGCCCCGAGTGGTGGACCTTCGGCGGGCTGAGGGACGACGCCCCCGCCCTCGTCGTCAACTCCACGACCCTCTACTACCAGGTGCTCGTCCTCGGCCTCGGCTTCTGGGCCGCCCGGGTCGGCGGCTGGGCGGGCGTCTTCCGCTACTTCGCCGGCCCGAACCTCGCCCGCGCCCGGCTCGTCCTCACCCTGGGCGGCGCGCTGCTCACCCTGTGGCTCGTCTGGACACGCCGGGTCCCCCTCGCCGACCTGGTCTTCCCCGCGGTCCCCACCAGCTGGGTGCAGGGCGGCGGCAACAAGTACGCGGCGCTGCTCGTCGTGCTCGTGCTCTACGCCCTGATCGGCACCGCGATCGCCTGGCCATTCGCCCGGACCGGCCACTGGTCGACGGAGCTCGGCCCCTTCCTCCGCCGCGAGCCCACCCCGCAGGAGCCCACCGCCGCCCCCGCCCCGGCGGACGGCCCCCTGCGCGCCCACTGGCCCGAGCTGCGGGCCGCCGGCTCCGCGGACGCCGCCGAAGCGCTGACCGCCGCCGTGTACGCGGGCCGGATGAACGACGTGGACTGCGTCCGGGTGGGTCACGCCTGGACCGGGGCGCGCGGCCGCCCCGACCGGCTGGCCTCCTTCACCGAGACCGTGCTCCGCAAGGGCGCCGACGCATTCCTGCACCCCTCCGGCTTCCGGGACGTGCCCCGGCGCACCGCCACCCACGATCCGCTCACCGGCCAGGTCCGCATCGGGGAGTGCGCCGACGACCCGCGCAACCCCTACCCGCGCCGGGGCTCCGGCATGGCGCTGGAACCCTCCTCGCTCGGCACCTCCCTGCTGGCCGTCGGCCCACCCGGCTCCGGCAAGACCGACCGGATCGTCCGGCCCGTCGTGGAGGCCCTCGCGCTGCGGGCGCTCACCGGCCAGGCGGCCGTGCTCGCCGTCGGCGCGGCGGGCGGCGGGCTCGGCCCGGACGACGCCTACGACGTCGTCATCCGCATCGGCGACCCCGCCTCTTTGCACGACTTCGACCTGTACGGCGGCACCACCGACCCGGACGAGGCCGCGGCGGCCCTCGCCGAGGGGCTGGCCGGGGACATCCCCACCCTGGAGACCCGGCGCGCCGCGACCGCCCTCGGGCAGCTGCTCGGCCCGTTCCGCACGGTCCACGGCCGCTTCCCGTCCGTACCCGAACTCCGCGAACTCCTCGAAGGCTCCGCCGCCGCGCTCGGCGCCCTGCGCGAGGCGCTGAAGGCCGGGGGGCACCAGGCGATGCTGCGTGAACTGGAGGCCAGGGCCCGCCAGGCGGGTGGCGGCGCCGATCCGGCGGGCATCCTGGCCGACCGGATCGCCACGCTCGACCGGCCCGCCTTCGCCGGGTTCTTCGCCACCGGCGAGGACGCCCGGCCGTTCTCGCTGCGCTCCCTGGGTCGGCACCCGCTGCGGGTCCGCGTCGACCTGCCGGAGCGGGTCCACGCCGAGGCGTCCCGCGTCCTGGCCCGCCTGGTGCTCGCCCAGTTCAACGCCGTCGCCGCGGCCCGCACCGACCGCTCGCTGTTCGTCTGCCTGGTCCTGGACGACGCCACCCACACCGTCACCGCCGACACCGTCCGGGGCATCCGCCGCCTCCGGTCCGTCAACGCCGGGGCGGTCCTGGCCCTGCGCACCCTGGACGACGTGCCGGAGGGGCTGCACACGGCGCTGCTCGGGGCGTTCGGCTGCACCATGGTCTTCCCCGGCCTCACCACCTGGGACGGCAAGCGCTTCGCGGAGGCGTGGGGCAAGGAGTGGGTGGAGGTCCGCGAGGTCGCCCAGCACGGCGTCTTCGCCGACCAGCCGCTCACCCGCGCCCTGCACTCCCTGCGCAAGATGGCCACCGGCAAGGCCGTGACCACGGACGCGGTGACCGTGCGCCAGGTCGAGCGGGAGCGGTGGTCCGCCTCCGCGCTCGCCTACGAACTGCCGCCCGGCCACGCGGTGCTCTCCCTGACCACGGTCGGCGGCGAGCACATGCCCCCGCTGCTCGTGCGGCTGGCCGGCTGACGGCGGGCGGGGCGGCAGGGGCGCCGGGGACACGAGCGGCAGTCGGTGACAGGAACTCTGCCACCCTGGCAGAATCGAAGTGAGCCGTTCGTACGAGACGGCGAAATCGCCCCCTGCCGAAGGCCCTCATCCCCATGCCGCCCACCCTCGCCTCGCTCGTCCAGCACTCGGCGCTCAAACTCACGGTGCGCGCGGGGGCGGACCGCCTCGACACCCCGGTGCGCTGGGCACACGCCAGCGAGCTGACCGACCCCGTCCCCTACATGGAGGGCGGCGAACTGCTGCTGGTCACCGCCACCAACCTGGACGCGGAGAACCCCGAGGCGATGGGGCGATACGTGCGCCGGCTCGCCGACGCCGGGGTCGCCGGGCTCGGCTTCGCCGTCGGCGTCAACTACGACGAGGTGCCCCGGCCCCTGATCGGCGCCGCCGAGGAAGCCGGGCTCCCCCTCCTCGAAGTGCCCCGCCGCACCCCGTTCATCGCCATCGCCAAGGCCGTCTCCTCGCACATCGCGGCCGACCAGTACCGCGCGGTCACCGCCGGCTTCGAGGCGCAGCGGGAGCTGACGAGTGCGGCGCTCGCCGGGGACGGCCCCGCCGCCCTCCTCACCCGCCTCGCCGCCCACGTCAGCGGCTGGGCCGCCCTCTACGACACCGCCGGAGCCGTCGTGGCCGCCGCGCCCGACTGGGCGGCCCGCCGCGCCGCCCGGCTCACCCCCGAGCTGGAGCGGCT
>NZ_JAAGNI010000471.1 GCF_010550605.1 Streptomyces sp. SID9727
GTTGCGGCGGGGCGCCCCGGCGGCGGCCCCGGCCAGCGACACCCAGGAGGGCAGCGTGGCCGCGAGACCGGCCAGCGCGACCAGCCGGAGCGGGGCGAGCGTCAGGAAGCCGGCGAGCACGACCAGGTCGGCGACCCGGTCGCCCAGCTCGTTGAGGACGGCGCCGCGCCGGGTGGTGCGGCCGGTGTCCCGGGCGAGCGCC
>NZ_JAAGNI010000488.1 GCF_010550605.1 Streptomyces sp. SID9727
CTGCGCGGTCGCCTCGCTGGCGCTGGGGGCCGTGGGCTCCCAGGCGTACGAGCCGGAGGCCGGCCGCGTGCTGGACATCCTGCGGCGGCAGTACGGCTCCGAGGCGGCGGCCGCGCTCGCCCCCGTCCTGGGCGGTGCGTCATGACCGCGGCGGAGCGGGTCGCCGCGCTCCGGGACGCGCTCGCCACCCGCGTGGTGGTGGCCGACGGCGCGATGGGCACCATGCTCCAGGCGCAGGACCCGACCCTTGAGGACTTCCAGCAGCTGGAAGGGTGCAACGAGGTCCTCAACGCGACCCGCCCCGACATCGTGCGCTCCGTCCACGACGCGTACTTCTCCGCGGGCGTGGACTGCGTCGAGACGAACACCTTCGGCGCCAACCACGCGGCGCTCGGCGAGTACGACATCCCCGAGCGGGTCCACGAACTGTCCGAGGCCGGTGCGCGCATCGCCCGCGAGGCCGCCGACGCGTTCACCGAGTCCACCGGCGAGCAGCGCTGGGTCCTCGGCTCCATGGGGCCCGGCACCAAGCTGCCCTCGCTCGGTCACATCCGGTACGCCACGATCCGGGACGGCTTCCAGGCGAACGCCGAGGGGCTGCTCGCCGGCGGCGCCGACGCGCTGATCGTGGAGACGACGCAGGACCTCCTCCAGACGAAGGCCGGACTGGTCGGCGCGCGCCGCGCGATGGACGCGACGGGCATCCGGGTCCCGCTGATCTGCTCGCTCGCCTTCGAGACGACCGGGACGATGCTCCTCGGCTCGGACATCGGCGCGGCGCTCACGGTCCTGGAGCCGCTGGGCATCGACCTCATCGGCCTGAACTGCTCGACCGGCCCCGCCGAGATGACCGAGCACCTGCGCCATCTGGCCCGCCACTCGGCGACCCCGCTGATGTGCATGCCCAACGCGGGTCTGCCCGTGCTGGGCGCGGACGGCGCCTTCTTCCCGCTGGGGCCGGACGGCCTGGCGGACGCGCAGGAGGCGTTCGTACGGGACTACGCCCTGTCGTTGGTGGGCGGCTGTTGCGGGACGACGCCGGACCACCTGCGGGCTGTCGTGGAGCGGGTGCGGGGCGTCGTGCCGCCGGACCGGGCCCCGCAGCCGGAGCCGGGTGCGGCGTCGCTCTACCAGACGGTGCCGTTCCGCCAGGACACGGCGTACCTGGCGATCGGCGAGCGCACGAACGCCAACGGGTCCAAGAAGTTCCGCGAGGCCATGCTCGAAGGCCGCTGGGACGACTGCGTGGAGATGGCCAGGGAGCAGGTCCGCGAGGGCGCGCACATGCTCGACCTGTGCGTGGACTACGTGGGTCGCGACGGCGTCGCCGACATGGACGAGCTCGCGGGGCGCCTCGGGACCGCGTCGACGCTGCCGATCGTGCTGGACTCCACCGAGGTCGACGTGTTGCGCACCGGCCTGGAACGGCTGGGCGGGCGGGCCGTCGTCAACTCCGTCAACTACGAGGACGGCGACGGCCCGGAGTCGCGTTTCGCGAAGGTGACGCGGCTGGCGGCGGAGCACGGTGCCGCGCTGATCGCGCTGACCATCGACGAGGAGGGCCAGGCCCGGACCGCCGAGCACAAGGTCGCCATCGCGGAACGGCTCATCGCGGACCTGACCGGCAACTGGGGCATCCGCGAGTCGGACATCCTCATCGACACCCTGACCTTCACCATCTGCACGGGCCAGGAGGAGTCCCGCAAGGACGGGATCGCCACCATCGAGGCGATCCGCGAGCTGAAGCGGCTCCACCCGGACGTGCAGACGACCCTGGGCCTGTCGAACATCTCCTTCGGTCTGAACCCGGCCGCCCGGATCGTGCTGAACTCGGTCTTCCTGGACGAGTGCGTGAAGGCGGGCCTGGATTCGGCGATCGTGCACGCGTCGAAGATCCTGCCGATCGCGCGCCTCGAGGAGGAGCAGGTCGAGGTCGCGCTGGATCTCGTCTACGACCGGCGCGCCGAGGGCTACGACCCCCTGCAGAACCTCATGGAGCTGTTCGAGGGCGTCAACATGAAGTCCCTCAAGGAGGGCAAGGCCGAGGAGCTGGCCGCCCTGCCGCTGGACGAGCGCCTCAAGCGCCGGATCATCGACGGCGAGAAGAACGGCCTGGACGGCGACCTCGCCGAGGCGCTGACCACCCGCAAGGCCCTGGACATCGTCAACGACACGCTGCTGGACGGCATGAAGGTCGTGGGCGAGCTCTTCGGCTCCGGGCAGATGCAGCTGCCGTTCGTCCTCCAGTCCGCCGAGGTCATGAAGGCCGCGGTGGCGTACCTCGAACCGCACATGGAGCGGGCCGAGGGCGAGGAGGGCAAGGGCACCATCGTCCTGGCGACCGTCCGCGGCGACGTCCACGACATCGGCAAGAACCTGGTCGACATCATCCTCTCCAACAACGGCTACAACGTGGTCAACCTGGGCATCAAGCAGCCCGTTTCGGCCATCCTGGACGCGGCCGTGGAGCACAAGGCGGACGTCATCGGGATGTCCGGGCTGCTGGTGAAGTCCACGGTGATCATGAAGGAGAACCTGGAGGAGCTGAACCAGCGCAAGCTGGCCGCCGACTACCCGGTGATCCTCGGCGGCGCCGCCCTCACCCGCGCCTACGTCGAGCAGGACCTGCACGAGATCTACGAGGGCGAGGTGCGCTACGCGCGCGACGCCTTCGAGGGCCTGCGCCTGATGGACGCGCTCATCGCCGTCAAGCGCGGCGTACCCGGGGCGGCGCTGCCCCCGCTGAAGCAGCGCCGCGTACCGCTGAGGGAGCCGAAGTTCGAGGAGCCGGCGGACGTCGGACGGTCGGACGTCGCCGTCGACAACCCCGTCCCCGCCCCGCCGTTCTGGGGCACCCGGGTCGTCAAGGGCATCCCGCACAAGGAGTACACCTCCTGGCTGGACGAGGCCGCCCTGTTCAAGGGCCAGTGGGGGCTGAAGGGCGACACGATCGATGCGGAGGGCCGGCCGAGGCTGCGGATGTGGCTGGACCGGCTGCGCACGGAGAACCTGCTCGAAGCGGCCGTCGTGCACGGCTACTTCCCGTGCGTGTCCAAGGGCGACGACCTCATCATCCTGGACGAGAACGGGCACGAGCGGACCCGGTTCACCTTCCCCCGCCAGCCGCGCGGCCGCCGCCTGTGCCTGGCGGACTTCTTCCGGCCGGAGGACTCCGGCGAGACGGACGTGGTCGGGCTCCAGATCGTGACCGTCGGCTCCAGGATCGGCGAGGCCACCGCGGAGCTCTTCGCCTCCGGCTCGTACCGCGACTACCTCGAACTCCACGGCCTCTCCGTGCAGCTGGCGGAGGCGCTGGCCGAGTACTGGCACGCGCGCGTCCGCGCCGGACTCGGGATCGCCGGCCGCGAACCCGACGGCCTGGACGGCATGCTGCGCACCGAGTACCAGGGCTGCCGCTACTCGCTGGGCTACCCGGCCTGCCCCGACCTGGAGGACCGCGCCAAGATCGCGGACCTGCTGCGGCCGGAACGGATCGGGGTGCACCTGTCCGAGGAGTTCCAGCTCCACCCGGAGCAGTCGACGGACGCCATCGTCGTCCACCACCCCGAGGCGTCGTACTTCAACGCGGGCCGGGCGGGGGGTGGCCGGTGATGGACCTGGTCACGGATCGTCCGACGTTCTCCTTCGAGTTCTTCCCGCCCCGCACCGCCCAGGGCGAGCGGACCCTGTGGCAGGCCATCCGCCGCCTGGAACCACTGGGCCCCGACTTCGTCTCCGTCACCTACGGCGCGGGCGGGTCGTCCAGGGACCGCACCATCGACGTCACGAAGCGCCTGGTCACCGAGACGACCCTGCGGCCCGTCGCCCACCTGACCGCCGTCGGGCACTCGGTGGCCGAGCTCCGGCACATCATCGGCCAGTACGCGGACGCCGGGGTGCGGGACGTACTGGTCCTGCGGGGCGACCCGCCCGGCGACCCCAAGGGGGAGTGGACCGCGCACCCGGACGGCTTCCACCACGCCTACCAGCTGGTCGAGCTGGTCCGCTCGCTGGGGGACTTCACCATCGGTGTCGCCGCCTTCCCGGAACGGCATCCGCGCTCGCCCGACTGGGACAGCGACATCCGGCACTTCGTCGCCAAGTGCCGCGCCGGGGCCGACTACGCCATCACGCAGATGTTCTTCGACGTGGAGGACTACCTGCGGCTGCGGGACCGGGTGGCGGCGGCCGGCTGCACCACCCCGATCATCCCGGAGATCATGCCGGCCACCGACGTCCGGCAGATCCGTCGCTTCGCGGAACTCTCCGACGCCGCCTTCCCCGAGGACCTGGCCCACCGCCTGGAAGCCGCGCAGCACCGGCCGGACATCGCGTACGAGATCGGCGTCGCCCACGCGACGCTGATGGCCGACCGGCTGCTCGCCGAAGGCGCGCCAGGGCTGCACTACATCACGCTGAACAAATCCACGGCGACCCTCGACATCCACCGCAACGTCATGAGCACTAGGAGCCTCCATGCCAGTTGAGACCATCGATTTCAAGGTCGCCGATCTCTCTCTTGCCGCTTTCGGGCGGAAGGAGATCACGCTTGCCGAGCATGAGATGCCCGGTCTGATGTCGATCCGCAAGGAGTACGCCGCGGTGCAGCCGCTGGCGGGGGCCCGCATCACCGGCTCGCTGCACATGACCGTGCAGACCGCCGTGCTGATCGAGACCCTGGTCGCCCTCGGCGCGCAGGTGCGCTGGGCCTCCTGCAACATCTTCTCCACCCAGGACCACGCGGCCGCCGCGATCGCGGTCGGCCCGAACGGCACCCCCGAGGCGCCGGCGGGTGTTCCGGTGTTCGCCTGGAAGGGTGAGTCGCTGGAGGAGTACTGGTGGTGCACGGAGCAGGCGCTGACCTGGCCGGACACTCCCACCGGTGGTCCGAACATGATTCTGGACGACGGTGGTGACGCCACGCTGCTGGTGCACAAGGGTGTGGAGTTCGAGAAGGCGGGTGCGGCTCCGGATCCGGCGACGGCGGACAGCGAGGAGTACGCGCACATCCTGACGCTGCTGAACCGGACGCTGGGTGAGTCGCCGCAGAAGTGGACGCAGCTGGCCTCCGAGATCCGTGGCGTCACGGAGGAGACCACGACGGGTGTCCACCGCCTGTACGAGATGCACCGCGACGGCAGCCTGCTGTTCCCCGCGATCAACGTGAACGACGCGGTGACGAAGTCGAAGTTCGACAACAAGTACGGCTGCCGCCACTCGCTGATCGACGGCATCAACCGCGCGACCGATGTCCTGATCGGCGGGAAGACCGCGGTGGTCTGCGGTTACGGGGATGTGGGCAAGGGCTGCGCGGAGTCGTTGCGGGGTCAGGGTGCCCGGGTGATCGTCACGGAGATCGACCCGATCTGCGCGTTGCAGGCGGCGATGGACGGCTACCAGGTCGCCACCCTCGACGACGTGGTGGAGCTGGCGGACATCTTCGTCACGACGACGGGCAACAAGGACATCATCATGGCCTCGGACATGGCCCGGATGAAGCACCAGGCGATCGTCGGGAACATCGGTCACTTCGACAACGAGATCGACATGGCCGGTCTGGCGGCGATCGAGGGCATCGTCAAGGACGAGGTCAAGCCGCAGGTCCACACCTGGACGTTCCCCGACGGCAGGGTGCTGATCGTGCTGTCGGAGGGCCGGCTGCTGAACCTGGGCAACGCGACGGGTCACCCGTCGTTCGTCATGTCCAACTCGTTCGCGGACCAGACGCTGGCGCAGATCGAGCTGTTCACGAAGCCCGAGGAGTACCCGACCGACGTGTACGTGCTGCCCAAGCACCTGGACGAGAAGGTCGCCCGTCTCCACCTCGACGCGCTCGGCGTGAAGCTCACGACGCTCCGTCCCGAGCAGGCCGCGTACATCGGTGTCGAGGTCGAAGGCCCGTACAAGCCCGACCACTACCGCTACTGACCCGCCACCGTACGAGGTGATCGCCCAGAGAGCCCCTGGAGAACCGCTAGAGGCGGGGCCCGGTGACGTGGCTCGTCCGGCGAGGGGCTGCCTACGCTGCGGATGAAGGCCGTACCCGACGGTCCTTCCGCAGCCACCCCCACCGGACAGCGCCGCCACCGCCGCCACCGTGCGGATCCCCAGCACCATCCGCACGCGACCACTCCCTCATGACGAGAACGACGTGCACCACACCACCACGCAGGCCACGACAGACGGGACGAACATGACGAACACGACCCTTGTGATCGGCGGCACGGGCAAAACCGGGCGGCGGGTCGCCGAGCGGCTGTCCGCCAAAGGGCTCCCCGTACGCATCGGATCGCGCTCCGGCACGCCCCCCTTCGTCTGGGAGGACCCCGCGACCTGGGACGCCGCCCTCGACGGGGTGAGCGCCGTCTACATCACCTACTACCCCGACCTCGCCTTCCCGGGAGCCGCCGAGACCGTCGGCGCGTTCGCGAAGGCCGCCGTCGCCAAGGGGGCGCGCCGCCTGGTGCTGCTGTCCGGGCGCGGCGAGGAGGGCGCGGTCATCAGCGAGGACAAGGTGAAGGAGTCGGGCGCGGACTGGACCGTCGTCCGCGCCAGCTGGTTCAACCAGAACTTCAGCGAGAGCTTCTTCCACGACCTGGTCATGGCCGGCGAGATCGTCCTGCCGACCGGGGACGCGGTGGAGCCCTTCGTGGACGCCGACGACATCGCGGACGTCGCCGTCGCCGCACTCACCGACGACAAGCACATCGGCAAGACGTACGAGCTGTCCGGCCCGCGCCTGCTCAGCTTCGGCGACATCGCCCAGGAGCTGGGCAAGGCCACCGGCCGCACCATCACGTACATCCCCGTGAGCGTGGACGAGTACCGCAAGGCCCTTGAGGAGAACGGGCTCCCCGTCGAGTTCGCCGACCTGTTCGGGCTGATCCTGGACGGCCGCAACGCCCACCTCGTGCACGGGGTCGAGGAGGCCACCGGCCGCAAGCCGAAGGACTTCGCCGACTTCGCCCGGGACGCCGCCGCCAGCGGTGTCTGGAACGCCTGACCGACAACCGGGACCCGTGGGACGGGCGGCCGCACACGGCGGCCGCCCGTTCCTGTCCCCCCTCGCGTGAGGAGGCACCCATGACCGGTACCGAACCGATGACGAGCGAACACCTCCCGTCGCTGCCCGGGCACTTCCACGGATTCGCGCTGATGCACATCGCGATGCGCCGCGACGCCGCCCGGCTCGTGGCCGTCACACGCTCCGGGACCGGCGCCCGCACCGACGGGGTGGTCGCCTGGTGGCACAGCCTGCGCGAGGTGATCGACTGGCACCACCACAGCGAGGACGCCGTCCTCTGGCCCGAACTGCGCCGCGCCGTCCCCGGCTTCGACCGGGCCGCCGACGCCATCGACGGCGACCACCAGCGCCTCGACGCGGCGATGGACGCCGTCGGCGCCGCGCTCCGCCCGGGCGCCGGCCCCGG
>NZ_JAAGNI010000233.1 GCF_010550605.1 Streptomyces sp. SID9727
GGGACGGTCCCCCTCGGTCCCCGTCCCCGTTTCCGGGTGTGCGCGGTCCCCGTTGTCGTTGGGGACGGTGTGGGGACGGTCCCCTTCGGTCCCCGTCCCCGTTTCCGGGTGTGCGCGGTCCCCGTTGTCGTCGGGGACGGCTGCCGGGGACGGTCCCATGGCGCCCTGAGCAGCAGCTTCGCGAGCGTCCGTGGCGGAGCCCTCGATGTCGACGTCGGCTGCTGCGTCCATGGCCGACACGTCGCCTCGGTCCCCTAGCGGCGTCCCCGTTCCCTCGATCGGCAGGCTCGAGACGGACTCGGTGACGCCGTCCCCGTTGTCGTCGGGGACGGTGGGGGGACGGCCCCCTTCGGCTGCCGTCCCCGTCCCCGACTCCGCACGGTCCCCGTCCCCACCGCCTCGGGGACCGTCACTGGGGATCGCACTCGCCCGTCGCCCCATTGGCTTCTCGGCAGCCGACAGCATCGACGGGGATGGGGCGAGCGGGTAGCCGTTCTGGAGACGGGCGTCATTGGGATCCGGAGCCTTCACCCACGGAGAGGGCAGATCGATGGTCGCGAGAGTGGCCGCGTGCCGACGGGCGGCCAGCTCCTCCAAGAACGCCTGGCGCTGGCGAGAATCCGTGCCGACTTCGGCCCGAGTGAGCGCGGCCTGAAGTCGACGGGTAACCCGGGTGTCCTTCTCGCGATCCGCCACCGACATGCCGGCCAGCTGGGAGGCGAGAGCGACCGCCCGCCGGGACGCACGGTCTTTGGTGATCTGTGCGGCATCGCGGTTGCGGGTGGCAATGCCGAGGCGGGAGAGAAACCGCTCTCGTGCTTCGCGTCCGAGCGTGGCCAGAAGCCCCTGCGAGGCGGCGTCCGGCTTGTGCAGCCGAAGCTCGATGCCCATGGCCAGGTGCCACAACACCGCGGCCATCACCGGTCCGACGAAGGCGCGTACGGTGCCGCCAACCGCGGCCGACTCGGCGTAGGCCGGGATGACCTGCACCCCGGTGATCACCCAGACCAGGGCGCCGGGCAGTCCGGGCGCCCCCTGGGTCTTCAGGTTCTGCCGGGCCATCAGCGCGGTCGCGAACAGCGCGGCCTCGCCCGCGCTGAACATCATGGCGCGCTCCACCGTCCCGGCCATGTCGAGGTAGTCGGCCGCGAACCGCCAGCTGGTGTCGGCGGAGTAGACGGTGCAGTTGAGGGCGGCGAGTGCTGAGACCCAGACCGCAGGGGTGCCGACGCGCCTGCCGTCCGCGCGGTTCCGGTATCGCAGGAACGACCAGCCGGCCAGCGCGAGGGCGAGCAGCCCGAGGGCCGCGACCATGTAGACGGGATCGATGCCGTAGGGCAAGGACATGGCGATGGGGTGAGTCATGCGGCCTTTCGGAGGGCGGCGATCAGGGAGTCGGTCTGCACCTGGCGGGGCACCTGTACCGACGAGGCGTCGTCGTCGTCCTCGGCGGTCTCGTCGTCGGTCGACTCGGCGTCGTCGGCTTGGTCCCAGTAGCGGTCGCGGTCGGCGACGGCGTGGGCGGCGTTGCGCATTAGGTCGCGCGCCCAGTCGAGGTCGAGGCGCAGCGTGTACGCGAGGCGCTCGGGGCTCCAGCCCCGGACGTAGGCGTGGCGGGTGACGGCGTCTCGCTCGGCGTCGCTGAGGTGGACGTCGCGCCCTTCGAAGGCGGCCTTCACCCGGCTGTAGTCCAGGCGCTTGTTGACCTTGGCGTGCCAGGGGCGACGCTCGGCCTCGGTGAGCCCGCCCCACACGCCCTGGCGGATCTCGTTGTCCAAGGCGTAGTCGAAGCACGCCTTCTTCACCGGGCACCGGCCGCAGATCGACTTGGCCTCGTCGATGGCCGAGCGGGCGCGGGCGCCGGGGAAGAACAGCTCGTCGATGTCGTTGGGCGCCAGGCCGTTGCACAGGCCGCGGGCCTGCCAGCTGTGGTCGGCGATGCCCCGCAGGATTGGAGCCGGGGTGTCGTTGGTAGTGATGTGGCGCAAGGCAGTCTCCGGAAGTCGCCTCGGTCGGCGAGGTCGCTCGGCACCTGGGTCGGCTGGGGTGCGGCGGCGCGGGCTCGGGGTACGGCGGCGTGCCATACCGCGTGGCGGAACGTTTCTGTGGAGCAGTGGCAGCCAGGTCAGGCAGGGAGGGCCTGAGCTTGAGCGGCCAGGGCGTCCTCGACGCGGACCGGATGCGGCTCGACGCGTGGTTTGGTGTTCCGGTTGCGGACACCTCCGCCGCTCCGTTCGCGGCAGGGCTCGCCCTGCGGGGCGCTGCACCGCCCGCACGGGACGCTGAAGATGTCGGGCCCGCCGGCGGCGATGGCGGCTTCGCGGGCGGCGCGGGCGGGCCGGAACGGTGCCAGTTCGGCTCGTACGGCGTCCGGGACGTAGGTGCCGACGGCCTTGAGCATCTTCTTCAGGCCGGGCTGGGGTTCCCCGGCCGTCACCCCGCGGTGCGGTGTCGGCGCGATCCGCCCGGCCACAACGGCATCGCGGGTCGCGACGAGTTCTGCCCGCCAGGCGTGCGGGTCATCGGGGTCGGCCATCGGCGTCGGATCGGTGTGCCGGCCCAGGCGGTCCCGGTAGTGGGCGTTCCACTCGCGGGCCACGTCGGCGGGCAGGATCGGATAAGGGGAGGCGACGACGCGCTTGCGCACCACGTCGCGCACATCCCAGCCTTGGCCGGTGGTCATGGGCACGTCGGCGAGCAGCTCGTGCCACATGGCGAGCTGGTCGCGGGCTTCGCCCGCGTCGGTGCGGATAGTGCGGGGGTCCAAGCGGCCGACGTATGTGAGTACGGCAGCAACTTCGCGACGTTCCATGGTAGTTACTCCGTTCCAGTCGGTTCGTCGACGGCGGCGAGCAGGGCGGCCATGTGCGCTTCGGAGCGGGTCATGCCGGCCTGCGGGGCGGGGGTGCCGCCGGGCAGGGCGTAGAGGTTCGGGCGCTGCGGTGTGGGCGTGTGCTCGCGGTCGATCCAGGACCGCCAGTCGGCAGCCCAGGCGGCGGCGGAGCGAGGGCTCCAGGCGGCGCGGTAGTGGCGCCACTTCGCGTCGGCGGCCTGCAGGCCCAGCTCACCGAGGCGTTCCAAGTGTCCCTGCTGCTGGGCCCAGGACAGGCTCGCGTCGTCGACCTGCCAGTCGATGGCCGTGGTGAGGTCGGCAGCACTGCTGCTGTACCTACGGTTCACCTTCGGTTCACTACTACAGTTCTGGGGGTCAGATTTTGACCCGGAGGGGGGTCGGTTTCTGACCTGGGGAGGGGTCAGATTCTGACGAGGGGGAGCAGATTTTGACCCGGCCAGATTCGGACGACGGGGGCCGGTCTCTGACCCTGCGGTGAACCAGATGCGGTGCTTGCGCAGCAGCTCCTTGTCCAGGTCCTTCAGGTCAGGGGCGGGGTCGGCATCCGTCAGGGGTTCGATGTCCTCGACACGTAGGTCGGGGTTGGCCTCCTGCGTAGCCGCGACCTTCGCGAGCCAGGCGGCTGGGCGCGGCATGCGGTAGACCGTGCTGTGCTGCGGGCCCTCGTACCCCTTGAGGATCTCCAGCTCGCCGGCGTCCGACAGCAGGGCCAGGGAGGTGCGCACGGCGTTGCGACTCGCGTTTGTCCGCTCCATCAGCTCGGTCACGGAGGCGTACGCGACGCACTGGGCATCGGGGATCCGGTCGGCGATCGACAGCAGGACCAGGCGTGCGGTACCGCGGCTGGTGCTGCTCTCCCACACCCACTTGCGTGCCTGCCCGCTCATCGGGACACCTCATGCATGAGGCGCGCGAGGATGGATGTCGACGAGCCGGGAGGCATGTGAGCGGGGGTGGCTGCCGCGCAGGCCAGGAGCGCCGGCCTTTTGCGCAGGGCAGGCGGCATGAAAGACTCTCCTTCGTAGTGAAAGCCGCGCCGGGGTGCCCGTAGGAAAGGTCCGGTGCGGTGAAGGTGGGTGATCTCCGCCCTTGCCGGGGCGGGGTGCCATCAAGGCGGTCGGCGTCCGGGAGTTAACGGCTCCGTGGGCGCCGCCGCTGTCTTCGGGGCTATGCGGCCCTGATCGATCGCGCGGTGTTCATGCGGCTCCTTATGGCGTCTGCCACTGGGCGGGGTGCCCGGCGGGGGACGACGAACATATGCAGGCCGTGGCGCAAGATCCAGACCTTGCTAAAGGACTCTCTACAAGTCGCGTAGGAGCACGTCGGCACCTGTGCCTGTGGCGGAGGCAGCGGACCGAGACACGGACAGCGCCATGATCGCCCCAATGGAATCGAAGATGATCTTCACGGTGACCCCTTTCGCCCCAGGCGGACATGGATCGCTGAACCAGCCGACTGCCGCGATTCAGGTGATTACAGAGGGTCACGAGGTTGGGCACCGCAGATGCGGGGCCTAGCCCAGAGCCCCCGACATTGAGGCGCACCGTTGCCGCGGTTGTCTCAAACGTCGGGAGCGTGCCAGAGTGTCTGAATTGGGGGCGGCTGTCTGGTATTGCCGCTGCGGAATCGCGACGCGGATGGGGTGTTTCCACGGTCGCCTCCGCTTTTCCCGCTCGAAGGTCAATATATGGCTTACCAGACGTGACGTATGTCGCGGAGCAAATGTGGCTTGCGCCACGTTGCCCGGCATGCCGCTGCCGGTAGAAACGGACAGGCCGACCTGAAACTGGCGGTGCGCGCCACATGGAAACGTGCTGGCGAGGAAGAACTTTCCATACGCGGGATCAAGCCGTCAACTGGTGTTTATGGCGGGGTAGGGTGGTTGAAGTGACGATGAAGCCCACCCAGAAAAGGATCATGCAAGAACCAGCCGAAGGTCATGTGGCCCCCAAAGGGCTCATGGATCGCCTCAACCGCTTGTTCGACACGGTGCACCCGCCTGACCGCGGCCCCTTCAGCAACGCTGAAGTGGCCGAACTCATGGAGAAGCGCGGGCTGGGCAAGCTGTCTGCGCAGTACCTGTGGTTGCTGCGGACGGGTCAGCGCGACAATCCGACGAAGCGTCACCTTGAAGCGCTCGCAGGGTTTTTCGGGGTGGATCCCGCGTATTGGTTCGATGACGCAGTCGCCGAAAAGACGGTGCAGGAGCTTGAGTTGCTCGTACTGCTTAGGGACGCGAAGATCAAAAACGTTCTTCTTCGCCTATCCGACGTCTCGGCGGACGGAAAGGATGCCGTCCTGGGGATCGTCGAAAGCGTAAGAAAATCAGAGGGGTTGCCGCCCTCAACTGGCGCGTAAAACGGCAGTAGTTCAGTTAATGATCAAGGAAACGCAATGTGGTCTGCACGTAGGCTGCGTCGGCCTGACCTCTTGGCCGAGCTGAAGCTCCCGCACGTCACCAACATCCGCGATCTCAGCGACGAGATCTCACGTCGCATGGGGAGGCGGGTGATCCTAGAACCGCGCGAGTTGGCTCCCTCCATATGCGGAGCCTGTGCCGTCACAGAGAGTGCGTTTCACGTGGGCTACGACCCGCGGACCAGCATCCTGCACCAGGACCACACCATCGCCCACGAGTTCTGCCATCTGCTGCTCGGCCACCACGAAAGCCGTCCAGCATCGGCGCTCTCTGAGACGATCTTCACCAACGTTGGCTCGGGCACCGTGCAGATGATGCTGGGCCGCACCAAGTACGACGAGGACGAGGAACGGGACACCGAACAGCTCGCCTCGCTTCTCCAGCGCCAGATCATCGACCGGTGGCTGCGCAGCGACGAGTCTTCCGGGGACGACGTACAGGACCGCGTTACGCACACGCTGCTGCGCCGACGGGAGGCCCGGCCGTGAAGGATCTGCTCCACCCGATCAGCCTCGTCGTCGCGACGCTCGGCTTCCTCTGCCTCCTGCGGGACGTGACCACACGACGCCGCGACCCCGCCTCGGCTGCGCTCGCCGCCGTCTTCCTGCTCTCAGGGCTGTCGTTCCTGTTCTCCATCACGCTGATATGGAACTACCTCGACCGGGCGCTGGGCACCGTCAATCTATCCGTGCCGCTTGCGCAAGGATGCGTGGTCGCACTCCTGGCCTGCCAGCAGGTGGTCCTCACCTACTGGGGTTCGCCGCCCGAGGTCGCCCGCCGCAGGAGTCGCCGATGGCTCGGCGCCGGCCTGTCGGTGATCGCTGCGCTGCTTGTGCTGTTCGCCCTGCTCACGCCCAGCGCCCCGCGTCCGATCGACTTCACGCTCTACTACGCGCACGACGGCTGGTACGCCGCGTACCTCACCCTGTACGTCACGGCCTACACCATCGGGGAGATCTTCCTCGCACGCGCCTGCTTGCGCCTGGCCCGCCGCAGCGCCCGCGGGTCGGTCAGTGTCGGCCTGCGCATCGTTGCCCTCGGCGCGACCGTCACCCTCGGATACAGCGCTGTCCGCATCGGCAATGTCATCGCCGGAGTCTTCAACACCTCCCTCGCGGATTGGGAGGGCTTCGCCTGGAGCTGCGGCGATGTCGGCGCCATGCTAACGCTGATCGGCTGGCTCATACCCACGATCAGTGACCAGGCCCAGAGCGCCCTGTACCGGATCAAGCAGTACCGCAGCTACTACGGCCTGCGCCCCCTGTGGCTCGCCTTCTACAGCCAGGCCCCGGAAATCGAGCTGCCAATCCACAGGGTCGATCCGGCCCAGCGACGTCGCTTCCGCCGCATCTCGATCCGGCTCTACCGCCGAGCCGTCGAGATCCGAGACGGCCGCTTCATGATCCGCCAGTACCTCGACGCCTCCACCCGCGAGGCCAGCGAAGCCCGGCACAGGGCCCGGGGACTCCACGGACACGAACTGGCCGCAGCCGTCACGGCGGACCAGATCCTCGCCGGGATCGCCGCCCGAGCCGCCGGCACCCGCCCGAATCCCGACCAGCTCACTGAGTTCGCCGACGCCGGACGCCAGACCATCCGGCCCATGGAAGACATCGACGCCCTCCTCGACGTTGCCCGCAACCTGCCCCGTCAGCCCGCACGAGCCCCCCACCTTGAGCGAGTCTCCGCATGACGAACGACCTCACCCACCAGCCCGCCCACGTGCAGCTCCAGGCCCTGGACCGAGGCGAAGTCTCCAGCCGCGAGCTGCTTGACCTCCACCTTGCCCAGATGGACGCCAGCCTGATCAACGCCGTCGTGACCCGCGACGACGGGGCAGCCCGTGCCGCCGCACACGCGGCCGACGAACGCCGCGCCCACAACGAGAGCACCGGCACCCTCGACGGCCTCCCCCTCACGATCAAGGACAGCTTCGAGACCGCCGGCCTGCGTACCACGAGTGGTACCGAAGACCTCGCTGGTCATGTCCCCGCACGCGACGCTCACGCGGTCGCCCGGCTCCGTCACCAAGGCGCCGTCATCATGGGCAAGACCAACCTTTCGGCGTACTGCCAGGACCTACACACCGACAACGCCCTGTTCGGAGCCACCCTCAACCCGTACAACCCCAAACGCACCACCGGCGGCTCCTCCGGAGGCCCCGCCGCCGCGGTGGCTGCCCATCTGACTCCCGCCGATCTCGGCAGTGACCTCGCTGGCTCCCTGCGGCTCCCCGCTCACTACTGCGGCGTCTACGGCCTGCGCCCCACCCACGGGCTCGTCCCGGCTCGCGGCCACATTCCCCGGCCGCCGGGATGGATGACCAGCAGCGACATGGTGACCCCCGGACCCCTCGCCCGCCATCCCCGCGACCTCGACCTCCTCCTCGCCGCACTGACGACACCGTCGCCCGACGAGAACAATCCCTGGGGCGTCACGCTCCCCGTGGAGCAACGCCCGCTCGGCCAACTCCGCGTGGCGGTGTGGGCAGGAGATCCGAGCTGTCCCGTCGATCGGGAGACAGCTGGGGCTCTCGCCGCGCTGGAAGGGACACTTGCTTCTGCGGGCACCACTGTCCACCGCACCGAGGGGCCGGTTCTCTTCGGCGACTCCCTCCGCCTCTTCGAGCAGCTCCTCCACGCCACTGCGACGGCCACCACCGACGACCACGCAGGCGCGGCCGAACTCGCCGCCGCCCGCGATCTGGCCCCGGATGACACGAGCCCACGAGCCGCCATCCTGCGCCACCGGACGCAGACCCACCGCTCCTGGCTCCGCGCCAACGAGGAGCGCCTCCGGCTGCGGCAGTCGTGGCATCGGTTCTTCACCGACGGCCCATACGACGTCCTCGTCACGCCTGCTGCTCCCACTGCGGCGATCCCGGCCGGCAGCCGTTCCCTCACTGTCGACGGCGCCGATCGGAGCTTCTTCGACCAGACCGGCTGGGCCAACCTCACCAGCCATGTCGGGCTGCCCAGCCTGGTCGTGCCGATTGGCCGCAACGTCGATGGCCTCCCGATCGGTGCTCAGCTTGTGGGACCTGCCTACGCAGACCGGACCCTGCTCGTGATGGCCGAGCACCTTGTGTCCCTGCTCGGAGCCGAGGGCGTCACCCCGTCATGGAGCGGATGACCTCCACGTCAAGATGAGCATGGCCTGCACCACGGCCGAGGCCGTTCTGCGCTCCCCAGGATTGCCCTGCTCCTGTACGCGAGCCCGCTCAGGCCGAGAGAGCTTAAAATCCTGCGCGGTCTGCGAGTGATTCAGAGTGCGCGGGCGCGCTGGAAGACGGTGTCGAGCCGTTCGCGCAGCCCAGGGTCGGGAATCAACTCCATGGCGCGGATGAAGTCGTCCTGGGCGGCGGCCAGCTGGGGCCGCTGTTGGTATTCGTGGTCGGCGAGGACGGAGGCTGCAGCCCCCGTGGCGCCGGGTCTGGCCCGTACGGCGTAGATCATCGTGAGGGAGAAGGCGAAACAGGCGTGGAGGAACCCGTACGCGGGCCGCTGGGTGCCGCGCCATGGGGAGAAGTACGTCTCGTTGTCGGGGAACGTGATGTGGAGCGCGGCGAGGGCGTCGTTGAGCCAGTTGTGGGCGGCTTCGTGGACGAGGTCGCGACCCAGCACGGCAGCGTTACCGGTGTGGTCGGTGAAGACGGTCGCCGGCAGACGGGTGATGGCGAAGCTGCGCAGGGTCTGGTCGGGACGGCGCCGGCCGGTCAGGCAGATCACGGCGGCGTGCGCTGCGACGAGAGCGTCGAGGCGGGTGGCGGTGATGTGGCCGAAGGCATCGTCGGCCAGTACGGCCAGGGACTCGGCGGCGCAGGTCGTGTCGGGTCCGAGGACGTGGTACGGGGTGTCGGAGTGCGGGCCCCAAGTCATCTCGTCCTCGTTCGGGGCGATCACGATGCGCGGGCCGAGGCGGGAGGAGTGGGCCAGACGGGATAGAGCGGGCCCGGCGGTGTCGCGGTACCAGTCGAGTGTGGTCGTGTCGCGGCGGCGTGCGGCGTTCTCGGCGCCTTCGAGCCGGTGGTGCGCCAGGGCGTAGGCCAGGGGCAGCGCCTCGTCGTCCGGCGGCGAGTCGGAACCGGGGTGGAGCAGGGCCAGGGTGGCGGCGGTGCGTTCGCGGCGGTGGGTGGTGATGGCGTCCAGGTCGAGGGCGGCGTCGATGTCGTTCATGTCGGGAGGCTCCTAGGCGGCGGGCCCCGATGCCGGGCCCTGGGGGCGCCGGCACCGGGGTCTGAGAGGAGGGGCAGGCCGGTTGGCCCAGCCCGATCAGTTGGCGCTGTCCGCCTCCGGGGTGGCCGGCGCCGATTCGGCGTCGGCGGGGGCGCTCCAGGCGTCAGCGGAGACGCTGGAGGTGTGGGCGGTCAGGCGCACGGTGCCGCCGTCGTCCCGCAGCTGGTCCACCGCGGCGAGAAACTCGCCGCACACATCGGTCGTCATCTCTTCCTCCGTAGGTTGCAGGGTCTGGTCCGGGTGCAGCCCGCCAGGGGCGGGCTGCGTATGGGCGGGTGCATAGCCGGTCAGGCTTCGCTAATCAGCCAGCTGATGAACTTGCGTTCGCGCCCCGAGTGGACCGGCTCGGTGCCGTGGGTTACCTGGGATCCGTAGAGCAGCGCAGTGCCGGGGGCGGGGTGCACGCTCCAGCGGGTGCGCGGCATGGTGCGGAACCAGTCAGCGGAGTGGTCGGCGCCGTCGTGCGTGAACGCCATGGCGGGGTGGTAGCCGTCGTCGCCGTGCTGGTCGCTCCACAGGGCGGGGTGGGAGGTGGTTTCGACGAAGAACTCCCCGCCGTCGTCGGCGTGGTCGAGGACCACGCTGATCCCGGCGAGCTGACGGACGGGGTCGGTGGGGGCGGGGGCGATGCCGTCGACGTGCGGGGTGATGTGTTGTCCGGGCGCGTACTCGACGTACATCCATTCGCGGCAGGAGGTCAAGGCGGGCAGGGCTCGGCGCAGTGCGGGCATCGACCGTTCGACGGCGTGGGCGAGGATCTTGGCCGCGGTCTCGGGGGGCGGATGGATTTCGAGGCGGCCGGCGGGCTCGTAGACGGCCATGGCCTGCTCGCTGCTGTGTCCGGGGATGGAGTGCAGGGTGGTGGTGCGCTCGGTGTCGAATCGGCGCGGGCCGTCCTCGCCGAGGGCGTCATCCACGACGGTGATCAGGGTGGTGATCTCGTCGGGGGTGAGGAAGTTCTCGATGCTGGAGACCGTGAGTGTCTCCGCTATGTGGATCATCGTGCCTCCCGGGTGGGTCGGGGCGGGCGGAGGGCGCAGGCGCATCCGGTGGCCGTCGGGGTGTGGCGGGCCACGTGCGTGAGCGTGTGCACGGCCTGGTCGAGGCCGGTGAAGTAGTCGGCCCATGTGCTGCCGGGGGCCGGGGTGAGGGTCAGGTTGAGGACCGGGTGTCGGCGACCGGTCTCGGCGCTGGTGAGGTCGCTGCGGACGGCGTCCGCGGTGACGGTGGCGGGCAGGTAGCCATCGGCAGCGGCGAGGGTGTGGCACAGGCGGGCGGCGAGCGTGGCGTACTCGGCGCGGGTACGCGGCAGCAGGCCGACGCGGAACGGGGACGGTGCCAGGCCGGTGCCGGTGTGGGCGTGCCCCTGGCAGGAGTCGTACGTGACGGCCTTCCAGCTGCGGGTGATCGTGTCGACCAGCGGCCACACCCGGTCCTCGACGCCCTCGCGCCACTGGGGGTGGCGCGGGTCGAGGTCGTCGGCCGCGTGCTCGCCGGGCAGGCCGGCCGTGTTGATGTTGCCGTGGTCGCTGGCCAGGAGCCGGGCCGGGGTACGAGGGGCTGCCGGGTCGTCCCAGCGAGCGAGGAAGGCGTCGACGTCGTCCATGACGTTCGGGTCGACGGGCCGCCAGTGGGCTCTGCGACAGTGGGCGCCGGCCGGGTGGTCGGGGGCGGCGAGCAGGTGAGCCATGCCGTCGGTGAGGCGGCCTCGGTGGTCGCAATACGCGTCATCGCTGCCGGTCGCCTTCAGCATGCGCCAGCGGGTCGCCGTGCATCCGCCGCCGCAGACCGTCCGGTACGGGCAGGAGACGCACTTGGTCATGAGCTCCCGGCCGGCGGTGAGCTGCGGGTTGGCGTGCTGGGCCTCGGTGATGTCCGCCTCGCTGCGGGCGGCGGCGAGCGGCAGCAGGTGAGCCTGGGGCCAGGGCAGTTCGTCGCAGGAGCCGAGGCGGCCGTCGGGGTAGGCGGTGAAGACGTGGGAGCACTTGTGGGCGGCGAAGTGGCAGTGGGCGGTGTCCAGGCCCTTGAGGCGGCGGATCGTGGCGACGGCCGGGTCGAGTTTGATCCGGCGGAAGTGGCCGGCGTCGATCCAGCGGGCCGTGGCGTCGAGGACGAAGGCGGCGTACTGCGCGGGAGTGATCGCCCAGGCCGGGCCGTCAGCCCCGACCGCACGGGCCTGGAGGCGGCGGCTGGGGCTGGTACGGCGGCCGGTGGCCTGGAGTCGCGTGGTGACGGTGGTGTCGAAGGCGGGCAGGAGGTGCACGGCGCGGACCGCGTCGAAGTCGGCGATGTGGTCGATGACTTCCGCAGCGCGGCCCAGGACGGCGGGGGTGACCACGGTGACGATGCCGCACGTGCGGTTGCGCTCGGCGAGCAGGTTCAGCGCGCTCACGATGTGGGGGTAGATCGCGGTGCCGTCGTAGCCGACGCGCCAGGAGTTGCCCTGCTCGTCGCCGTCCATGGAGATGCCGATGTGCAGGCCCGGGTAGTGGGCGTCGAACAGGTCGAGCCACTCGCCGTCCAGCCGCACGCCGTTGGTCTGCAGGTGAACGCGGTGGACCGTGGGCTGGGCGGCGAGTTCGTCGAGGAGCGCGGCCATGGCGTCCTTGCCGACGGTCAGGGGCTCCCCGCCGTGCAGTTCGATCGCGAGAGGCCGCTCACCGAAGATCTGGCCCAGGCGGCGTATGTGTGCGGGCGTGATCTGGGCGCCGCCGGGGGCGAGCTTGCGTTTCTCGAAGCAGTACAGACAGTCGACGTCGCAGGTCTCGCCGCGCAGTTTGAGTACGACGGAGACCGCCGCGGTGTGGTCGGTGTCCTCCAGGGGCCGCCACACGTCGGTGCCGACGGTCGTCGTGGGGGTGGTGAGCGTGCTGGGCATCGGGTCCTCCCCTTTTGCGGGTGGAGTGAGTGGGTCAGCTGTGGGCACGGCGTGCGGCGGCCTGCTGCCAGGCGCGCATCCGGCCGTCGGAGAGCGGGACGCGGTCGTCGCCGCGGCGTAGGAACCAGCCGTCGCTGTAGCGCTGCGGCAGCCAGCCGAAGCCGTTGAGCCCCGCCTCGTCGACCGGTTCGGGCGCGGCGTCGGTGGGCCAGAGCTCCAGCAGGGCGTCGGCGAGTCGAGCCTGGACGGAGGCGAAGAAGGGACTGTGCGCGGCGGCGCTCACCCAGCGAGGCTCAGGCAGCGCCGGCACCGGCGTGAACGGGGCTTCGTTGCTGCTGAGCAGGCTGGGCAGCCACTTCTCTCCGAGCAGTGCGGCGTCGGCGGCGACGGTCTCGGCCTGCGCGACAACGCGGGCGAGCTGGTCCCAGACCAGGTCGGCGTGCGGATACAGGCCCGCCTGCGCCAGACCGAGCAGGTCCTCGGCCAGGCTCGCCGCCGCCTCGCACCGGTCCGCGAGCGCCCACCGCTGGTAGGCGGCCCGCTGCTCGGGCTCCAAGACTGCGGCTCGGTCCGGTGCTTGGGCGAGCGGACGGGCCGTACGCAGCAGCGTGAGGTCGCTCAGCCGGGACCGGACCGCGCGGAACATCTGGATGTCGTCGCGGGTGACGGTGAACTCGTCAAGGAGGGTGCGCCAGTCGTGCACGGTGCTCCTGCTCACCGCCCGTACGTCGACGCGGATGCCGTGGATGAGGCGGGAGCCCGGCTCGGCGACGGGTTCCGGGGTGATCAGGAGCAGGTCCACATCGCTGCGCTGGTGGACCAGGCCCTCGGCGAGCGCGCCCACCAGCCACACGTCGGCGTCGGCGTACTCGTCGGCCAGGCATGTGGAAGCCTGTTCGGCGACCTCGAGTCGAGTCTTCAGCCACGGCGTGTCCGTCATGAGGCGCTCCTTGCTGCACCGGCCAGGACACCGGCGGCGGTGGTGGCGACCCAGCGGTCGAGGAGGTCTCGGACATCGTGCCGCTGGGCACCGATGTGCGGGGTGGCGATCAGGTTCAGCGGACCGGGCATGTTCTCCCCGGGCCACAACGGCAGATCGGCTTCCTCCACGGGGTCGAGGGCGAGGCCACCAAGGCCGCCGTCGGCGAGCGCGCGCAGGCAGGCGGGGAGGTCGAGCGTGCCGAGGCGACCGACACAGAGCAGCAGCGGATGCCGCTCTCGTGCCGCGTCGAGGAACGCGGCCCCGAACGCACCCCTGTTCTCTTCGGTGAGCGGGAGCGCCACGACGTGGACGTCTGCCCACGCGGGCAGTTCGCTGGCGGGCCGTGAGGGCAGGGTGTCCGGTAAGCCGCGGCGGGCCGCGAAGGCGATCTCGGCGACGTGTGGGGCGAGGGCCTTCGCGCCGGCCCGGCCGACCGGGCCGGCGCCCCAAATCGCCGCCCTCGTCCGGGAGAGAGGCGGAGCGAGGCAGTGCTGCTTCGCGTGCTGGCCCTGGAGCAGGGCGGCGTGCCCGTACGGGATCCGGCGGGCGAGTGCGAGGAGAGCGGCCAGGGCCCATTCGGCGACGGCGTCGGCAGCCGGCTCCGGGTTGCGGTGCACGGTGACGCCGCGTGCGGCCAGGGCGGCAACGTCGATGCCGTCCAGGCCCGACCCGGCCCGGATCACATGCCGAAGCCTCGGCCACTCGGCCAGCCGTGTGGCGTCCAGCTGGTGCCCCGACCGCAGAACCAGCACCTCGGCTCGGGAGGCGAGTTCCGGGTCCGCCGGGGCGAGTGCGGTGATCTCCCTGATCAGGCAGCCGGGCAGATGCCGCTGCAGCAGGACGGTGTCGGCCGCGCCGCGCACGCTCACGAGCAGCGGGGCCTCGCGCACCGCGCTCACTGATCCGCCCCCGCGGCAGGAGCGGTGTAGCGGCCGAAGGCCAGGTCGCCGGCACCGGTGATGACTTCCAGCGGGGCAGGAGCGCGGAAGTAGTCCTCGCAGGCTGCCTTGACGCCGGGCAGCCCGTTCCATGCCGCCGGGTTCGCCTCCAGGTCGGCGTAGTCGTCGACGATCAGCGTGCCGCCGGGGGCCATGCGCGGCACGCACGCGGTCAGGCAGGTGTGGATGGAGTCGTAGTAGTCGCCGTCCAGGTAGGCGAAGGCGATCTGGGCGGGGAGCTGGTCGGGGAGGGTATCGGCGAACCAGCCGGGGTGGATCACGGGCGGGGTGCGGCCCCAGCGGTCGTGGAGGGCGAGAACCTGGTCCGGCTCGGCGTGCAGGTAGCCGGCCTCGAACAGGTCGGGGTCCTGCGCTCCGCGTTCGGGCAGGCCCTGGAAGGAGTCGTAGACGTGGACCGGGCGCCGGCGCTGTCCGGTGGCGTCCAGCACGGCGCGCATCCACAACGCCATGGCGCCCCTGTAGCAGCCGAGTTCGATCACGGCGCCGGGCACGTCGCGGGCGCCGATCTGTTCGAGTTCGGTGCGGATGGCGGGCAGGCGGTCGGCATCCACGGTGTCGTCGTGGTGTTCGAGGAGCCAGTCGTGCAGTTCGGCGAGGCTCAGCAGGGCGGGAGGACGGGGGCCCATGGTCACCACCGGTCCACGAGGACGTCGCGGTCGGCCGGGGCCCCGGCGAGCGCGTCGAGCACTTGCTGGTTGACCCGCGGCAACAGGTACTTGTCGCTCAGCTCCTCCAACGGCACCCACTCGAAGCCGACCTGGATCGGGTCGGGCGGGTCGGACTTGCGCGGGGTGGTGTCCTCGTCGAGGAGCTCGGCGAGGAAGTTGTGCTGGGTCTTGTGGACGGTGCCGAACTCGTCGTTGTACTGCTCGGGGACGTACTCGACGACGAACAGCAGCCGCGAGGCGCGGACCCGCAGACCGGTCTCCTCCTTGACCTTGCGTACAACCGCGTCGCGCAGCGGCTCGCCTTCTATCGCCTTGCCGCCGGGCAGGTTGTAGTGGAATCCGGAGTGGTCGTCGTACGACATGAGCAGAATGCGGCCCTGGTGGACGATCGCAGCCTTGACCGACACGCTGATGCGGGGCAGAGATGTCATGGCTCGGAGTGTTCCTTCCCTCGTCGAGCCCGCCGCGGCCGACTGCCCGGCGGATGCTGGTGGAGCGGGGTTGGAGCAGCGGAGTCGAGCGTGTTCTACAGGCAGGCGCGGGCGGTCGGGTCGGCGATCTGGAGGAGGTCGGCTACGTCGGACAGTGGCGTCCCGCCGGCGGTGAAGGAGCCGGTGGTCTGGAAGGAGGCTGCGACGCTGCGCATCGCGGCGAGCGCGGCGCGCGAGAGCTGGTTGGCGTAGATGGCCAGGGCGAATCCGGCGGTGCCGAGTTCGCCCGGAGACAGGTGCGCGAACGCGGTGGGTACGGTCACCAGCGGCACCGCGCCCGGCCAGGCGGCGGCCGTGGCCAGGGCCTGCTGCCCGGTGGGGTCCTTGGAGTGGATGAGCACCGCGTCCGCGCCACACGCCGCGTACGCTTCGGCCCGCCGCACTGCCTCGGTCACGCTTGCTCCGCAGATCAGGGCCTCGGTCCGCGCGATCAGGGCGACCCCGGTTCCGACGGCGTCGCGCATCGCGGCGATCTGTTCGGTGACCGTCTCGATGTCAGCGAGCGCCTGGCTGCGGTGCAGAGCAAAGGAGTTGACCTTGGGGTAGGCGCTGTCCTCCAGGCAGAGGGCCGCGGCCCCGGCGCTGGTGAGGTCGCCGGCGAACCGGCGGGCCGCGGCCGGGGTGCCGCCGGCGTTGTCGATGTCGACGATCACCGGCAGCGCCGCTGTCCGAGTGAGGGCGAGGACGGTGTCGGCCAGGTCGCGCGGCCCCAGCACGTTCTCGTCCGGCAGCCCAAGGGCCGTGGAGACCTCCAGGCCGGACACCCACAGGGCGTCGAAGCCGGTCTCCACGGCGACCTTGGCGGCCACCGCGTTCGCGGCGCCGATCGCCCGCAGCGGGCGGCGGGCGCCCACTGCGGTAGCCAGCCGCGTCACGAGCGAGGCTATGCCGGCCTCGGTGGAAGTGGTCACGACGCGGCTCCTTCACGGTCGGGCAGCAGGCCGTACTGGGCCAGGGCCTGCCAGGCGGTGTGCAGAACGGTGGCGCGGTCCTGCGCGGCGTCGATCCGGACGACCTTTCCCAGAGCGGGAAACGCAGCCGGCACACCGGCCACGGACTGGTAGACCTCCCGGACCCTGGACTGGATATCCATGACATCCCAGTCGGGCCGAGTGGCGTCCCCGGATCGGTGGGCAGCACGTTCCATCGCGGTCTCAGGCGTGATGTCCAGGACGAACGTGAGATCGGGGACCAGGTGGAGCCGCTCGGTGAGTTGCGCGTACGTCTCCTTCGGGGCGCGGTCGTGCTTGACCATGAAGAAGGCCAGCTCGGACAGCAGCCACCGGTCGGCGATGACCGGGCGGGCCGGCAGGCTGGGGGCGATCAGCCGGTCGGCGGTGGCTTGCTTGTCCGCGGCGAGCGCGGCCAGGTAGCAGTCCCGATTCTCCCCAGTGGGCTGGTACTTGCCCTCCACCAGGTCCAGCGCGACGTCCGGGTCGAGGAAGTTGGTGGTCAGCACGGCGAGCGGAGTGACGCGGAACAGGCCCTCGAAGAGGCGGAACAGGCCCTTGCGCAGCGTTGTCTTGCCCGTGCCGTCCAGGCCCTCGACGACGATGAACGGATAGCGGTCCACGCCTACTCCACCTGCCCGGCGCCGGTGCCCCCGGCGTACTTCGTGAACCGGCCACGCCACGGGATCGACGTCGACACGAGGTCGACCAGCCGCAGCTCGCCCAGCTCCTCCAGCAGCTCGGGAAGCCGGCTCTCGATGACGATGCTCTCGGTGATCGCACGGCAATAGGCCATGCGCACGGCTTCGTCGGCCGCCGCGGTGCGCAGCTGCTCGGCGAGAATCCGCTGGGCAGTGCCGAGCGCCACGATGCTCGTCGCGCTCTGCAGCGTCTCCAGGGCGATCTCGGAATCGACGGGCTGGAGGGTGGTGTGGTGGACGCCGAGGTGGCGGATGACAGCGAACGCGCCCACCCACCAGGCCGACGCAGCGCACACAGCGGCCACCGCAGCACGGACTGCCGGATCGGTGACGCCCTCGAGCAGGGTGTCCGCGATTTCGTCAGCGCTCGCGGCCAAGGGGTTCGTTCCGGCGTTGGCCGTGCCGTGTGCGGCCGGCAGGCGCAGCCAGTGCTGAAGGCCGGCCTGGTCGACCACGGCCTCGGCCGCCGGTTCGGCGAGCGCGGCGGGACGCGCGGTCAGCACGCTCGGCTGGGTCTGCGCGAACAAGGTGACGTCAGGGGGCGGGGTGAGAAGCTGTTCGCGCAGCTGCGGCAGGTGCAGGGCCAGGCGCTGGACCTGTAGTCCGTCGGCGAGGGCTTCCCAGGACCCGTACAGGTTCGGGCTGGGTGGGGAGAGGGGCACACGGGCTCCTTCGTCGGGCGGGGGCGGAAGGTCACCGAGAGATGGTGCGGGCGGCATGCTGACTGCCCGTGATCACGGCGCACGGACGCGTGCAGCCCGGGCGGCTGGCCGTCGAAACCGAACAAACGCCCCTGGGGTGAGTTCTCGCAGGAGACCGCCTCCGAGGCACGAAGGCGCTCGAACTGCTGTGTTGAACAGCGGAGATGGGCTGGTCGCGTCGGCGGTCGTCATCGCACCTCCTCCCGGTCGGCAGCATGGCTGGTCCGGAACCAGACCTGCTTCCCGTGCAGCAGGGGTTGAGTCTGCAGCTCGTCGGCTAGGCAGGACAGGAGGAACAGGCCCCGGCCGCCCTCGGCATCCGCGTCGGATTCCTTCACCGTCGGCAGTGCGTCCTCGAAGTCGGTGACGCTGACCAGGATGCCGTCCGGCGTCTCGCGAACCACCAGCTCGCAGTCGCCCGGAGTGTGCTTCAAGACGTTCGTCAGCAGCTCGGTGACGCCGAGCTGGGTGACGAACTCCAGGTCACTCTTGCGCCACATCCGCAGGAGGGTCCGCACGATCTCCCGGACACACTCCATGCTCTCGGGGCCGATCGCGGGCAGCACCATGTGGTGCTGTCGTACGGGGCTGACCGCCATCACAGGCACTAACCCTCCAGGTGGCACGCGAGCGTCCACGGCAGGGGTGACGTACCGCAACCGGGGCGCCACCGTCCGCTGGGTGAGCTTCGATAATGACGGCCAACTACCCTTTCGACAAGCAGTCCTTGAGGAAAGTCATTCCTCTCGGGGACTTGGCATATTCACGAACTGGCCCAGGCGCTACTCTGGCGTCGATATTGACGAGGAGGTGGGGTATGCCGGTCGAGCCGACGCCGCGGCGCCGGCGCCTGGGCGCTGAGCTCCGGCGCATCCGTGAAGCCCTGGGCTGGACGCAGGAGGAGGCGGCTGCCCGTCTCGGTTACCGGTCCTTCTCCACGGTAAGCAAGATCGAGAAGGGGGTGCAGGGCCTCAAGATTCAGCAACTCCCGCACTTTTTCGAGGTATACGAGATCACCGACCCCGCACTGCGCGAGGAACTACGCGACCTGGCCCGCCGGGCCGGCGAAGCCGACTGGACTCAGCGCTACCAGGGAGTTGTCGACGACCCGCTCGCCGACTACCTCTCCTTGGTGGAGACGGCCAGCAGCCTGTTCGTCTTCAACCCCGCCGCCATCCACGGACTCCTTCAGACCCCGGAGTACGCCAGAGCCGTGACCGAGGGCAGCCGGGCTTGGAAGACTCCGGAGGACATCGATGGCTTCGTGTCCATGCGCCAGGAGCACCAGGACAACATGCTGGAGCGCGACCCGCCGCTGAAGATCTGGGCAGTCCTTCCCGAAGGGCTCCTGCGTCAGGAGGTCGGTGGCCGACCGGTCATGCGCGCACAGATAGAGCATCTGATTAACCTCGCCCGCACGGACCCCAACATCACCATCCAGGTCCTGCCGCACAAGGTCGGGGCGCACGCCGGGATGGACGGACCGTTCATGCTCATGTCCTTCCCCACCGGGCGGGACTCGGTGTGCATCGAGTCCATGCGGGCCTCGCTCCACCTCAACCAGCCGGAGACGGTGGACGTGTACCGGACCACCAGCGACCTACTCAAATCTGACGCTCTCTCCCAGAAGGCGTCGCTGCCACTTCTCACCACCATCGCCAAGGACCTTGCATGAACAAGACCGAACTCAACCCGGCCTGGGTCGAGTCCCAGCTGCGTGACGCCGAGTGGCAGACCAGCAGCGCCAGCAGCGGCGGTACCAACTGCGTCCAGATCGCCTTCCTCGACCAAGGCATCGTGGCCCTGCGCGATTCCAAGGACATCAACAAGGCCCCGCACCTGTTCACCGACTCTGAGTACGACGCCTTCGTCAGCGGGATCCAGAACGGCGAACTCCGCCGCCGCTGACCCCGGGCGTACCAGCGGAAGCCGCCTCCGGTCCCTCAGCCGTTGCGGGGGCACGGCTCGTAGCCGTGCTCCCGATGGACTCGTCTCCGCCGTCATGCGCGCCGCAGCATGCCCCAGCAGCCACCGGAGGAGCGTGTCGCTCTCCCAGTCGACCATCTTGTCTCGGAGAGCCACGTAGCCGTATCGGGAGGGCATCGGTAGAGCTGACATGCCGGCGACACTTACTGGGCCGGGGCGAAGGCGGTGAAGTGCGTCGGCGGATGGTCGATGGGCAGATCGGGGTCCCAGGCCGTGAGGATCTGGGCGCTGCACACGAACAGGCCGTCGGGGAGCTGATCGAGCGGGTACCACGCCCAGTCGCCGACGCTCTCCTCCGGCTGTGTGGCCGGCTGCCCTTGCCAGGCGTGGACGAGCGCCCCGACGGTGACTCGGAGAACGCCTTCGACATGGTCGACGAGCGTCCCGAGCAGTTCCACGTCGCCCGTCTGAGCGAGCAGGCCGGTCTCCTCAGCGAGTTCACGGACGACCGCGTCCTCGAAGGATTCCCCGGTGGCTTCCACGCTGCCGCCGGGCAGTTCGAGGGTGCCGCGGCGGTGGCGGCCCAGCAGGATGCCCTGCTCGCTGAGCAGGATCGCACCGACGCCGACGGCTGCGTGGGCGGCCGGGGCTCGGGTGCTGCGAGCGCGGCTGGAGACGCGAGCAGGCCGGTCGGGAAGGCGTCGGGCGCGGATGAGCTGCTGAACGACCGAGGCGTCGTCGTCCGGGTGCGGGAAGAGGTCGAGGGCTTCGACGCGGAATCCGTACTCGGTGAGTAGGTCCTCCCACAGCTGCGGTGCCAGGACCCACATCTGTGTCGGTAGCGGTGGGTCGTCGCGCAGCAGGATCATCTGCTCGCGCGGTGCCACTGCCGTCGACGGTCCGCGGCCGTGCAGGTCGGTGTGCAGGAGCGAGAGGATCAGCGGAGCGCCGGGACGCAGGCCGGCGCGCAGCGCAGGCAGCGAGCGGTGTGGGTCGATGAAGGCGAGCGTCCCGATCGCGTACGCAGCGTCGAACGGCTCAGTTGTAGTGAGGTACTCGGCCACGTCAGCCTGTACGAACTCCACACCGTCCACGCCTGCATGGGTGCTGAAGGCGCGTTCATGCTGGGTCGGGGACAGCTCAAGGCCGGTGACGCGCGCCCCGTGTGCCTGAGCGAGGTGGACGGCGTGGTGGCCGGCTCCGGAGCCGATGTCCAGGACGCGGCGGCCCGAGACGTCCCCGAGGACCTCTGCTCCGGGTCCGATTCCTTCCCAGGGCGTCCAGTTCAGCCGCTCGGGGACGGGCGGGGTGTAAGCACGGGCGAGTTGGCGCTGGCCGTAGATCTGCCAGGCCCGGGTGTTGGTGGACTCCTCAGTGGGCACGTTTGCCTCCTGGTGGGGGTGTTCCGGGTTCAGGTGTGGGTGACCAGGTAGGCGGGGCCCTCGCCGCGCCGTGCTCGCTCGATGGCGTCGAGGCGGGCGAAGGCGCGTGGCGCCATCAGTTCCTGCCAGGTCGCGAGGTCATGGACGGCCCACAGGTCGTGTTCGGCCGGATCGAGCCGGATCCGGCCGAGTTGCTCGGAGGTCAGCTGTCCGCCGTCGAAGATGAGCCCGACCTTGTTGAGCGGCATCCGGGGTCCGGCGTGCAGGAAGTGCGTCAGCAGGAGGGGCGGCGTGTCGGGAGCGAGTTCGAGTCCGGTCTCCTCGACCGCCTCACGCCGGGCGGTCTGCAGGGGGTCCTCACCCGAGGCGTCCAGGTTGCCGCCGGGGAACTGCCAGAGTCTTGAGCCGTAGACCGAGCGGAGCTGTACCGGCCGGTCGTGCTTGTCGCGGATGTAGAGGCAGCCGTACACCGTGTGGTGGGGGACGGTCTGCGCGTACTGCTCGGCCGTCATCGGCATGGGGCGGCCGGGCCGGGCAGGGCGGTGATCGAAGGCGATGGCGAGTACACCGAGGGCTTCCTTGCTCGGTGGGTAGATCGAGCGGAGGTTGGTGATCAGCTCGCTGGTCGGCCCGTCCGGGTCGATGCGCGCGGTGTCCTCCGAGCGGAGGAGGTCCTCGAAGGAGGCGTACGGGGTGATCCGCTGCACGATGACGTCGAGTTCCCGCCCGGTGTCCCGGTCGTGGAAGACGACCGTGTCGCCGACGGCGATGTCGCGCTTGCTCGGGGATGCCACCCTTACTTCGATCGTCTTACGCCCCGCTTCCACTTGGCGGTAGTACCGCCCGAGCAGGTGCATGTGGTGCTCCGGTGCTGCGTCCCGGGCCGCCGGGACGGCTGGGATCGCCTGCTGGGTGTCGTCAGGCACAGGTGCCTCCGTTCGATGCATTTCGTCCGTCCGGTCGTAGTCCGCGGCCGGACAGGGGCGTTGGCCGCGCTACTGCGAGTGCGGATCGGGCGTGATGGGAGAGGAAGTGGACGAGTCCGCCGGCGGGTCAGGGCAGTTCGATCGGTCCGTAGCGCGCGTGCGGCTCCTGCCGCATCAGCGCGTCGTACCGGTCTCCCGCCGAGAAGTGCCAGAACTCGGTTCCGTAGTTCGTAAAGCCCCCTCCTTCCATGGCGTTGAGCAGCACCGTGCGGTGGTGGCGTGCCTGGTCGCTGAGGTTCGGGGCGTGGGTGAAGCAGGCCCCGTCGCTCTCCTCCGGGGAGGCGTTGACGCGGGTGCCGAGGTCGAGTTCGTGGCCGTCCTGGTCGACGAGGGTCACGTCCACGGCGGCGCCGGCGGAGTGCGGCGCGATGTCCGGCGGCGAGACGTACCGGCTGGTGGCCTCGTGCAGCTGCTCGGGTGTCCAGTTGTGGTGGCCGGCAGCCAGTTGGTCGCGGTATTCGGTGAAGTAGCGCTGCTGGAGCGACAGCGGCCGGTAGCCCTCGACGAACAGCAGGTCGGTGCCGGCGGGTAGGAGGGAGCGGGCGTGCTTCAGCCGGGCGAGGACGCCTTCTCGGACGTGGGCGAACGCGCCCTGCGGGTCCTGCTTGCGGGGGTCGACGCGGAAGTCGTGGTCGCGTACGTCGACGAGTGGTTCTCGGCAGTCGCGCACCGGGATCGCCGCGACGTGCGGATCGGACATCAGCACCAGGTGCATGGAGTCTCCCTGCGATGGCTTGGGCTGCGGCGGCGGGGCGGGGGTGGCGGCGGTCAGATCGGCTTCGCGCACGATTCTGGCAACGGTGTCCTGCAGGGCGCTGTCGGCCGGGATCACGGTCTCCAGGCCGCCGGGCAGAAGGTCCAACTTGCGGTACCAGGCGGTGAGGTGGGTGTCGGTGACCTGTTCCAGGTACGCGGCGTCGGCCTTCGAGGCGTGCCGGGCCAGCGTCGCCTCCAGGGGCACGTCCAGGTAGTAGCAGGCCGAGATGCCGCGGTGGTTGCGCACCAGGGACGTGATCATGTGGCTGTAGCGGTCGGCGTACAGGATCCCTTCGAGTACGACGTGGAAGCCGGCGTCCAGGGCATGACGGGCGATCCTGCCGAGCAGGGTGATGTTGGCGCCGCCGGTGGTGTCGTGCTCGCGCAGGACGTTCCGGCGGATCACGTCCTGGCCGACGATGGCGACGCCGCGGCCGTAGTGATCGCGTAGGCTCTGCGCGACGCTCGACTTGCCCGAGGCCGAGTTCCCGCGGATCACTACGAGGCGGGTGTCGGAACGTCCGGCCGCCGCCGCGGCGGGCACGTGACGGGGCGCGCTGGTCGGGTTGCCGGTCATGCGGGCCAGCCGGTCTCGCTGTACAGCTCGCTGTTCTGGATGCCTTCGATCGCCGTCCGGGTGTAGGGGACGAGGTCGTCGGGAAGGGCGGTGGGGTCCCAGAACTTCCACTGGGTGCATTTGTCCGGCTCGCGCAGCTCCGGCTCGCCACGCCAGGTGCGGGCGCGGAAGAACAGGCCCATGCGGGGCCGGTCCCCGGCATGGTCAATGTGGTGGACGACGTGGACGAGTTCGACGTCTTGGCGCTCGATGTGCAGGCCGGCTTCCTCCCGTGCCTCCCTGATCAGGCAGGAGATTGCGTTCTCCTGCTCGCAGTGTCCGGCCAGGGCATGCCATGTGGACGGTGCGAAGGCGCTGCTGGGGTGGCGCAGCCCGAGCAGCACGGTCCCGTCGGGCCGCTCCAGGTAGAGGTGGACGCCGATGATGTTGGGGACCGTGCCGTGCGGCGAGGCCCGGCGTACCTCCTCGGATGCGGGTTCGCTGCGCGCCGTCGGGAGGCCGGCGGCGTGGCGGCGTACGAGGTCGCTGGTGGTGTCCGCGATGCGCAGGCGGTGGAGGTCGGCGGGTGCGAACCAGGCGAGCATCACGCCCTCGGTCAGGTGGAGTTCGCGGGGGTCGCCGTTCCAGCGGCCGGCGTAGATGGCGATGGGTACGGTCGCGCCGGCGTCGTCGGTGGCGTATTCGGTGGCGAACGGGGTCAGGTCGGCCAGGTCGAGGCCGGCTTCCTCGGCCAGTTCGCGCCGGACGGTGTGTTGCAGGGTGGTGTCCTGGGGCTCTCGGCCGCCGCCCAGTAGGGACCACATGCCCGGCTCCCAGATCTGGCCGGGGAAGTAGTCGCGCAGGTGGAGCAGGTACTCGCCGCGGTCGTTGTAGATCAGGGCCGAGGCATTGGCTGTCTCCGGTTCGATGTGGAGCGGGAGCTTGAGCAGTTTCTCGCGCAGGGGCGGTTGGGTTACTCGGTCCAGGGGACGCCACTCGATGCCGCCGACCTCTTCCTCCTGCAGAACGAGTGGCACATCGGTTGTGGCGTGCAGGCGGAAGAGGAACCGGAGGTCGAAGTGCTGGTGGCCGGGTTCGCCTTTGCCCGGGTGGGCGTCGATGTCGTGGATGTCGATGTCGAGCGGCACAGTCTCGTAGCCGGGCCACGGCGCGACGGCGTGCGGTGGGATCCCGGTCTCCTCGTGCAGCTCCCGCAGCGCCGTGGCTGCCAAGGACTCGTCGGCGGGCTCGGCGTGGCCGCCGGGGACGAGGTACTTCCCGCTTGCCAGGTGCAGCACGTGCAGGACGCGGCCGAGGTCGTCGACGACGATCGCGCCGCAGGTGACGTGTCCGGTGAAGGTGGAGCGGCTGGCGATCTCGTCGCCGGTCCGGTCGAGGGCGGCCAGGAAAGCGCCGAGCTGCTCGCGCTCGTGAGGGTGGCGCGCGAGGTACGAATTGACGGTGGTGCGGATGTGATCGTGCGACAACGGCATGGGGCTACCTCAGAAGGAAGGACCGTGGGAGGAGTCGAGGCGGTGCGGGTCGTCGGATCAGCTCAGCTGCATCCCCTCCGCTGGGATCTCCTCGACGGCGGCAGCGTGTGCGATAGGCAGCCCCCATCGCTCGCGTGCCGTGTCCACCGCGAGCTGGGCTTGCCGTGCACCGGGCGGGCCCCAGCCCAGGAGGGCGGCTGCCTGGGCGGGGCTGGCGAGGAGGCGGGCGAAGGGGCGTCCGGTGGCGGGGTCGACGGCTGCCGGCCCGATGGCGGTGACGCGAGCGGCCAGGCGAAGGCGGGCGTTGGGTCCCACGCCGCCGTAGACCTCGCCGGTTTCGTCCAGCACCCAGCCCAGTCGCACCGGATCGGCCAGGGTGAGCTGCCCTTCTTCGGCGGCTTCGCGGTGCAGGGTGTTCTCGGCCGTCGCGTCGGTGGCCTCCACGGTGCCGCCGGGCAGCATCGGGAGTGCGCCTTGTGGGCCGGGATCGGCCACGACGACCACTCGGCCGTCGGGGACGAAGCACCACGCCCAGGCTTGCTGCACGGGCAGGTGCTCGGGAACGGGTTCGTGATGGAGCGGGCTGTCCCATAAGGGGCGGTAGCGGACGTGGACGTCGTGCCGGTCCAGCGCCGGGGCACCAATGATGTGCCGGCCATCGGCCAGGTGCGCGGTGGCGGTGTTCCCGAGCCGGGCGCGGTAGGCGGCGAGCATGATCTGCCCGTCCACCGGGCGCAGCCGCCGTACCGCGTCCCGGGTCTCCAGGAAGGCGTACTCGGACAACTCTTCGCGCGGCAGACGGATCGTCTCGACCTGGTCGGGGGCGAGGGTTCCCCCGTCGAAGACGAACCGAACCTCGCCGGGGCAGTGTGTGCCGGACTGAAGGTCGGGGTGGTGCGGGGAGAGGGAGTGAACGGCGAGCACGGCCGACAGCTGTAGATCCAGGCCCAGTTCTTCGGTGATCTCGCGTCGGCAGGTGACGTGCGGGTGCTCGCCGGGTTCGACGACGCCTCCGGGTAGCAGCCACGAGCTGTCCGTGCGGTAGGTGGGGTGTACCAGGAGGACCCGGCCGACCTCGTCGGTGATGATCGCGGCGGCGCCGAGCCACGCCGCGTGCCGGGATGCTGCGGACTGAGCTTCGGACGGGCCGATACGCGGCGTGGCGTGACCCGGCGGGGGGATGCGGGAGGGCACGTTGCTCTGCCTTTCTCGACGGTGGGCGGGCGGGTGTGCAAGCGCACGGCATTGATCAGGAGGGAACGCAGCTTTTAGGGCCGGTGGGCAGAACGGCGCTTGCGGGCACGCTCGGCCAGCTCACGGTGATGCGGGTGTGCTTCTTGGTGAATACGTGCGGTTCGTGGTCCGTGTCCGCCGGGGCACACTCGGCTGCTTTGCGGGCGGTGATCAGGGGGAATCGGGCACGGCGGTGGTTGCGCTGCCATTGCTCGACCTGCGCGGCCATCTCGCGTGCAGGGAGGTGCCCTTGGGCGCCGTAGCCGTGGACGACGAACTCGTACAGGCCCGTGCCGTCGTCCCCGTCGCCGACGCGCTCGTGGGCAAGCCGGGCGAGGGAGGTCCCGCGGACGATAGCGGCGGCGGGCCAGTGCGGGGGCGGTGGGTTGAGGATCTGGTGGCCGCTGTCGGGGTCAACTTCCAGGCGGCAGAAGCCGGGCAGGGCGCCGGCGAGGTAGAGCTGGAGGAGGTCGAAGGGTTCCTGGCCCCCGACGGTGACGCCGGTGCGGGTGACGGTCGGCTCGCGGGTAAGGGCGGGGGTGAGTTGGTCCACGGGCAGCGGCGTGCCGTCTTCCCAGGAAAGGTGGACTCCGGTGCCGGGCACGGTGCGGCTGTTGCGGTTCCAGGCGCCGTCCCCCTGCATGGCGACGAAGCCGCAGACGACGAGCGGCTCGTCACTGTGCAGGGCCCCTTTTGCCTTGGTGAAGCCGATGGCCCAGTGGTAGCCGTGCAGGCGCAGCGGCGCGATGAGACGGCCGCCTTCTGCCAGCGCGCCGATCCAGGGCAGGTCCCAGGCGTCGACGGTGACCACGATGGCGTCGAATCCGCCCTCGGGCACCACACCGGTCGGCAGGTGCTCGGCGTCCGCGGTAACCACGCTGACCCGGTCGTATCCGGCCTCGGGCAGGAAGCTGGTGGCTCTCTCGGTGACGGCCGGGTCGATGTCGAGGGTGGTGACGTGACCGGTGGGACCGACGAGTTCGGCGAGGAGGGCGGCGTTGTAGCCGCCGGATCCGATCTCCAGTACGCGGTGGCCCGGCTGGATGCGGGCGGCTTCGAGCATGTCGGCCTGCAGCCAGGGCGCGGAAATGGAGCTGGTGACGGCGCCGTCGCCATTGTGGCGGGTGGCGACGATGTCGTTGGCGTACGCCGCTTGCACGGAGACGCCGGGAGCGAAGGTGTGCCGGGGCACGGTGCGGAAGGCGTGCTCGACAGCGGCGGAGCGGATGTGGTTGCCGTCGAGGAGCTGCTCGACGAGCTGGTGGCGCAGCTCGCTCGCGTCGCTGATCTCGGTGGCCGGCGAAGTGGTCACGGAATTCCTTCCGGTGCTGGTGGGGCGGAGTCGGACGTGCAGAGAGGTGTCGAGGGCGGCCTTGCGTCTCTGCCTGGCGGACCGGGGCCTCGCGTGCTCGGGGTGATCAGGAGGTGTCGCCGCTCATCCGGCGCTGCAGTACCCACAGGGTTCGGAACAGGCCGGGCTGCTGAGTGAGCTGGGCATAGGTGCCTTCCTGGACGATCCGCCCTTCGTCCAGGACCACGATCCGGTCGGCTACGGCGACGTTGGTGAGACGGTGGGTGATCAGCAGGATGGCGCGGTCCTTGGCCAGCTCCCGCAGGCCGGCGAAGATCCGGTGCTCGGCTCGGGCGTCGAGGGCGGCCGTGGGTTCGTCCATCACCAGCAGTGCCGCCTGCCGGTGGAACGCGCGGGTGAGGACCAGGCGTTGCCACTGTCCGCCGGAGAGCTGCTGGCCGCCGAACCACTCGCTGGTCAGTAGGGTGTTCAGCCCGGAGCGCAGGCCCGGCAGCATCTCTGCGGCGCCGGATGCCTCGCAGGCGGCGAGCAGGGCCGCGTCGCTGGTGTCACCCTGTCCGAAGGTGATGTTGTCGCGCATGGTCAGCGGCAGGTACGTGAACTTCTGCGGCACCAGAGCGACGTGTTCCCACGATGCCCACGGGTCGAGTTCCGCGGTGGAGGCGTGGTCCCAGGCCACGGCGCCTTCGGTGGGAAGCAGCAGTCCGCACAACAAGCGCGAGAGGGTCGTCTTCCCGGAGCCGTTCTCCCCGACCAGCGCCACGATCTCCCCGCGCCTTACGTGCAGGGAGACGTTGCTCAGGCTGTCCTTGGGTGCGCCGTCGTAGCGGTAGGAGACGTCGCGGACCTCGAAGCGCTCCGGTGCGGTGAGGACGGGCGCGGTGCCACGGGAGTCAGACATGGCCTGGCCGTGGGCGTTGTCGAGGAAGTTCTGCCAGTCCTGGACGTACCAGCCAGTGCGCACCAGGCGGGCACCGCCGTTGATGATGCCGCGTACCGAGCCGGTTGCGGTCTGGAGAGCGAAGACGGCGCCGCCTCCGGCGGCGAGGCTCATCCTTCCGGAGGCCAGGAGCCACAGCAGCGCCGCCCACACTGCAGTGGAGGCGATCCCGCCGGCCACTGAACCGGCCAGTCCCATCCAGGCGCCGGTGTTCGCGGCCGTGCGTTCGGCGGCGTTGACCGAGGCGGCCAGCCGCCTGTAGCGGGCGATCAGGAAGGGGCCGGCCAGGCAGGCGCGCATCTCCTCGCTGGACTCCTGGTATGCCATGTGCCAGCGCAGTTTGCCCAGCATCCGGCGTCGGCCGGAGGTCTCAAGCCCGGCGAGGTAGATCACGCGGGCCGAGCGGACATAGGCGGCGGCCTGCGGCAGGCAGGCGAGGAAGAGAAGGGGCAGAAGCAGGGGGTCCAGGACGGTCAGGACGGTGGCGCCGGCGGCGAGCGTGGCGGTCGCCGCAAGGACGTCCTGGGCCTCCTCGACGAGGTCGGGGGTGACCTGGGCACCGCGGTCGGCGATGTCGTAGGCGTCGTTGTAGCCAGGCTTGTTGTTCGCGGCCAGCTCGGCTCCGAGCGCGGCCTCGATCATCGTCAACTCGGCGGCCCGTCCGAGGACCGGGCGCAGCCGGCCGGTCAGCCAGACCACGGTGATGCCCAGGAGCGCACGCAGACCGGCGGCTCCGGCGATCACGGCCAGCTGCGGGGCGGCGTCCCACAGCCGCTCGGTGATGTCGCCGGACGAGATCAGCGCGTTGATGGTGCCCGTGACGGCCAGGAGGCCGAGGGCTGCGAGGACCCCCGTGGCGGTCTGGCACACCAGCAGCCCGATGGTCGCCCCGCGATCCACGTGCCAGGCCATCTGAACCGAGCGCCGCACGAGCGAGGGCAGACGTCGAGCCATGGTGCGGGAGGTCAGCAGGGAGCCGGCCTGGAGCCGGGATGCGTCGCGGTAGAGGTACTCCTCCTCTCGAACACCGGCCCCTGGGGCTTCGTCGTCCGGCGCGGTTCCCTTTTCCGGTCGCGGCGGCTGGTCCTGCGTGATGGCCGAGGTCATCGTTCCCCCTAGGACGTTCGCGTCGGCAGAGTCGTGAGGTCTAACGACGCGGCTGCGATATCGAACACACGTCATTCGGTCGTGCTGCGGAGCCCGCTATCTCCTGCATCCGGCGACCCCGTGGACGCGAGATCCCTGGTCTGGCTTGGAGCGGCTGCGGGCAGGAAATGGCCGAAACGCCGATGCCCACCGCATTACCGGTGTCGGTCGGTGAGCCGGCCGGGTCCACGCCCCTATCCGGGTGCCGGTTCGGCCTGCAGCAGCTGTTCCAGCTGGTTCTCGGCGTGATCGACTGCGCACGTCAGAGCCTCGTGGTGGTCGGCGGACAGGGCGCCGGATCCCAGTCCGGCTGCGGCGGTCACCGCGTTCAGTACGTCTTTCGCTTTGTCGTCCAAAGCGGTGGCGGCGACGGGGTGGCGCAGGACCTCTCGGGCGGAGTAGGCGTCGAGGCGTGCCGCGGCGGCAAGAGCGCAGGCGAGTGAGCCGGCATGCGGCCCGCTGCCGTCGACATCGAGAGCGGCCAGGCCCGCCCGGGTCTGGAATGCCGCGTACGAGGGTTCGGGGTCGGCGAGGAGCGCGGCGGCTGAACGCTGAACTTGGTCGGGGTCGGCGGGCGGAAGGTGTGCCGGGTCGGGGCGGCAGTGGGCGCGCAGGAGGTCGGCGACGTGGTTCTCCCACGGCTCGGTGGGCTGGGTGGTGTCGATCAGGTCGCGGGCCTGCTGGTCCAGGTCTTGCTCCATGAGGGCCATGATCTTGATCTGGCGGCCGTCGAGGAGGCGGTTGCCGATGCCGCGATGCTGGGCCATGGCGTCGGCGGCCTCGGTCCAGCGCCCGATCTGGGCGAGGGCGCGGGCGCCGTCGACGAGGACGCTGATGTACAGCTCGTGGCACACCGTGCGGTGGTCCTCTTCCGTGGCGGTGAGGGCCGAGAGGTCGACGATGTGGCCGTCGATGTCGGTCTTGTTTCGGTGTCGGGCCGCGTCGTTGAGGCAGTGCAGCAAGCTGTAGGCGAGTTCGCCGTGGCCGGCGCGGGTCTCCAGCCGGGAGAGGTTGACCAGTGGCATCAGCGACATGATGGCGATCCGGCCGCTGAGGCGTCCGGCGTCGGCGAAGACCTGGTGCTGGCGCCAGCACAGCTCCTGGGCCAGATCGGGCAGGTCGACGTCGGAGGCGATCAGTGCGGCGTAGTTGAGGACCCCGCAGGCGCGGGCCACCAGGTCGTAGTGGCTCGCACCTGCGGGCGCGACGGTCAGCCCGGTGAGGTGGTGGATGCGCTCCTCCAGGGGGAGCGCGGGCGCCTTGGTGCGGCGGACCAGGGGGATGCGGCTGGCTATCGCGGGGATCATCGGCTCAGCCCTTGCGCGCCCAGTCGACGACGAGTCGGCTGTAGGGCTTGTCGATGACGAAGCGCGGGTCGTTGGCCGTCAGCCGGTCGCGTGACTCGGCGGTGGCCATCCGGAATCCCGGTGCGGGGGCGTCGTTGCCGCCGCTGGCGTCCCAGGCGCGGATCTCGTCCACGACGCGCTCGGCGAGGCCGCGGCCCGCTTCGCCGTGGCCGATCACGCCGACCTCCCAGTACCTGCCGTTCTCGTCTTCGCCCTCGCGGATGGTCAGGTACGCGAGTGATGCGCCGTCGAGGGCGGCCATGGAGCCCCAGCCGAAGTGCGGGGTGAACCCGAGGCGCTGGCCCGGCAGGCGGGACAGGCCGTTGGGCAGCACGCAGGCCAGGTACAGGTACAGCCACTCCCACGCGGATCCCTGCCGGAACTTCACCCCGGTGTACAGCTTGGTCTGCTGCTCGTCGAGGACGGTCCGCAGGGCGTCGCGGTCGACGTCCTGCTCGCTGAACGTCTCCAGGCGCACGTTGCCCTCACCGGCCATCGGGACGAGGGTGTACACGTCGTCGCAGACGCCCTTGCGCAGCGGGACGAAGGTGGCCATCTCGCAGGAGACGGTCTTCCATGTGTCCCCGTCGCGTTCGAAGGCGAAGGAGCGGGAGATGCTGCCGCGGATCCGCATCGGCAGGACCAGGCGCCCGCCGGGGGCGAGTTGTTCGAGGATCTTGGCCGGGACGTCGCCCGCGCCGACCGTGAACTGGATGCGGTCGTAGGGGGCGTGTTCGGGCAGCCCGGCCGCGCCGTCCGCCATCACCGCGGTGGCGTTGTCGATGCCGGCCTCGGCGAGGTGCTTGCTCGCGCCGGCGACGAGGTCCTTGTCGACGTCCAGGGTCCACACCTGCCCGCCGGGGGAGACGATCTTGCCGAGGAGGGCGGCGTTGTAGCCGGTGGCCGCTCCGGCTTCCAGGACCTTGTGGCCGGGCAGGGCCCCGAGCTGTTCGAGCTGGGTGGCGACGACGGACGGCGCGGAGATGCAGGAGATCATCTCTCCGTGCTCGTCGTGCTTGATCGGTACCGCGTCCTCCTTGTACGCGCGCTCCAGGTCGACGCCGGGCAGGAAGGCATGCCGGTCGGTGGTGCGGAATGCGTCGATGGCCTCCTGGCTGCGCAGGTGGCCGCTGTCGACGAGCCGTTGGGCGAGGGCTTCGCGCAGCTGGGCGGGGTCGGTTACTGGTGTCACGGTGGTCTCCATTCGAGGGAGGTTAGGGTCCGCCGGGGCGGACTTGCGGTGGGACACGTCGCCTTCTGAGGTGGAGAAGGCGACGTGACGGCCGAGCCACGCGGTCGCGGCCTGCGCTTCGACAGGCACGCCCGCGCGGTTGAACGCGAAGATCGCGTGGTGGGCGAGGACGCCCCGGATCCCGCGTATCAGCCGGCCGTCGGCGGCGAGTCGGCGCAGCTGGGAGCCGGCGTCCTCGAACGCGGCGACGCGCTCGGCCCAGCCCGCTTCCGGATCGGGGCGCAGAGTGGCGTCCGCGTTCATGAGCCGACGCATCGCGGAGACGGCCTTGTCCAGGGCGGGCCCTCGGGGAGGGGTGACGGGGTGGCGCAGGGCGGCCCACTGGTCGTAGACGTCTCCGGCTTCGAACGGGTCCAGCCCCGCCGCGCGGATCATGGTGGACAGCAGCATCACCGCGCGCTCGCGGGCGCCAGGGGCACCGGTCTCGGCGAGCGCGGCCGGGCTGTCGGCGCAGAACACGCCGTGCGCGACCTTCATGCCCTCGGGGCCGCCGAACGCATGGGTCTCCGGCTCGTAGATCCCGCCCGTCCAGCCAGTGAGCACACCGTCGGAAACGAGTTGGTTCAGCAGGTTGGTGGCGGGCTGCTCGGTGCGCAGGCGCACACCGGCGTCCTTGCGCAGGAAGTGGAAACGGCGGCCGGACAGTGCGGTGGCCAAGACCCGCGCGGCGTCCTTGTGTGGCTGGGGGAAGGCCACGGAGGCGTGCCACCAACCGGTGTCCGGGGAAAGGGGCAGGTGCTCGTCGTCGAAGGCCATGGTCGGGGAACTCCTTGAAGGGGCGGGGTCAGGTGAGCAGCAGGGCGCGGGCCCAGCCGGAGGTGGCGGCGTGATGCAGGGCGAGTTGGGCACCGGCCCGGCCTTCCAGGAAGCCTGGTTTGTGCAGGTGCTCCCAGTCGGTGGCCAGCCGCCGGCGCAAGTCGCGGACGATGGGGGCGAAGCGTGCGGGGTCGGGGCTGTCTGCGGCGACCGCGCGGGTCAGGGTCAGCAGGCCGGCCCAGCCGTGGCAGAGCGTCGAGTCGGTGATCCGGGCGAGCTGTTGCGGGTCGGTCAGGATGGTCGTGACCGTGTCCTCGGCTGCTCGGCGGCGTTCGGTGTCTTCGAGGGCGAGCGCGGCGAGCTGCTGCGCGCGGGCGATGCCGGGCTGGCCGTAGCACCAGGACTGGCGGGCCGGCCCCGCCTGCGGCGGCTGGTCGTCGCCCAGGTGGGCCGCGGCGGACCAGTAGTGGGTGCCGTGTCGGTCGAGCCAGGTCGCGAACGTGCTGATGGCTTCCTCCTGGCCGGGGACGCTGACGCCTTCGCGTAGGGCGAGGGAGAGTACGGACAGGGGCCCGGCGATGCCGTGGGCCATGCCGTTGTTGCCGTGCCCGCCGGCCATCTCCTTGCCGTCAGGGCCGAGCGCCGACCACCACCCCGGAATCATCCGGCTACCGCCGCGCGCGGGGCGGGCGAGACTGACGAGGCAGCAGAGCACATCGGGGAGCCGGGGTGCGACGGGGCGGCGGGACAGCAGCAGCGCCGCGAGCCCGGTCAGACCTCGGATGAGATCCCATTCGGCGAGATGAGGTAGCGCGCCGGTTGCGTGGCGGTGGTGGGCGGCGGCGAGCCGGGCGTCCACGACGTGGTCGACGGCCGCTCGGACGTCGTCGCCGGCACCGTGGGTGCGAGCCAGGACGAACTCCAAGGCGGGGGCGCCGTGGAAGAGGCTGGCGTTGCTGCCGGTGCTCACGCCCTGGGCGGTGGCCCGGGTGAGGTGGCGACGCGCCGTGGACAGGTCTCGGCGCTCGATGTGGAGCAGGGCCATGCCGAGGGCGCCCTCGGACAGGTCCTGTGTGCGGGGGACGGTCGTGGTGGTCATGAGCGCCTGGCCAGGGGGATCACGATGCTGTGGGCTCGGCCGCCGATCCACCCGTCGGCATCGGGCGGCGGCGCGTCGTGCAGGGTGGCGATACCGATGGGGCTGGCGTCCAGGTGCGCCCGGAGCAGGTCCAGGTCGACGTCGCGGGTGAGATCGAGCGGAAGCTGCTGGTCGTCCTCTGCCAGCAGAACCTGTTGCGGCACCCGGAATCGTGCCCGCCAGGCGTGGAGTTGCTCTGTCCACTGGTGCAGTGGCGCGGTGCGGGCAGGCAGTGCGCGACTGCGGATCTTCCACCGGGCGGTGGTGAGGATGGTTCGCCGGTAGGTGAGGGCCGGCGTGAAGGGCAGGGCCCAGGCTGCGCCCCAGTCGAACCAGGTCACCTGCGGCGATGCCGCGCGGCTGATCTCGCCGAGGAAGCGCGCCATCGGCGGGGTGTAGTTGTTCCACAGGAAGTTGACGGCGGTGGGCGCCAGCAGCTCCAGCGGCTTGCCTGTGGCGGTCTCCACCAGCTGGGGTCGGCCGTCGGCGGCGGTGACCGACAGGTCGCGGGGGAAGAGAACGGTCGGGGCGGGGTGCCGGAATTCGCCGACGCTGACGACGCGGGGCAGGGCCTGCGGCGCGCGGGTGAGCAGGTCGGCCGGTACCCGCCCGGCGTGGAAGGAGAGCTGCGCGAGTTCCGCCGTCGGATCGACGGTGGGCAGGGTCGCGTACGCCGTCTCGGTGCCGGGGAACAGGTGCCAGAACCGGCCGGTCATCGATCCGGCCGAGCGGGAGACGGTCAGCACTCGCAGCCGGAAGTCCCCGCGGTCCAGGGCAGGTACGGAGGAGGCATGGAGCTCGGCGGCAAGTTCGAGGTGGGGCGCCAAGCCGTGGGGCTTGTCGCCGGCCGCTGCTTCCAGTTCCTCGATCATCGTCCCGGTCAGTGCGACGGTGCGGCTGCCTTCGACGGCGGCGGTGCCGGCCAGCTCCAGCAGCCGCCGGTCGCGCCGGGACATCGGCCGGGGCGGCTCACTCGCCGTGAGGAACCCGTCTGGGAAGCCCACACCCCGGTCCGGATCCGTGGCCACGTCCACCGGCACCATGTGGTGCTCGCCGTAGCGCTCGCTGAAGCGCTCGATCCATCGCTGCCACGTCGGGGTGCCGGTCGGGTGGTTGGCCAGGCGCGCGAGGACGGTCGCCGCGGTCTCCACTTCCGTGAGCACGGGCGCGGGCAGCCGCACGTCGGCATCGAGCCGCAGGTCGCGCGCGGTCGGCAACCTGGCCGCCCGAACACGCGCCGCAGGCGGCAAGACCTCGGTGGGGTCGGCGACGGTGGCCGGTGCGCGAAGCGACGAGCGCAGCAGCCGTACCCGGAGCAGTTCACCGAGCAGCCGGTCGCGTGCGGTGGCGCTTACGTCGGGGAATTCCGCGGCTAGCTTGTCGGACAACTGGCGGTACCCGATCGGTGATCGGGCCAGGTCGAGGACGAGACGCAGTGCGGGGTTCATAGTGAGGCGGAACGAGGCGTCGCCCTCGGAGGGCACGTGGATGTGCTGGTCGCGCTGTCGGATCAGGTTGTTGACGCAGACCTCCACGTCGGCCATGCGCGCGGCGTCGCTCTCCCAGGCGGTGAGCATTTCCTCGAGCCCGGTCGGCTCGGGGCGGCCCACAGCCTTGTGCTCGTCACCGATGTGGACGGACGTGGTCTGGGCGAAGCCGAGCGGGGCGACGCCGGCGAAGAGACCGTAGGGGGTGGAGCGGCGGGCGTAACGGATCGCGTAGCGGGCGGTGGACAGCGCCGCCCGGCGCATCCGGCGTGCCTTCGGCGTGCGGCCGTCGATGATGGCCTGCACCTGGTCCGCCAGGTGAGGGCTTGCCTGCGACACGGCGCGCTGGAAGGCGGTGTCGGACCACACCGTGCGCAGCCACGCGCGCCACTCGCCAGTGGGCGCCGCGGTGTTCGGCCAGGGCGGCATGGCGGGCGCGGCCGTGTGGACCGCAGCGCGCAGCATGGCTTGTCCTGCGGCCTCGTACAGGCTGGGCCGGTGCCGTGTCATCAGTGCTTTCCTCACCTTCTGGGTGTGACGGGCGGGGGCGGGCCGGACGGGGAGAGCCCCGTCCGGCCCGCGCTGCCGGGGTGTCCCCGCTTACGAGGTGGTGCAGGCGCTGGGGCAGGAGCTGCCGCAGTTGTCGCCCGTGCCGCACATCAGGGCCGTCTCGGTCGCCGGCGTGCCCTCGATGAAGGTGATGTCGAGCCCGAACGGGTCGTCGTCGTTCTTCACGAGGTCGGCCTGCGCGGGAGCGGTCGGCCTCTCGGTCTGGATGGCGGTCATGTCTGCCTCCTAGGGAGTGGTGGATGGTGCGGGATACCGGGGCCCGGTCAGGCCCCGGGGTCTGTTGCCGGACGGCGGCTGGCGGCGGAGCCGCTCGGCGCTCACGCGTCCGGAGTCGGTGGTGTTGCCGTCAGGCCGGGGCGGGCTGGGCCTACGGGTGTCTCTTGGCGGCCTCGTCCATTGCCCGGGTGAAGTGCTGAGCCTGCTCATCGCCCTCGGCCTCCTGGGCGCGGAGGTCTCCGAAGCGCTGCCAGTAGCGCCGGCAGACTTCGAAGTCCATGACCATGGCGGCGTAGAACGGCAGCTGTCCGTCCCGGATGCGGCCGAGGCAGTGGCGCAGGCTGAGGGCGCAGATGAGTCGGTTGGCCGACATGAGCTCCATGTACTCCTCGGCCTTCATGTCCTCGGGCTTCCACAGCTCGGCGAGGTCAGCGTCGGTGGACACCCGGCTCAGCCAGTCGAGCTGGTTGCGCGCGAGGAGCGCCTCGTTCCGCTCGGCCTGGTGTCGCGCGTCCTGCCTGAGCCGAGCGGCTCCGACCAGGGCGGTGGTGAGGGAGAGGGCAGCACCGGCAGCGACGACGGCGGCGGTGAGCTTCATCGGTCAACAGTCCTTTCTCAAAGCCAAGCCGCGGCCAGCAGGCCGCCTGGTGGAGAGCCCGGGGGTCCGGGTGTTCACGCGACCCCCGCGAGGACGACGGTCGGGGTTTCGTCGGCGCAACTGTCTGCCGCGTAGCGGCGGCGCACCGCCTTGAGAGCGAGAGCGATGGGAGGCAGGCCCACGGTGGCCCTGCGTGCGTCGACCGACGCCGGCGCGGTCAGCGGGCACAGCTCGATCCCGTCGGCGCTCAGCAGGAGCTGGGTCCCGTACTCCTGGTCGCGTCCGCTGGTGACGAGCGCGCGGTCGTGCAGGTGGGCCCAGTGCACAACCAGGGCGTCGCCGGCTCGGACCGCGCGACCGAGCAGGGTGGTGGCGGCGCGCTGGAAGGCGGGATCGTCGTCGCTGTGCAGGGCGATGCTCCAGGCGGCGCGGGCTCCGTCGGGGCCGACGAGACGATGGCCGGGCCAGTCGTGATCGGCCAGGATGCGGCCAAGGATCTTGGCGTTGGCGTGGTCGGTATGACGGCCCTGGCCCACCTGGACGGCGTCGAGCTGGTTGCGTACTCGTTTCGCCCGGTGGGCGGCCGACTGGGCTGCGCGGGCGATCAGTTCGCGGGTGAGGTCGGGGCGCTGGGGGACGGAGGTCGTCATGCGCTGCCCCGATCGTCCGGGGCCGTCTCCGGTGCGTGGACGCGGCAGGCGATGAGGGTGCTCAGTCCGGGCCGGTGCTCGGCGGCCAGTTCGAGGCGGGCGACTCGCTCACCCTCGCGTCCTGTCCCGGAACCCCGGATGACCCAGCCCATGTCGGTGAGCCGACGCAGAAGGGCGGCGATGGGGTCGGCATCCAGTGAGTGCCGAGCCAGGGCCTCGGCACGTACGGCGGGCAGGCCCTGCGAGGCGGCGAAGTCGGAGGCCCACAGGGTGACCAACCGCATGATGTCGTCGGGATGGTCAGGCAGGGTGTGGACGCAGCCGAGGAAGAGGCAAGGACCCTCGCCCCAGCCGAGGCCGGGGTCGCGCTCGGGGATCAGGCAGGCCAGCAGCTTCCCGTCCTCGAACAGCCCGGCCGGCTTCGCCTGCGGGTAACGGAAGAGGGCCGGGACGTCGGCTTGCGCGGGCACGGAAAGCCTGCGCATGGCGAGCCAGCGCTGGCGGTCCTGAACGAGGGCGGCGGCCTCCTCGCGCTCGGCGTCCGTGCGTAACGTGCGCATCTCGTACACAGCGGCCAAGGGCGGCGTGGTGAAGGGTGGCGCGGTTGGCCGGCCCTGGTGGGTCGTGGAGGCCGGGTGCCCGTTCACTGGCTCGCTCCGACGCGCGCCGGTTCGGCCGTCAGCAGGTTCCATCCGTGCGCCAGGATGACCAGCTGGGTGGTGTCCTTGGCGCCCGCATCGGCGAGCAGCTGGTCGAGCGCGGCGCGCAGGTCGGCGGGGGCGAGCTTGGCGGCGAGGGCGACGTCGCGGGGGTCGCTGTGCTCGGCGACGGCTCGCACAAGCAGCAGATCCTCGGGGCTGAACTGCGGCGCCGGCCGGTCGGCCGTGGGAACGGCCGCCTGCTGGGTGGCGAACAGGCGGTGCACGATCACCGGGGGCTTGCAGCGCGGCGGGCAGTGAAGGCTCTCGCGGATGTCGCGCATGTACTGGCGGACGGTTTCGGCCGACAGCCCGGTCTGTGCGCCGATCTCCTTCGGCGCGAGGCCGCGTGTCAGGTGCTGGGCGACGCGCAGCAGGGTCGGCGTCAGCGGGGTGATGGGTGCGCTGGTTGTTTTGGACGGGGTCACGATGGCTCTTTCTCGGCTTGGTTGCGCGGTCACCGGGGGAGGTGCCGCCGGTCCCCGCGGGGGACGGGGGCCGGCGGCACGGGCCCGTGCGCGGCGGTGCGGATTCACGGGGTGCCGCGCACGGGGGTCTAGGCGGCGGTCGGATCGGGGCGGGCCCAAGCGGCCTCGGCTGCCAGGCGTTCGGACCACTGGACGTGGTCCTCGTCGAAGGCGGCGTCCGCCAGGCGTATTCGCTGTACTTCGCCGGTGCCAGCCGGTGGGTAGGTGTGCTGGATGTCGCGCCAGAAGCGCTGGAGGACGTACGCGCCGTCGAGGGCGTGGGCGCCGTGCAGTTCCATGGCGTCCTGGGCGGACTGCGCGGCCCACTGGTGGCCGAGGTACTTGGAGTTGATCAGGTCGGCGTCGCAGGGCAGGCCCTGGTCGAGAAGGTGCACCGCCTGGTAGGCGAGTATCCGGCCGGCACGCAGGCGGGCCTCCATGGCGCCGATGCGGTCCCGCAGAACGGGCAGGTCGGACAGGGTGCCCCGGTAGCGGGGGCGGGTCTTGAGCCGCGTGGTGGTGGTGTCCACGACGGCCTCGTGGATGCCGAGGCTGACGGCGGCCAGGTTGGATCGGCCGTACAGGATGCTGCTGCTCTGGGCCACGGCCAGGCCCTGGCCGACTTCGCCGACCATGGCGTCCTCGGGAACGCGAACGTGGTCGAGGTCGAGGCGGCCGGCGGAGAAGCCGTGCAGGCCGAGAGCGGCCTGGTGGCCGGGGACGGACAGGCCGGGGCGGTCGGCTTCGACCATGAACGCGGTCAGCGCCTGGGAGGTGCTCATGCCGGGCCCGGCGGTGCGGGCGACGACGAGGTGGGCGCCGGCGAGGTGGCTGTTGCCGATGTGGATCTTGCTGCCGGTGATCACCCACTCGTGGCCGGCGCGTTCGGCGGTGGTCGCCATGCCGCCGATGTGTCCGCCGGCGAGCGGTTCCGTCACGGCGATCGACAGCAGCAGGGAACCGTCCGCGAGCCGGGGCAGCCAGCGGCCCTTCTGCTCGTAGGTGGCGAAGTGGAGGAGGGCGCCGACGGGGATCAGGGTCGCCTGCAGGATGGCCGCGGCAGCCGCTGAGACCCGCGCGATGCGGTGGATCAGGATGGTCCTGGCCACGTGGCCGGCGTCCAGCCCGCCGAAGGCGGCCGGGACGGTGACGGCGAACCAGCCCCGCGCGGCCATCAGGTCGGCGGCCTTGCGCTCCACTTTGCCCGGGGCGGCCTCCATCCGTGCAGCGCGCGGCGCGATGTGTTCGGCCGCGAAGGCGTCCGCTTCCTGCCACAGCAGGTCGTGGCGGGCGGTGAGGTAGGGACGCAGCGAAGGCGGCGGTGCGGTGGGTGTGGCGGACATGGTCTCCCTCTCCCTGGGTGAAGGTCGCAACGCGGAGCGGGTGGGGGGAACGGGTCAGCGGGCGGGGGCGCGGGCGATGTGGTCCATCACCTGCGCACTGGCGTTGATGACGATGTCCCGCAGCCGGCGGGCTTCGGCCAGGGGCCGCTTCTCGGGGTCGATGACGCACACCGTGCCCAGCACGGTGCCGCTGGCGTGGATGAGCGGGGCGCCGAAGTAGGAGCGGATCCCGACGGCGTCGACCACCGCGTTGCCGCTGAAGCGCGGGGACGCGTGCACGTCGTGCAGCGGCAGTGCCTTCCGGCGCGCCATGACCTCCGGGCACCAGCCGTGATCGCGGCTCATGGTGCGGCCGACGATGACGAACCCGCTGTCCGCGGGCGGCTGGTGCAGCCCGACGAAGGTCTGCTCCTCCAGGAACAGGTTGACGAACCCGTACAGGAACCCGGCCTGTGTGGCCATGTTCTGGGCCAGGTCGTCGAAGTCCTCGTCGGCCGTGGTGGGAACGCCCAGGCGGTGCAGCAGTTCGTAGCGCTGCGCCAGCTCTGGCGCCTGCTGGGCTGACTGGCTGGGGAGGGCGGTGTCCGGCGGGGTGAAGGGGCCGCGTGCGGCCTCCCGCATGTCGCGTCGCGGAAGAGACTGCGCGGGCGGTGCGGCCTGCGGCGTGCGGTAGGGGTGCTGGGACATCAGGCTTCCTGGAGGGTGGTGGGTGCGGGGTAACCGCGCCCGGCGGAGGTGCGGGTCTCGGCGTGGCCGACGAGGGTGAGAAGGACGCCGGCGACGTGGTTGTGGTCGCGGGCGTCGCAGGCGACCACCGGTACCGATGCGGGGAGTTCGAGGGCGGTGCGCACCTGTTCGGAGTGGTAGCGGTGGGCGCCGTCGAAGTGGTTGACGGCGACGACGAAGGGCAGACCGATGTCCTCGAAGAAGCTGACGGGGGTGAAGCTGCTCTCCAGACGGCGGGTGTCGACCAGGACGACCGCTCCGACGGCGCCGCGGGCCAGTTCGTACCAGAGGTCGACGAACCGGTCCTGGCCCGGCGTGCCGAACAAGAACAGCTCTAGGGGCATGGGCGCGTCGGGCAGGCTCAGGCGGCCGAAGTCGAAGGCGACCGTGGTGGTCCGCTTGGTTTCCAGGCCGGCCAGGCTGTCCACGTCTGCGCTGGCCTCGGTCAGGTACTCCTCGGTGCTCAGCGGCGTGATCTCGCTGACGGCGCCCACGGCGGTGGTCTTGCCCGCGCCGAAGCCCCCGGCGATCAGGATTTTCAGCACGATCGGCGCGGTGCCGGCGGGCGGGGGCGGTGAAGGACGCAGGAGCACGCGGGAGTCATCCGGCCTGGGGGTAGCGGGTGGCATGGGGGAACTTCCTCTTCAGGCCGGCGGAAACGGCCGCCAGCAGCTGGGTGGAGGGGCGACCCGTATCCGAGTCCGAGTCGGATGCGGCATAGGGGGCGGTGACGGGGACGACCAGGGCTTCGGCGTCCAGCAGGTCGGAGACGAGGACCTTGACGGCGGTGACCGGTCGGCCGAGGCGGCCCGCCAGTTCGGTCACCGACCGTCGGTGTGCCCGGCACAGTGCGAGGATCTCCGCGCACTCCTCGGCCTGTGCCGGGCCGGGCCGGCCCGACCCCGCTTCCAGCACCGTGTCCAGACCGAGCAGATGCCTGGGCTTGGTGCGCCCGCGCGTCAGGGTGTAGGTCCGCACGAACGTCGATTCCTCGGCCGCGCGGTCGTCCCAGGTCACCGGACGTCGCCGCTCGTGCCGACCCGGACGGGAATCGCCATGTACGGGGCGAACTTCGACACGAGGCGACCCATCTCGAAGCCCACGGAGCCCACGTCGGCGTCCGTGGTGGCGACGACGGCGAGGATCGTCTCCACCTCACCGCGCTCGGCGCCGGGGGTCTTGTCGAAGGCGGCGCTGCGTCCAGCGCTCTGGACGAAGTAGAGGCAGTCGTCCCGCTCGATGATGACCTGCCGGGCCGGCCGCTTCTGGTGGCTGGGGCCGGTGATGTTCGAGGCGAGAGAGGCGACGCCGCTGATGGCGGCCGACAGCTCGTCCGCCCAGTCCTTGTCCACGTCGCTGTCCAGCAGACGCAGCCCGTCCCGCGACAGCAGGACGGCGTGCGTGACGCCCGGGGTGTCGTCGGCGAACTGACGCAGCAACCAGGCCATGTTGTCCCGCTGGCCGCTCGGGCTGCTCTCGGACGCGGACACGCCGGTCACGGTGCCGGTCTCGTGGTGGGTGCTCATAGGGATCGCTCCAGAAGGGGGGAAGGGCCCGACGCGTGGGAGTGGGCCTGCAGGAAGGGGGGCCGTGCATGGTTCAGGGGTTGGGGTGCTCGTCCGGAGCAGGGCGAGAGGGGGTGGTGCCGCCGGCCTGGATGCCGGAACGGAAGGCGGCGGCCAGCCCCGGCGTTGGCGCGGCCACGGGCGCTTGCTCGCGGGGTGGTCGGAACGCGCCGGCCTGACGGGTGCGGGTTGGCAGGGCGGGCGCGCTCCCCGGATGACCTGCCGCCGCGAGGTTTGGTGTGCCGGGGGGACCGGGGCGGGCGGCCTGGCCTGGAGAAGGGGCTGCGGTGGTCTGCCGCACCGGCGGAAGGGCGGACCGAGGCTGCTCCGCGGGCATGCCGGCGTCCTCGACGGGGGGAATCGCGACGAGGAGTCGCCCGGGGATGACGACGAGGGCGGTGGTGCCTCCGGTTGCGTTCTCCTGCAGCACGACGGAGAAACCGTGCGATTCGGCGATCTTCGCCGCGACCAGCAGCCCGAGCTGCCCGGCCCGCACCTGGCCGCTCACGTCGACCTCGCTCGGCGCCTTCAGGAGGTGGTTCATCTGTGCCCGCGTCTGCGGTTGCATGGGCATGGCCCGGTCCTCGACCTCGACCGCCAGTCCGTTCGCCACCCGCTGCGCACGCACCATCACCTTCGTCGCCGGGTCAGAGCTCTCACAGGCGTTCTCGATCAGCTCTGCCAGCAGGTGAGTGAGGTCCGGACCCACATGGCCGGGAAGGCCGAGCTCGGCGCCTACCGACCCGGCGGCGACGGCCACGCGCGGATACTGCACGACCTCGGAGACCGCACCGCGCAGCGTGGTGGTGACGGGCACGGGCTGACGTGTGCTGCGCAGGGACTGCCCGCCCAGCACCGCCGTGCTCTCCACCTGACGCCGCATCCGCGTCACGAGGTGATCGATCTCGAAGATCTTGGCCAGCAGCTCCGGGTCGTCGGTCAGCATCTCCAGCCGACTCAGCGCCTGGAGTGCCTTGCCGACCAGGGCGTGCTCGCGCATGGCCAGGCGGCGCAGCACTTCCAGCAGGACGACGGACTGAGACTCGTCGTGAACGCGTATCAGGGAGGCGATGGCCTGCACCTGCAGTGCACCCAGCGCGTTGTTGATGCCGTCGTTCGCGCCGGCCGGTGGCGGCGTCTGGGGGGCCTGCAGCGTGGGGCGCCCGCCGCGGCACAGCTCGTCCGCCGACCACTGCACCGACTTCTCGACGGCCGCCGCCGCCTCCGCCACCCTCGCCAGCGCCGCTGCCCGAGCCCCCTCCACGGCCGTCTGCGCTGCTGCCTGGGCTTCCTCTGCTGCCGTCTGCACAGCTTGGGCGAAGGCGCGTGCCTGGCGAGCCGCGATGGCGGCGACCCCACCCAGCCCGCAGACCAGACCGGTCAGGAGCCAGCCGGGGCCCACCGCGGAGAGCGACCGGAGGGCGAAGGCTGCTACCAGCAACGTGCCGAGGAGTACCAGGGGCACGGCCACGGCGCGGCGGGCACGGTGCAGCGTGATCGCGTCGACCGGAGGCCGCCGTCTGCGGTGGTCGGTGGCGGCCGGCCGTGCCGGGAAGGCGCTGTCAGGCATGAGGATCCTCGTCAGGCGTGGGTGGCGTGCTGCGGCATCAGGTCGGGGCTGGTCGTGCGCGTGCTGGATGCGGCCGAGCGCGGCGCTGGCACCGAGACCGAGCCGTGGCGGTGGGAGGGTCCCGCCGTCAGGACCTGAAGGAGCCGGGCGCTCTCGATCAGTCCCATGTGGCTGAACGCCTGCGGGAAGTTCCCGAGCTGGCGCCGCTGGACGGGGTCGTACTCCTCCGCCAGGAGCCCGAGGTCGTTGCGCAGTTCCAAGAGGCCCTCGAACAGGGCACGGGCCTCGTCGATGCGGCCGGTCAGGGCCAGGCCGTCGACGAGCCAGAAGGAGCACAGCAGGAAGGCGCCCTCATCACCCTTCAACCCGTCCACCCCGGTGCGCTCGCCGCGAGTCGGGTATCGGCGCACGAGACCGTCAGGGGTGGAGAGTTCGCGGCATACGGCGTCCACGGTGCCGACGACGCGCGGGTCGTCGGGCGGCAGAAAGCCGACGCGGGGGATCAGCAGCGTGGCGGCGTCCAGTTCCTGGGAGCCGTAGGACTGCGTGAAGGTGTTGCGTACCGGGTCGAAGCCCTCGGTGCAGACCTCGTGGTGGATCGCTGCTCGCAGTTCGACCAAGGGAGCCGGGTCCATGTCGAGGGCGCCGGCTTCAGCCAGACGGATGGTGCGGTCGACGGCCACCCAGGCCATCACCTTGGAGTGCACGAAGTGCCGACGCGCTCCTCGGATCTCCCAGATCCCCTCGTCCGGCTCCCTCCAGCGCCGGGACAGGTGCTCCACGAGCCGCCGGTGCAGCACGGCGGTGTCGGCGCAGTGGGCCACACCGCTCTGGTGCGCGAGGTAAAGGGTCTCGATCACCTCGCCGTACACATCCAGCTGGAGCTGGTCGGCCGCGCCGTTGCCGATCCGCACGGGAGTCGAGCCCTCGTACCCGGGCAGCCAGGGCAGTTCCCGCTCGCGCAGGTCACGCTCTCCCGTGAGCCCGTACATGATCTGCAGGTTCTCCGGGTCGCCGGCCACCGCACGCAGCAGCCAGCGCCGCCACGCCTGTGCCTCCTGCCGGTATCCGGTGCCCAGCAGTGCGGCCAGCGTCGTGGAGGCGTCGCGCAGCCAGGTGAAGCGGTAGTCCCAGTTCCGGTCGCCGCCGATCAGCTCGGGCAGGGAGGTGGTCGGCGCCGCGACGATGCCGCCGCTCGGCCCGTACGTCATCGCCTTGAGCGCGATCAAGGACCGGACCACGGCCTCGCGGTAGGGACCCTCGTAGGTGCATTCCGTCGTCCAGTCCTGCCAGAAGGCGAGCGTCTGCGTGAGCGCGGCCTCCGGGTCGGGGACGTCCGGGGCGGCGGCGTGGGACGGGCACCAGCTGAGCACGAAGGCCACGCTCTGCCCGGCGGCGACGGCGAAGGCGCTGACGACGACGCCATCCTTCTCCACCTGCGGGACGCAGGTGTCGAGCCACAGTGCGTCCGCGCCGGCCTCGGCGACCATGCGCCCGCCGACCTCGTGGATCCACGGGCTGACGCTGCCGTACCCCGGCTTGGGACGCATGGCCGAGACCATCTCCACTACGCCGGACACGCCTTCGACGATGCGGATCACCTGCGGGGTACCGTCGCGCGGCGGCATGAAGTCCAGGACGCGGACCGACCCTGTCGGGGTGCGCCACAGCGATTCGAGGACGAGGGAGTCACCGCGGTACCGGCGCTCATCCACCGTCCCGGAACCGTCCCGGCTTACGGACGAGGCCGGTGCGATCTGCCAGGTGCCGTGCTTCTGCGTGCCGAGCAGGCCGGCGAAGACGGCCGGCGAGTCGAAGCGGGGCAGGCACAGCCAGTCGATCGAACCGTCGTCACGGACGTGGGCGCTGGTCTGCGTGTCGCCGATCAGGCCGTACTGCTCGATCCGTGGAAGCTGTTTCATCGTGTGGATCTCCGTGAGCCCTGCGGGTGCAGGGTGATATCGGGGGCCGCGGCAGCGGCCGGGGACGGTAGGCAGGAGGCTGGCCGGTCCTCACCGTGGTGAGGGGGAGCGCTGCCGGGCGGGGGCAGGTTCTCGACGGCCCGAGCCCGTCTGGCGGCCCGATCGCCGCGCAGCACCAGCCAGGCCATCGCCCCGAGGACCAGAGCAATGACGACGGCACCGGTCACCGTCATGTCCGCGGCACCGAAGCAGCCAGGGCGAGGCAGGCCAGGGCGAGGGCGAAGACGGCCCCACGCAGTACGTTGACCGGGGGCTTTCGCCAGTGCCACCGACCCTTCACCCTGCCTGCGCCGGCAGCGCCGCTCGCTACGTGGGCCGTCAGCTCGCGCGTGGCCTCGGCGAGTCTGACCAGGTACACCCTGCTCGGCATGTAGCCCTCGGGGATGCTCTCGGAGCAAAGCTGCTGCGCCCGCAGCAACGCGGAAGTCCCCTGAACGGTGCGTGCGCCCAGCTGGGCCACGTGGCCACGCAGCAGGCGTACGAGGTCCTCCACATCGGCAGGGCTTTCGGGCAGTGGCGAGTCCTCGCCCAGCACCAGCGTCACCGTCTCTGTCGCGGCCACCACGTGATCACGCTCCGCCGCCGGCGCTTCAGCAGCAGGCGCCTGTCGCCCGGCCCCGCCCGTGAACTGGCCGCTGGCTCGGCGAGGGGCCAACGAAAGGCGCATGGCGCTACTCCTCTTCACATCAGGCCAACCAGGGCTGGCCGCGACTCGTGCAGGGCTCATCGGGGTCCTCGGAGGTGGGCTGTGCAGCTGTGGGCGGCACACGGCGCTGTTGTGGCACGCGGCACCGACCTCGCCGTCGATCACTCGAAGTGACTGCGCGGTGACTAGCGAACACCTCGCCGTGAAGGCTTGGGAATGACTCCCAGATGACGTTGACCCGTCAGTAACCTGAATCGGGGTGCCGTTCGACCGGGCGGTCCTGCCATGCTGGGCGCCATGGCGACTCTCGATGGCAAGCCCGTATCCGCAGACGACCTGCTCTCCCTGGCGCTGACCAACGTCGGGCACTTCACGTCCATGCGCGTCGACACCGACGGGAGCATCCGTGGCCTGACGCTGCACATGGAACGCCTCGTACGGGATTGCGAGATCGTGTGGAACGCAGCCCTGAATACCGACCGTGTGCGCGACTACGTCCGCCAGGCGCTGGAGGGGCAGACCCTGCCGTGCGTCGTGCGCGTTTCGATCTATGACCCCAAGGTCGAGATGGGGCACCCGGCCGACGCCAACGAGCCGCACGTTCTCGTGTCCGTACGCGGTGCCGGCGCACTGCCTCCTGCGCCGCTGCGCGCGCAGAGCCTGGTGTACGAGCGCGATCTCCCCCAGGTGAAGCACGTCGGCCTGTTCGGAGCTCTTCACACTCGAGGCGCAGCCCAGCGCGCAGGCTTCGACGACGCCCTCTTCGTCGGCCGCGACGGCTTTGTCTCCGAGGGCGGAACCTGGAACGTGGCCTTCGTCGACCAGGAGGGCACCGTGGTGTGGCCCGATGCTCCTGTGCTGCCCGGCGTCACCATGGCCCTGCTCCAGCAGCAGGCCGAACACCGCGCGGCCACGGTCACCTTGGACCAGGCGAAGGGCATGGTCGCTGCCTTCGCCACGAACACCTCGATCGGTGTTCGGCCGCTCGCCGCGATCGACGACACCGAGTTCCCTGTGGACCATCCCGTCCTGCGGCAGTTGCAGGAGGCGTATATGTCGATCCCCGGCGAGACCCTGTAAGGCGACATCGTGGCGGGGGTGACCAGGTGGACCGGCCGAGAGGCCGAGTTGCTGCGCATGGCCATGCGCAAGAAGCAGAAGGACTTCGCCGACCTGGTTGGTGTGAACCCGCGCCAGGTCCCACGGTGGAAGCGACGCGGGGAGACCATCGAACTCGGACTCGACAACCAGGCAGCTCTTGACACGCTCCTGGCCCAAGCCCCACCTGACGTCCAGCAGCGGTTCGCTGCGCTGCTGACCGAACGTGCCGCTGCCGAGCACGACGAACGAGCCGAGGAACTGCTGCGCAGGGAGCCGAGTACCCGTCGGCACCCGGTCGACGGAAAGGTCATGGCCCTCGTTGAAGAGGGCATTTACCTCTCGGGGCCCGACAACCGCTCGGTGTGGCTGGAGCCGTTCCTCATCGACGTCTACCCGACGACCAACGAGGACTACGGAAGGTTCGTGCTTGCCACGAATCACCGACCACCACTGCACTGGCCAGATGGCCACTGTCCCGTCACTCTGGCCACCCATCCGGTGGTATGGGTCACCTGGCACGACGCCACCGCGTACGCCCGTTGGGCCGGCAAGTCGCTGCCCACTGCGCGGCAATGGGAGAAGGCGGCTCGCGGACCACGGGGGCGCATCTACCCCTGGGGCAACGAGCCGACCGCCGCGAAGGCGAACACGGCCGAGGCCGGCATCGACGCGACGACCCCCGTCTCCCGCTACCAGTCCGGCGTTAGCCCGTTCGGCATCTTCGACCTCTGCGGCAACGTCTGGGAGTGGTGCTCCACCGAGGAGGAGCCTGACAACGGCCGCTACCACCTGAAGGGTTCGGCCTTCACCTCTCCGTTCGAACGCGCGGCTCCGTCCCTGCAGAACACGGCCGCCGCGTCGATGAAGGACAACGACACCGGATTCCGCTGTGCCACGCTCGCTTAGCTCGGAGGCGTCGACGCTGATGCCTAACGTTCCGTGCAGCTCAGTTGCCGTCTGGACTAGCGGAATCCGCATCGTTGGTAGCCCAAGAAGGGCCCCGGGAGAGGGGTATGCGCCTTGCCTGTAGCCGTAGGTTGAGCGCGTCGCGGTCGTTCGATGCCCTACGGCCGCCTGCGGACCGACACCGCCCGAGGAGAGGATGTTGAACCGGTGATGACGTACGAGGTCGGAGCAGTCGCAACAGTCGTCGGCGGCCACACCCGCATTCAGGACGACTACCAGGGCGGGGTTGAGTCGGTGATCCGACTTAATGAGGCGTATCCCCTCGAAACGCTCCAGGGTATCGAGGAGTTCTCCCATCTGACGGTGACCTGGCATTTTCACCAGGCGCGGCCCGAGGACGTCCAGTTGCACGCGCGCAGCCCCCGAGGAAATGCGAGCTGGCCGGCCACAGGGACCTTCGTCCACCGCAACCACCGACGACCCAATCAACTGGCGGTCAGCTACCCGCGGCTGCTCAGAGTCGATGGCCGAGACCTGATCGTCACGGACCTCGACGCTGTCGACGGGACTCCCGTCCTCGACGTCGCGCCGTACTTCGAGCAGATGGGCCCGCGAGGCCCCATCCGTCAGCCAGCCTGGCCGGGAGAAATGCTCGCGTCCTACTGGGAAGACGCGATCGGATGTCCTCGGTCCTAAGCCGATGTCAACACGTGCAAGGAGAAGGCTAGCTGTGGTGGCACGGACCATGTCTGGCTGCCCGTCCTGGATGCTCATCGCGGCGTCTCAACGGGAGTTCCGCATGCCGCCCATGTGGTGAGTCCGTCGTCGCTCACGCCCCATTGCATGGCGAGCTGGTCGACCATGTGCAGGCCACGCCCGCGGGTGTCCTCGTCGTGTACGGGCCGCATCCGAGCAGGGGCGGAGTTCTGGTCGCTGACCTCACCCAGCAGGCGGTCCACGCTGCACTGCACCCGCAACTTGATGTCGCCGCAGCCGTGCTGGATCGCGTTGGTGACCAGTTCGGAGACGATTACGACGACATCAGCGGTCAACGATTCGGGTACCCGCCACAAGCGCAGCTGGGATGTGGTCATTCTGCGGGCGCTGGCGACACGGCAGCGTTCGGGGGCGAAGGCGGCGTCGAATCCCAACGCCGATGGCCGGGTGCGCCGGCTCTCGGAGTCCTGCCCGACAAGTGGGGCAGGGGTGCTCGTCGTCGAGTTCATCTCTGGCCTCCAGGTCATGCGCAGACTCCGTGATCACTTCGGCACTCTGCGCGATCACTGCAATGAGCGTGGCCAAGGTCGCGTACCGAAACCACCCACGAACTTCCCTCGGCTTGGCCTGGGCTTTGCCGAGGTAGCTGCGATATCCCATCGGGCTTCCCTCGACCTTGCTGAAAGGGCCTCCGGCCGGGCAGCTTGGGGTGGAAGTCGGTCTAGCGTCAGCCGAGTTGACGTGCTGGCGCACGAGGAGGGCAAATGCCGGTGCAACCCACCTTGTTCCGCGTCGAGATCGACCGGCGCGCGTGGAAGGACCACGTCGTCTTCCTGCGGCACTTCAGGAAGTCCGCTGTGGAGGTTGCCAAGCTCGATGGGATGCCGCACCTGGCAACGCTGGAGCCGGCGGCAGCCACCTTCGAGGCTTGGTACTACACCGCTCGGAAGCCGCAGAAGGACTTCCAGCGGGTCCTGACCCACATGCTCGGTCACAGCATCGACCAGCTCTGGGGGCCGGCCGCACAAGCGACTCCCGGCGCGGCGCCCGGCACGCCACACATTGACGTCCCTGCCTACCTCGGCACGGACCTGCGCGAGATGAGAAAGGTGGGCGCGATGGCTGCGCGACGCGCGATGCAGTTCACTCTGGGGGCCGAGAACAACCAGGTGGGAGAGGAGACACTGGGCTTCCTCCGCGATGAGGTGACCCGCATCGCCCAGGAGTACCCGCGGGTCCCCCTCCCCGAGCTGTGGGAGGATTTGGCCCAGGCGCAGGACGACGCCTTCCGACTCATCGAGGGTGGGCGGGCCCGGCCCACACAGGCCCGTGAGCTGCTGCGGATGGCCGCCATCCTCTCCTTCATGATGGCCAAGGGCAGCCACGACATGGGGGACCCGGCGACCGCCCGGATGCAGGCCCGCACCGCCGGCTTCTGTGCCCGCGAGGCCGAGGAACCGGCACTCGTGGCCTTGGTCGACGGGCTGAAGAGCCTCATCGCCTACTGGGCGGGGCAGCCCGAGGACGCCCTCCACTTTGCCCGTCAGGGCGCAGCCGCCGGGCATCAAGGCGGGAGCGTGTCCGTGTGGCTGCCCGGCCTCGAAGCCCGCGCCGCCGCGGTGCTCGGCGACGCCGAGGCCGTCCAGGAAGCCACCGTCCGCGCCGAACGCCTCCGCGAGGCGATCAGCCCCGATGCGCTGGACGAGCTGGGCGGTCTGCTGACCTACTCCCTGCCCAAGCAGCGGTACTACCACGTGGAGGCGGCTGTCCTCTTGGGCCAAGGCGACGACCGGCTGGGAAGGCTCGCCGAGGAGGCGGTGAAGGGCCTGAGCGACAAGGACGACCCGAACTGGGCTTTCGGCGACCTCGCCGGCTCCCAGTGCAACTTGGCCCTGGTCCGGCTCAACGGCGGTGACCTCGAAGGCGCGGCGGACGCCGTTCGCCCCGTGCTGGACCTGCCCCCCAGCTACCGCAACGCCGGCATCGTCACCTCCGTCCACCGCGTGCGCAACGCCTTGTCCACCGGCCCCTTGCGGGAGGCGGCCACCGGCCGGGAGCTGCACGAGGAGATCGGGCTCTACAAGCCCAACCGCCCCGCCCTGCCCCGGTAGGCGGCACGCCGGTACAGTCGCCGGCATGCACCCTGTCGCCCGTTCCAGCGCCCGCCTCGCCCTGCGGGAGACCGAATTCGGCGATGTGGACGGCGTGCACGCGGTCTACGGCAACGCGGAGGCCACGCGGCACCTCTCGTTCGAGCCGCGCACCCGCACCGAGGTGAGCCAGATCGTGGCCCGCTCGGTCGCCTTCGCCGCGGCGGAGCCCCGCACGGAGTACGGCCTGGCCGTCTTGGAGCGGGACACGCAGGACTTGGTGGGAGTCGGTCGCCTGGCGGTCGACCCCCACCAACAGCGTGCGGCTACGATGGGCTTCGCGCTGCGCCCGGACGTCTGGGGCGTCGGGTACGGTCTGGAGACCGTTCACCTGCTCCTCACCGTAGCTTTCCTTGACCTGGGCCTGCACCGTGTCTGGGGCGCCCGATCGCCGCTTAACAACGCATCTGCCCGCACCATGGCCGCTGCCGGGATGGTCGAAGAGGGCGTCATCCGTGGCCACATTCTGCGCAGCGGTCAGTGGAGGGACTCCGTCGTCCACGGCATCTTGGCGGAGGAGTGGAAGCCCTCTGCCTGACCCGCCCGATACTGCCCGTTGCGGTGTCGATAGCCCCTGCGTGCCCGGTCCAATACAGGGCCGCACACGCAGGGGCTATCGCTTAGAAGACCGCACGGGCCACACAGTGAGGCGTGCACCGTCGAGCGGCTGATAGCCATGTCGGGCCGGAGCCGTTGAGCCCTCTGGTAGCGGCTCCGGCGGGAGCCGGAGCCGCTTACGCGGACAAGGTCCCGTCGAGGTAGTCCTGTACCGGCTCGAACAGCCCGTACGGCACATACTCCGGGATGTCGCTGTGGGCGACCCAGGCGAGCTCGGCCAGCTCCTCGGTATCGGCGACGTGAGCTGTGCCGCCCACAATCTGGCAGGCGGTGTACGACATGAGGCGGCCCGTCTTGGGGTGGACGCGCTCGCCGAGCAGCTTGACCGCCTCCACGATCAGCCCTGTCTCCTCCTGGGTCTCTCGTACGGCGGCGGCCTCGCGCTCCTCGCCGGGCTCGACCTCGCCTGCGGGGAACTGCCAGGAGAGTTGACCCTCGCTCACCCGGCGGCGGACCATGAGCACACGGCCTTCCTGAACGACGATGGCGGCGGCGATGCCCGGCCGCTCGTCCGTGGTCTGCTGCGTCACGTCTGCTCCTCCAAGGCGGCCAGGATGGGTGGGAAGATCGTATCGACGGAGATGAAGCGGGGCACCGCGTTTCTGGGCACCCACATCACGTCGATGTTCTCCGCGGTGTCGCTGTTGGTGGCTTCGCCTGCCAGGTACTCGCAGAGGAAGTACTCGCACAGGACGCCGGTCGCTGGGTGCAGCCGGTTCCCGAGATGCTTGCGTACCGCGCAGTGGACCCCTGTCTCATCCAACGTCTCGCGAACCGTGGTGGTCTCTGCCTTACCGCCGGGCTTGATGACACCAGCCGGGAACTGCCAGGTGATCCCGGCGGCGTCGCTGTCCCGACGGCAGACCAGGAGGACATCGCTGTCGCGGACGACCACCGCGATGGCCACACGCAGTGCCTGCGCACCGGGTGGAACCGAGTCTGACGGTGCCTGCTCCTTCGCCAGCAGAAGCGCGAAGCGCTGACGCGCGGCGGGCGGGGCCTGCTCATGCGCCGTGTCGAGCAGCTGCTGCATCTCCCGGCGAGGCATGACAGACGCATCGGCATGCCAGGCCGCTACCGTCCTGACGGCGATGCCCAGGTGAGCGGCGAACTGTTCGTTCCCGAGCCGCAGAGCGGACTGCAGCAGGCACGCGTACCGGCCGCTCCAGCGCTCGACCACGTCCACGAGGATTGCCCCCTCTTCGCTGTCTTAGTGCAGGAACCCCGTCCGCCCAGACTGCACTCCCACTGCACCGGCACTGCATGGCCTCGCGCGAAGAGCTTCGGAAGAATCGAAGTCACCGGAAGCCGAGGAGCCACTGCCGGCAACTCAGCTCCTGAGAGACGTAACAAGAGGCGCGAGAGCATCGGACGACCACAGGGAGATTCTAGGTGCGCACGCTCAGCGGATAGCAGGTAATGGCAAGTTGGCCAGATCGGGACGCTGGCGAACCGGTCGTCGCTTCCTCACGGATGATCGCCCTCCCGGGGCCTTGCCCACACGTCTGAACCACCCGGTCAGCGCCGGTAACCTCAACGGACGACGGCTGATAGCACGTCACGTTCGTTTCAGGCACGGCGAAAGGAAGTTAATGGCCGAGGTTCAGGCACACACTGTCGAGCGCACGCTCGTCCTGCTCAAGCCCGATGCGCTGGCGCGTGGCCTGGCGGGCAGGATCATCTCGCGGTTCGAGGACGCCGCACTGAAGATCGTCGGCACGAAAATGAAGTGGATGGACGAGGAGTTCACCCGCAAGCACTACTTCGACCTGGAGGAGCGGCTGGGGGCCGAGGTCTACAACGTCACCTCGACGTTCATGCAGCAGGGGCCGGTCATCGCCCTAGTGCTGGAAGGCTTCGACGCGATTGCAACGGTCCGCAAGATCGTCGGTAGCACGTACCCGAACCAGGCTCCGGCCGGCACGGTGCGGGGAGACCTCTCCCACTACAGCTCGGCGGCCAGCATCGCCTCGGGCAAGGCGGTCGCGAACCTCGTACACGCCTCCGGAAACGCGGAGGAGGCCCAGCAGGAGGTGGAGCTGTGGTTCGACAAGGGCGAACTGCAGGACTACAAGACGCTGGCCGAGATCTACACCTACTAGCAGCGGGTCACGGCGTCACCGCAGGGATACCTGGGCGTTGATCACCACTGGGGCACGACCGTTTGAACCGAGAGGGCACCATGACCAACCAGACCCGCCTTGCCTCCACCGACGAGCTGGAGTCGATCTTCCAGCGCGAGCTGGCGACCGACCGCTGGGCAGCCACCGAGACCGCCTACGCCCTGGCCGTACGCCATCGCGACCTGGGTGACTGGCCCGCGTCGCGTGAGTGGGTCGAGCAGTGCCTGCGTCTGCTGGAGGGCTTCCCCGGCGAGACGGAGGAGCAGGTCGCCACCGCCCGTACGTCGGTGGGAGGCGTCTCCCTGCCGACTTACCTGCACGCGGGTGTCGTCGAGGCGCGCTTCGGCGACCTCGGCTGAGACCTACCGATTCACCTGGGGGATGCGGCCGGCCCCCGTATCGGCCGCATCCCCCAGATTGACCACCAACCTCATAGCGGCGCCCGACCGGACAGCCCCCGCACGACAGGGCCCGGCTGGCCTCGCCATGCCCGAAACGAGGAGATAGGCCCGTGGCCGTCGAGATCGAGATGCGTGCCCGCTTCACCAAGGAGATCCACGACCAGCTCGTCACCCGCCTGAAGGCGGACGGGGAGGACCTGGGCCCCGACGACAAACACATCTACTTCTACGTGCTCCCCGACCAGCTGCTGAAGGTCACCGACAACACCGCCGGCGGCACCGCCAAGATCACCCTGAAGGGCAGCAAGATCGGTCAGGGGGCGGCCTTCGCCGAGACCGAGTTCGCCATCGCCCCCGCCGACGTCCCCGCCGCAGTGAAGGTGTTCAACGCCCTCGGTTTCGAGACGACGATGCACGAGGCGTTCAATTTCCGTCACAATTTCCGCTTCGACGACGTCGAGATCGCGGTCAAGTGGAGTGAGGCGTGGGGCTACCACGCCGAGTTCGAGGTTCTGCTGGAAGACGGCGCCTCGGACGCCGCCCGAGCCGAGGCCGAGGCCAGGATCACGGACGTCGCTACGGCGCTCGGCGTGACCCTGATGACGGAGCAGGAGCTGGCTGACTTCACCGCCGCCTTCGAGGCGGCTGAGAAGGAACGCAAGGAGCGCGAACAGCAGGCCGCGCCGATCCGGTAGGGAGCATCACCGCGGAGACCACCAAGGGGGTGGGCACGAGTGAGCACGACCCCGTTGACCGCAAGTCTGATCAACCTGGCTGCCCGAGGGCAGCTCCCGCTCCACCAGCACATGGACCACGCGACCATCACGTGGATCAGCGACCACAGGCCCGACCTTCCGCCGACGCCGACACCGGCCCTGCGCCCACAGTCGAAGGAACTGCTCGCACACGGCGGAATGCCGACGCGGTGGTGGGCAGACCCCCGGCTGTACACGTCGCTCCACGGCGTGCGGCACGCCATGAGGACGGCGGCGCTCGCCGCCGTCCTCGCCGAGGCGAACGGCCTCGACGACGCCGACACCACCACAGCGATCCTCGCCGCCGCCGTACACGACTGCCAGCGACGCCATGACCAGGACGACCGCGGGCATGGCGCCCGCGCGGCCGTCTGGCTCGCGGCGAACGCCGACACCGTCTGGGGCCACTTCGGCCTCACCGCCATGCCTCGGCGGATCGTGCAGGCGGCCACGGCCGTACGGCTGCACGACATCCCCTACGAGGAGTTCGCGGCCGCTAACAAGGCCGACCACGCCCGCGCCGAGCGCATCACCGACCTGGTCAAGGCCGCCGACGCCCTGGACCGCTACCGCTTGCCCAAGCTCAAGTGGTGGCCCGACTCCCGGTACGTCCGCGAACCCGCCTTCGACCAACTGGGTGGGCTGGCCTTCGACCTGGTCCTGGTCTCGGAGCAGGCTTACCTCGCCGGGGCCAGCGGTCCCGCGGCCGTCCGCTACGCACTCGCCGAGAAGGGCCTGGTCTGACCATGGACTTCCTCGACACCTACCACCTGTGGGCCGACGCCCACGCCTTCTACGACTCCACCCTCATCAGCCCCTCCGACCACACCGGTCCGCTCGCCACCCAGACCGCCACCTGGGACCGACGTCTCGCCGAGGAGACACCGAACGGGCACCTGCTGCGGCAGAACGCCCTCTTCGATTCCCTGAGCGGTAACGGCAAGCTGCACCTGCTGCACGTCACCCACGCCCTGGAGGAGATCGGCCAGCAGGGGGTCCTCTACCCGTCGGGCGGATGCCTCGTCGGCAGCATCTACTGCGCGCCACTGACCGCGACCGACCAGGGGCTTCGGATGCACAATCTCGGCTCCTACGTCCTGACGAAGGAGGCGCCGGCCTTCCTGGCCAAGCTCGGCGTCACCGATCGCGTCCCCACCCCACTGATCTTCGAGATCGACACCCCGCCGCAGGCGTACCGCGGACTCGCCGGAGTGGACTACCTGCGCCTGGGCCTCATCCACTTACAGATCTACAGCCACCTCGAATACCTGCTGAGCAAGAACGAACGGCACCAGCTGCGCGAGACCGTCGTCAGCCGCGTCAAGAACTCATCCGCGTTCCTCGCCACCGCTGCCGGCGTCGCCTACCGGGGCACTCGGGTCGACGCCGAGCCGTTCCTCAAGCTGCTCGACGAGACGATCCCCCGGCTGCCGATTCTCGGCTACCTGTACTTCGAAGCGGTCGCCGAGTACCTGATGCTCCACTCGGCCTCCCGGCACACCCGGCGCCTGGCCGAGCTCGGCGAGCTGAACAACTGGCTGTACAAGGAGATGCTGTTTGCCTCCTTCCCAGCGATGGCAGGCAAGTTCGACCTGGCCAAGTTCCGTCCCCGCCCGAAGCAGCTGGCCGCGCTCATCCACCGAGTCGACCCGACCATCGACACCAACCACGCGAGCGCGTACCTGGTCGAACGGATCAGCTACCTCGTCGCCGCCCGCCTCTTCGCAGCCGACGAGGTCCCCGAAGCCTGGCACCACACGCGCTGGGAGTTCGACTCGCTGGCCACCCCGCTGGGACCGCTTCTCGGCCACCTCATCCACCGGGAACTGCGCACCTTCGGTCGCTATCCGGACTTCTACTTCTACTTCGACCAGCACAAGGCGCTGCAAGCCTGGAACTACTGGAACCACATGGACATCGTGGCTCCGTTTAACGGCACGATGCCCAAAGGCGAGATCGGCATCAACCCGGCCTACCCCGACCTCGACTACCGCGTCTGGCGCGCCGAACAGGACGACGCCGACCACCTTCACCCCGCCGAAGAGCTCGCGCTGACCATCGCCCCGCGGCTGGTGGACATCAAGTACACCCTCATGCGCAACAACCAGTGGACCGCCCCCGCGCCCAGCGCCGCCTGATCACCACCGCCGCCACACGCGGCCCACCCCACCCCGAGCAACCTCACACGCAGGAGATCCGTGATGAGTCCCTCCAGCATGCCCTCCGTCGACCTCCTTGGCGAGCAGATCGCCTCCGTCCTCGCCGACCCCGCCACCACCCACGGCCTCGCCCGCACCCTCCGGACCGCCGCCAAGGAGATCGCCCTCCACCGCTACCACCACGCCAGTCGCCGCGCCTGGCCCAACGGCCGCATCGACGACAAGCCCGACCGGGTCCAGATCGGCGGGGGAGGCCACCGCATCGATGGCTTCTTCAACATCGACCTCGTCCCGCCGGCCGACCTCCTGTGGGACATCCGCGAAGGCATCCCCCTCCAGGACGACAGCACCGTCGAGATCTTCTCCGAACACTTCCTGGAACACATCGACTACCCGCGCTCCGCGAAGCACTACGTCCGCGAGGCCCACCGCGTCCTCATGCCGGGCGGCCAGATCATCACCGGCGTCCCCGACGCCGCCTTCGCCCTCAACCAGTACCCCGGCCCCCTCGACGCCTCCGACGAGACAATCGAGCGCTGGTACGCCAAGCGCGACTGCCGCACCGACATCAACACCCGTCTCGACCTCGTCAACCTCGTCTTCCGAGACCAGGACGACGATCCCACGTACACCCCACACCTATGGGCCTACGACCACGAGAAGCTCGTCCAGTTCTTCACCGAGGCCGGCTTCACCACCGTGGAGCCCTGGACCTTCGACCCCAGCATGGCCAGCCCGAAGCGCCGCTGGGGCAGCGTCTACGTCATCGCCACGAAGTAGCCCACAGGCTCTCTCCGGGCCCGGGGCCCGGAGAGACTGCTGCAGGGCTGGATGACATCTTGGCCTGGCTCGCTGCGAGGCGGTTCAGTAGTTCTCCCGCACGTACTCATACGTTCGATCGAACAACTGCCCCTTGATCGGCAAGCTGTATTCCTTCAAGACAGAACGCAGCTCGCGACGAACGCGTTTGTCGCCCGCATCGCTCGCGCTCCAACCGGCATAGGCGACCTCGACGACGATCGAGTCGATCCGCGCGGCTATGTCAGGGACGATCTTGTGCAGCCCGGGCGGCGTGTTCTCAGCGACGATCTGAGTGAGCGCCCCACGCTTCGGATCGGCTAGCCGGTCGAGCGCCGCCTGGTCGCCCTGTTCCGCTGCTCGATCTGCGGCGACCACATCCTGAGCGATCTTCAGCGCCGCCTCGAGGAACGCCAGAGAATCCTCGACGGTTTCGATCGCCTTGGCACGGAGCTTCTCGATCCGCTCCGCCAGCGACTGGTACGCGGGGCTCTCGGTATCGGCGAGCCGACGCCTGAGGCGCGCCTCGATCGAGTCGAGGACCTCCTTGTACACGTCCTCGGCCTTCGACTCCGGCCTCTGCTGCTCGGAGAGTTTCAGCTGCTCGGCGATCTTCTTGACCAGCTCCAGGCCAGCAGCGTCGAGCGTGACTGTCTTCGACGGCATCGATTTCACGCCCACCTCGCTCATGTGGCCGTGAATCAGGTCTGTGGTCTTCGCGCCGAGACGGGCCCAGAGAAAAGTCTTGGAGACGTCCTTGGGCCGGATCGACTCGTAGACCTTCGCGAGCCAGAAGTACTGCCCTTTGAATGGCTGGAGCATCGGGTGCGGGTCGAGGAACTCCCACACCGTCTGCAGCGCTACGTAGGTCTCGATGAACTCGGTGCGCTGCGCGCCGCCCTCGGGAATCCGCTCATGGGCCTCGGCGAGCGACTCGAACGACGAGTCGCTGGTGTCAATGCCGCTGAACAGATGGAGCAGACGCGTGAGGTCGGCGACAAACTTACCCGCTAGCTTGGAGGCGTCAGTGACGTTGAGCTCGTCCTCTTCACCGTCCTTCACCTTCGGGTCAACGACAGCCCTGCCAATGGCCCTCGCGAGACCGATGTAGTCGACGACCCGCCCGAAGTCCTTGCGCTGACCGGTGACAGGGTTCTTCCACGGGCGGTTGGGCCGCGTGATCGTCTGGAACAGGTTCGTGTCCTTGGCAGGCTTGTCGAGATACAGCACGCCCTCAATAGGCGCGTTGAAGCCGGTCATCCACTTCGCGGTGACGACGATGAACGACATCGGGTCATCGACCTTCTTGAAGCGGCGCTTGAGCGCTTCCTCCTGCTCCGGTGTGAGCAGGTGCTTCTTGTGTTCCTTGGGGGTCTCCTTGCTGTCGGCGACGTGCATCACCACACCGACCTCACGGAGTCGTCCATCCGGCATGACCGCAGCACGGCGCTTCAGCTCGGTCTCGATTGCCTTGGCGTAGGCGATCACCAGGCGCTGGTTGTAGGCCACGACCTGAGCCTTCTGCCCCAGAGGCGCGACATAGGTAAGGAAGTGGTCGACGATGTCTCTGCACACGGCAGCCACGCGCTCGGGGTTGGAGAGGATCGTCTCGATGTGAGAAGCTTTTCCTGACAGAAAGACCTTCTCCTCCTCGTCCAGGCCCTCCTCCGTGGCCAGCTCGTCGAATGCCTCGTCCAGGGCTTCTTTGTCGAGGTTGAATCCGACAGACCGGCCCTCCACGATCACTGGCTTGGTGAACCCATCGGCGATCGATTGTTCCGGCGTGTACCGCGACATGACAAAGTCCGGGTCGTCCGGGTCGCCGAACAGCTTGAATGTCGAACGGTCCTTGTCCTGGATCGCGGTACCCGTCGCACCGAAGAACTTCGCGTTCGGCACTGCTGCGCGCCATGCGTCGCCGAACTTCCCCTCCTGTGAGCGGTGCGCCTCGTCGACGAGGACCACGATGTTTGACCGGTTGTTCAGGTGGCCGGCCTCAGCGAACTTGTGCACCGTCGTGATGATCACACCGGGTTCACCGCTGCGCAGCAGAGCGTGCAGCTCGCGCCGGTTGCGGGGCACCGTCATCCGCGGCATGCCGGCGGTCTCGAACATCTCCGCCGTCTGCCGGACCAGATCCTTGCGGTCGGCGATCACGATGACCGTCGGCGCGCTCCCGAACTTCCCCGTCACCGCGTCGTCCCGCAGTAAACGGGCGGCGGCGAACGCCATGAGTTCGGTCTTGCCCGATCCCTGGTGATGCCAGATCAGTCCGCCTGGACGGCCTGCGAGAACCTTGGCGTGGATCGCCAGCGCCGCCTCGAACTGCGGGTAACGAGGCAGGAACTTGATGTCGACCTCGGAGGCGTCCCGAGCGTGACGGAACATCACCAGGTCCTTGAGGATCGGCAGGATCGTCTCCGGCCGCAGCAGCAAGCGCGCGGCCCGCTCGACTCGAGCCGGACCCGTGACGGTTTTTGGGTCGTCCTCAGTGGATCCCCACGGGGCCCAGATCTCGGAGTCGGGGTCCGGGACCGCACGGATCGGGGCCATGCGGAACTCCAGGCCCTCGGTGGCGACGTTGAAGACGTTCGTCGCGAAGAAGTTCGGGTACTCCTCCTCGTACACGTCGTGAAGGTCCTTCGCGGCGTTGACCCATGAGACCTGATGCTTCACCGGTGTCTTGGTCTCGGCAACGACCAGCGGGAACCCGTTGACGTAGTAGACGACGTCGAACCGGCGCGGTTTGGTCGCACCGTTGATGGTGACCTCGTCGGCGACAGTGAAGCGGTTGTTGTCGAGGTTCTTGAAGTCGATCAGCCGACGAGGCACATGCCTGCCGTCGATCGTCGTGAACGAGTGGTCGCCACGAAGCATGACGGTCAGCCGCTCGTTGGCCGCGACGAGACCGTTATGCGCATCGAGGACAGCCTGATTAAGTTCATGCAGGACGAGGTCCGCCGACTCGGGGTCGTCGACCAGCTCCGGGTTCAGCGCGAGCAATGCTTCGCGTGCCCAGTCCTCAATGATGACGTCATGCTCATCGCGCGGTAGCTCGTCCCCTTGGAGACGCTCCCAACCGGCCTCCTCCGCCCACTCGAGCAGTGAACGCTGGATCGTGCTCGCTTCTGTCCAACCCATGTCAGGACATCCTCTCGAGCAGAGCGTCATAAGACTCGGGAATCTCGATCTCCTGGTTCAGGAGGGAGGTCAGAAGGGTCGAGCGGAGCGCTCTGAGTTGAGCGAGTTCTGTCTGGGCGGCAGCGCTCTCGGAAAGGAAGCTGTCCAAGACTTTTGCAACCACCCGCTGCTCGTCGACCGGCGGGGAAGGGATACTGAACGTCTCCAACTGAGCCTTCGTAAGAGCTTGCCGAGTGCTGCCGGAACCGGACATCACATCAAGGGCAGCCTTCAGATCCGAACGTCTGAGCACGTGAGCGAGGTACGACGGCTCGAGGACATCTCGGTTGCATCGCAAGATTGCGACGTGCTGGTTCACCCGTGCAGGTAGTGCTTCGTCCGGCACCATTGCGACCCGGTTTACTGAGGCCCCCGTGATGTTGATGAGGACATCGCTCGGTTCCACGGCTACGTTGTCGAGCAAGCGAGCTTGGTCGTCAAGGATCCTCGCCAAGCCATTCCACTCGAACCGACCGTCGTACACGTTCTGGGAGCGGATCAGCGAAACGCCCTCCATCACGTACGCGGCTTCACCTCCACGTGGGGTAGCTCCGCTACCGATTTTGGTCGTCAACATCTTCAACGGAACTTCAGGGCTATCCATTGCCCTCAGTAGCGAATCACGAGTTGCGTTGAGGACCCGCTCCGCCGCCACCTTCTCAATCGACAGACTTTGGACCAGCGCATCAACCGCGACCACGACGTCAACAATGCGGTACTGCTCCGGCAAGGAGGGGAGAGCAACTTCCATCGTCAAGAAGTCAGCAGGCTTGACTCGTTCACGCCTGCCGCCCATGCCGGTCGACAGCGCCTTCAGTTGCTCCCACAGTCGTTTTGTGGTGGTAAGGAGCCGGAAGTATTCGGGAAGCATTCGCTCACCGCACGTGAACGTCGGAAACTCTTGCGATGCGTAAACCTCGCCCAGATCGTTCGGCGCAACGGTGATCGCTCCTTCGAACGCCTTCAATCGGCTGTAGACGATCTGGTTTGGACGAATGCGATTCAGCGTCTTGTACGAGGTCTCATCGCCAGCGATCGGTTCCCGGAACAACAGACCCCGACCGCGGTTCAAGACACCGACGATGCCATAGGAGGTCGTCGCCGTGACCGGGACCGCGTCGACGTCCAGCGCGATGACCTCGTCGAGCCGGACCCGCTCCCACTCACTCACTGGGCACCCCGAACACGCTCAGGTCGACGCCTGCCGCTGCGAGCCGCTCGAACATGGCAGCCTCGGTATCCATCCGGTGTTGGCGAGCATCGGCATACGCGACGAGCGCTGCACCCAGATCGGCAGTTTCCTCGGCGGCAACCTTGATGTAGCGGCCGATGTTCAGGTCGAAGCCGTTCTGCTCGATTTCCTCGAACGGCACCAGCCGGACGTTCGCACCACCCTCACCGTCTGGGTCATTACCTGTCTGGTACGCCTCGATGAGAGCCCTGACGTCATCCTCGGACATACGGTTCTGCTTTTTGCCCTTGACGAACCGGGCCGAGCCGTCGATGAAGAGGACGTGCTCCTTGCGTTCGACAGGCTTCTGATCACGGAAGATCAGCAGGCACGCCGGGATCGAGGTCGAGTAGAAGAGGTTGGGCGGCAGCCCGACGACGGCTTCCAGAAGGTCCTTCTCGATGAGGCCCTGGCGGATACTTGCCTCTGCGCCTCCGCGGAACAGCACGCCGTGGGGCATCACCACGCCGACACGGCCTGATCCAGGCTTCATCGATGAGACCATGTGCTGGACGAAGGCGTAGTCGCCGTTCTTCGCCGGCGGAACGCCGCAGATGGCTCGCGGGTCCGAAGACCAGCGGTCCGCTCCCCAATTCGCCAGCGAGAAGGGCGGGTTGGCGATCACGGTGTCGAACTGGCGGACGGCACCGCTGGGGGCCTTGAACGCTGGAGCGCGGAGGGTGTCTCCGCGCTTGATGTCGAAGTCCTCGATCTCGTGCAGGAACAAGTTCATCCGGGCGATCGAGGCCGTCGTCAGGTTGATCTCCTGGCCGTACGCCCTGAGGGTGCGGTGATCCTTGCCGGATTCGCGCAGCTGGTTGATCGTTGCGACAAGCATCCCGCCGGAGCCGCAGGACGGGTCGTAGACGGACTCGCCCGGCTCGGGCTGAAGGATCCCGACGAGCAAGTTCACGACCTCACGGGGCGTGAAGAACTCGCCGGCCTTCTTGCCCGACTCGTCGGCGAAGTTCTTCAGCAAGTACTCGTAGCCCGCGCCGAGCAGGTCGTGCGAGACCGTCGACGGATCGAGCCTGATCTTGTTGAACGCTCGGATGAGCCCCAGCAGGGCCGACTCCGGGATGCGCTCCTGGTTGCCCCACGAGGCGTCGCCGAAGACGCCGGCGAGCGAGCGGGGGTTGGCCATTTCGATTCGCTGGAAGGTCTTCGCGATCTCCGCACCGAGGTTGGTGACCTTCTCGGTGACCTCGCTCCATAGCGTGCCTTCGGGCAGCTCGAACCGGTGAAAGTCGGCCTCGATCTCGTCGTCGAGGTCGTCGCCGTACGCATCGAACGCCGCGTCGTGCTCGTGAACCCAGGTGTCGCTGATCCACTTCCAGAACAGCATCGGGAAGACGTAGGTCTTGAAGTCAGCGGGGTCGACGGGGCCGCGGAGCGCGTTCGCGGCGTCCCACAACCGGGATTCGAGCTCGTGCTGGGTGATCGTCACAGAGATGAGGTCCTTCGTTGAAGACGGTGCCCCGATTATGGAGGAGGCCACTGACACTTCGGGAGTCCGGTACGGCAGCCAGCAACGACCTGCACCCGCGTCGGGAACCCCGAGAGTGATCGCGTACGGACGGAGAGGGTGTTCTCTGCGTCTCCTGGGTCCGGGCGAGCGGCGGAGCCAGCGACTGCCCTACCTCGTCCTCGAAGACGATCCAGGCCGTCGCCCTCCGGCTCGGTGGCCTTACCCGCGGCCGGATCACATCTCGACCGAGTCGTCATTGCGCTCCGTCGCCTGTCGACTGGGCTGCTGCCAGCTCCAGCCGTGCCGCTGCAAAAGCCGCCAGGTGCCCTCGACCGTTGTACGAGACATAGACCAGCCAGCCGATCAGCGTGTTGATCCGCGTCGGCGTCAACCGCTAGCACTCCCAATCGTGAGCCAAGGCCCGTGCTTCAACTCCTGCTCTAGCCGAGCGAACTGCCTCGCTGAGCGGAGGTCTCCCAGGCTGCCCCTTCGAGAGGATTCCATTTTCGCGCTGTCACGCTGGACCCGACGCCGCTGCGCGACCGACTGCACGCTGATCCGCCGGACAGCTGCAAGCTCCACGTGTCTGGCCCTCGAAGCGCTCCACGCCTGAAGCCTCGAAGCTCCCGCGCGGTTCTCTCAGCGTTGGCCAGCCCGCCGCCCTGCGAGTACCTCCTCCCAGGGCTTGGTGCCGGCACGCAGCTGTCAGGCGAACGACCCCAAGGCGACCCGTCAAGTTCTGGAGTCGTCGCCGCAGTGCAGCGATCGAGGGCAGCGCTTGACAAGTCGCCTGAGTACCTGAGCCCGGTTTCCGCCGACATTGAGCTCTTTCCAAGCTGGTGACGATGACCGCGAGTTGGACGGGTCTGCACAACGACGAAGCCCCTGGTAGACGGGTTCTCGACCAAGATCACCCGTGTCTGCCAGGAGCTTCATGTGCTTGTCTACCCGTCGGCGATTGATCTGTCCAGCCGCACCCTGCGGTTCCTGACCGGACGGCTGGAGGCCAGGCGGCGGGAGATCGGGACGCGTTGGCGACGCCTTCCCGCCTCGCGACAGGCCCTGCTCGCCCTGGCCCACCTGCGATGCGGTGACACCTACGCCCAGCTTGCCGCCGGGTTCGGCGTCGGGATCGCGACCGTCTACCGCTACATACGCGAAGTCGTCGAGGCCCTGGCCGGCCTTGCCCCGTCCCTGGACGAGGCGATGCGGACGATCCGGGAGAAGGCGTTCGTCATCCTCGACGGCACCCTCCTGCCGATCGACCGCATCGCCGCCGACACCCCGTACTACTCCGGGAAGCACAAGCGCCACGGCATGAACGTGCAGGTCCTCACCGATCCGTTCGGACGGCTGCTCTGGGCCTCACCGGCGCTGCCCGGCTCGACCCACGACCTGACCGCCGCGCGACATCACGGGATCATCGAAGCCCTCACCGAAGCAGGACTCAGGTGCTGGGCGGACAAGGCGTACCAAGGCGCCGGCGGACCCGTCCGGGTCCCGTTCCGGGGCCGCCGCCTCAAGAGATGGAAGCGCCGCCACAACACCACCCACGCCAAGATCCGCTGCCTCGGCGAGCAGGCCATGGC
>NZ_JAAGNI010000088.1 GCF_010550605.1 Streptomyces sp. SID9727
CTCCGCCTGCTCCCGCACCCGGGCGGCGCCGGGGAACTCGCCCTGGAGCGGGAGCTGGCGGCGCTCACCGCCCCCGCCCGGGCCGCGTTCGTCCTGCGCGGACTGGAGGGTCTCGCGGACGGCGATGTCCGCCGGGAGCTGGCCGCCGCCGGGGTCGCCGATCCGCACGCGGCCCTGACCGAGGCGGACGGGGTGCGGGCCGGCCACGCGCTGC
>NZ_JAAGNI010000154.1 GCF_010550605.1 Streptomyces sp. SID9727
CTGAGTGTTGAAGGACCGCAGCAACTGCGCTTGAAAATGCTCGATCTCGCTCTGCTTCTGTTCGATCTTGTCCAGGCGCTTTTGCACGTTCCCGTACAAAGCTTGCAGCTGCTTCGATGTGGCCTCTGACGCTTCGAGTGAGGTCTCGGAGGTGCTCACCAATGTTTCGAATTGTGCGAGCAGCGCCCGCTCGAAGGCTGTCAGTTGGTTCATGGCTCAGC
>NZ_JAAGNI010000221.1 GCF_010550605.1 Streptomyces sp. SID9727
CTGCGCTCCCTGAGCGTGCCGGGGCTGCGGGCCGCGGGGCGCGGGGCGGAGGCCGGGCGGCTGTCCGGCCTCCCGCCGTCGACGCTGGTGCACCCCCGCTACTGGGAGCGGCGGTGAGATCCCGGGTGCGCGCGGTGCCGGAGGTGCGGGGGCGGTCGCGGGTGCGGAAGCGCTGACGGGACGGCCGGGGCTGAGTAGGCTCGTTCACCATGGAGCATGAGGTGTTCGTTCCGGTTCCGGTCCCGGCCCTGCGGCGGACGCTGGGCGACCCCGTCCGGGTCGCCCGCTGTGTACCGGGGTTCCAGCAGGACGCCGACGCGTCGGCGGGTCCCTTGGCGGGCCGGCTCAGAATCCGGGCGGGCGGCCACACCATCACGTACCGGGGCGCGCTGCGCCTCACGCCGGTGCCGGGCGACCCGGACGTGGACTCCGTGCACGCCGTCCTGGTGGAGGGCGAGGGTGTGGAGGCCCGGGGCGGGGGCTCGGCGAAGCTGTCGCTGACCCTCCGGCTCACGGAGGGCGACGAGGGCACGTCGATCGCCTTCGAGGGCGGGGCGAGCGGCGACGGGCGCCTGCGGGACCTGGAGCCGGCGGCGGCGCTGTCGACGGCGCACCGCCTGCTGGACCGGTTCGCCCAGCAGCTCGTGACGGAGTCGCTGGCCGCCCAGGGCGAGGGCGCGGCCGACGAGGCGTGGGGCGGCGGGGCCTCCGGCGACGGGGCCTCCGCCGGTGGTGGGTCTGCGGGTGGTGGGTCTGCCGGTGAGGGCTCTGCTGGTGGTGGGTCTGCGAGTGAGGGCCCTGCTGGTGGTGGATCTGCGAGTGAGGGCCCTGCTGGTGGTGGGTCTGCGAGTGAGGGCCCTGCTGGTGGTGGGTCTGCGAGTGAGGGTCCTGCCGGTGATGCCTCTGCCGGTACGCCGGAGAGTCCGGAGACGCCGGGTTCCGCCGAGGTCACCGCCGATGAGCGGGCTGTCGGGGAGGCCGTGGAGAAGGCGCTCGAAGAGGCCGCCGAGGAGGCGGACCAGAGCGGCCCCGAGCCCTCGGCCGGCTCCCCGCTCAGCGGCGCCGGGCCCCTGAGCGGCGCCGACGAGTCGCTGCCGACGCACGAGGCCGCCCCCGACGAGGCGCCGGGTGCGGAGCAGCCGGGAGCGCGGGGCGCGGAGCAGGACGGCGA
>NZ_JAAGNI010000327.1 GCF_010550605.1 Streptomyces sp. SID9727
CGGCCCGACGGCCGGCCGCACGGACACCGCGACACACCGGCTCCCCGCCTGGCGCGCCCCCGCCGCGAACCGCTCCAACGCGGTGCCGGCCGGGGCATGGTGGCTGTGGGCGCTGGGCCTGGCCACGGCCGCGTCCCGGACCACCAACCCGCTGCTGCTCGGCCTGCTGGTCGGGGTCGCGGGCTACGTGGTGGCCGCGCGCCGCACGGACGCGCCGTGGGCCCGGTCGTACGGGATGTTCATCCGGATCGGGCTCTTCGTGATCGCGGTCCGGCTGCTGTTCTCCGTCTTCCTCGGCTCCCCGATCCCCGGCACGCACACCCTGTTCACGCTGCCCGAGCTGCCGCTGCCCGACTGGGCCAGGGGCGTCCGGATCGGCGGCCGGGTCACCGCCGAGCAGCTGCTGTTCGCGCTGTACGACGGGGCGAAGCTGGCGGCCCTGCTGATCTGCGTCGGCGCGGCGAACTCCCTCGCCAACCCGGCCCGGCTGCTGAAGTCGCTGCCCGGCGCGCTGTACGAGGCCGGGGTCGCCGTCGTCGTGGCGATGACGTTCGCGCCGAACATGGTCGCCGACGTGCTGCGGCTGCGCACCGCCCGCCGGCTGCGCGGCCGGCCGACCGGTGGCGTGCGGGCCGTCCTCCAGATCGGGCTGCCGGTCCTGGAGGGCGCCCTCGAACGGTCGGTCGCCGTGGCCGCCTCCATGGACGCGCGCGGTTACGGGCGCACCGCCCGCGTCCCGGCCGCCGTCCGGCACACCACGAACGTGCTGACGCTCGGCGGGCTGCTCGGGGTGTGCGCGGGCACCTACGGGCTGCTCGCCGCCGAGGGCGCCGGCTACGGCCTCCCGCTGCTCGCCGCAGGTCTCCTGGCCGCCACGGCGGGGCTGCGGCTCGGCGGGGCCCGTTCGGTGCGGACCCGCTACCGGCCCGACCGGTGGGGCGTACGGGCCTGGCTGATCGCCGGGTCCGGCGCGGCGGTCGCGGCGGCGATGGTCTGGGCCGGGAACGCCGATCCGGCAGCGCTGCACCCCGGGGTCGTACCGCTGACCGCTCCCGTGCTGCCGCTGTGGCCGGCCGCCGCCGTACTGCTCGGGCTGTGTCCCGCGGTGATCGCGCCCGTCCCGCCCTCCCCCACAGGCTTCCAGGAGCAGGTGTGATCCGGTTCGACGCTGTTTCGGTGCGGTACGAGGGGGCCGGGCGCCCCACCCTGTCGGGGGTCGACCTGACGGTCCCGGAGGGCGAGCTCGTGCTGCTCGTCGGCCCGTCCGGGGTCGGCAAGTCGACGCTGCTCGGCGCCGTCTCGGGCCTGGTGCCGCACTTCACGGGCGGCACGCTGACCGGGCGGGTCACCGTGGACGGGCGCGATACCCGTACGCACAAGCCCCGGGAGCTCGCGGACCTGGTCGGCACGGTGGGCCAGGATCCGCTGGCGCACTTCGTCACCGACACCGTCGAGGACGAGCTGGCCTACGGCATGGAGTCGCTGGGCCTGGCCCCGGACGTGATGCGGCGACGGGTCGAGGAGACCCTCGATCTGCTGGGGCTCGCCGGGCTGCGCGACCGCCCGATCGCCACCCTGTCCGGCGGCCAGCAGCAGCGGGTCGCGATCGGCTCGGTCCTCACCCCGCACCCCCGGGTCCTGGTCCTCGACGAGCCGACGTCCGCGCTGGACCCGGCTGCGTCCGAGGAGGTCCTCGCGGTCCTCCAGCGGCTCGTCCACGACCTGGGCACCACGGTCCTCATGGCGGAACACCGGCTGGAGCGCGTGGTGCAGTACGCGGACCAGGTCGTCCTGCTCCCCTCGCCGGGCGCGGCCCCGGTGATGGGCACGCCCGCCGAGGTGATGGCGGTCTCCCCGGTGCACCCCCCGGTCGTCGCGCTCGGCCGCCTCGCGGGCTGGGAGCCGCTGCCCCTCACGGTCCGGGACGCCCGGCGGAGGGCCGGCACCCTGCGCGACCGGCTGGCGGACGTGGCGCCCGGGCATCCGGCACCGGACATACCCGGCCGCCCCGACGCCCCCGTGGCCCCCCTTCCGGCTCGCCCCGCTCCGAGCCGGGGCAC
>NZ_JAAGNI010000434.1 GCF_010550605.1 Streptomyces sp. SID9727
CGCTGGGCCTCGGTGGCGGCGGTGGTGGCGTCCCGGTGCGCGGCCTCGCCGGCGCTCTGCAGGGTGTCGGAGCGCTCCTCCTCCTCGTTGGCCCGGCTCTCGCCCGCCTCGGCGGCGGTGTGCAGGGCCCGTACGAGATCGGCTGCGGCGCTCGCGCGGGCGGCGAGGGCGGGGGCGGCGTCGCGTTCGGCCTCCCGGATCGCGGCGG
>NZ_JAAGNI010000489.1 GCF_010550605.1 Streptomyces sp. SID9727
ACACGGTCGTGCTGGGCCTCGGCCTCGCCACGATCATCCCCGACAACGGCGTCACCGCCCTCAAGGTCGGTGACGTGGACGGCGTGAAGCTGGCCGGGCTGCTCATCGACGCGGGAACCACCAACAGCGACTCCCTGGTCGAGGTGGGCCCCGAAGGTGCCTCCGCGAGCCACGCGGCCAACCCGACCAGCGTCCAGGACGTGTTCGTCCGGGTCGGCGGCGCGGGCGCCGGCAAGGCGACCACGGGCATGGTGATCAACAGCAACGACACGATCATCGACCACACCTGGCTCTGGCGCGCCGACCACGGCGAGGGCATCGGCTGGGAGACCAACCGCTCCGACTACGGCCTCCAGGTCAACGGCGACAACGTCCTGGCCACCGGGCTCTTCGTCGAGCACTTCAACAAGTACGACGTCCGCTGGTCCGGCGAGAACGGCAAAACGATCTTCTTCCAGAACGAGAAGGCCTACGACGCCCCCAACCAGGCGGCCGTCCAGAACGGCAGCACCAAGGGCTACGCCGCCTACAAGGTGGACGACTCGGTCAACACCCACGAGGGCTGGGGACTCGGCAGCTACTGCTACTTCAACGTCGACCCGAGCATCCGCCAGGACCACGGCTTCGAAGCCCCGGTCAAGGCGGGCGTGAAGTTCCACGACCTGCTCGTCGTCTCACTCGGCGGCCAGGGTCAGTACAACCACGTCATCAACGACACGGGCTCCCCGACCTCGGGGACTTCGACCGTCCCGTCGAACGTGGTGTCGTTCCCGTAGACCGGCCGCAGGTCCGGCCCTCCGTCCAGGGGAGCCTTCCACGGGGACGCCCGCTCCGTCACCTCCGACGGGGCGGGCGTCGCCGTGTCAGGGCCGGCCACCCGACATCAGGGATTCGAGTCCGGCGAGCCCTTCCACGATGAAGGCGCCCAGTGCGCGCACGCCGATGGTGTCGATCCAGCGCTCGAAGGCGACCTTGAAGACGGCGATCCCCGCCTCGGCCGCCAGACTGGCCGCCGGTTCACTGACGTCGCGTGCCCGCAGGGCCTCCCCCATCGCCGAGGCGAGCGACGCGAGCTTGACCAGCTCGCGCTCCTGGAGCTCCGCATTGGCCGTGATGATCCGCTGCCGCTGCCTGGCCCGCTCGTGGCGCTCGTCGAACACGACCGCGGCCGCCTGGAGCGCCTCCGCGACAGCCTCCATCGGGGACGCGGACGGGGGCGCCCCGGCAAGGCCGCTCACCAGGCGTTCCCGGAGCAGGGCGGAGCCGGCGAACAGCACCTCGCGCTTGTCCGCGTAGTGCCGGAAGAACGTGCGTTCCGTAAGCCCGGCCCGCTTGGCGATCTCGGTCACGGTCGTCTGCTCGTAACCCCGCTCGCCGTACAGCTCCATGGCGGCCTGTTCCAGCCTGCCGCGCGCGTTCGGCTCCCATCGACCCATGCGGCGATTCTATGGGATGACAGCGACTGACATCGGAGTTAGGCTGATGACAGTCGCTGACATCGAGGGCCGATCGGACGTCCGGGATACCCGGATCGTCGGCCCGCTCCAGGAGGTTTCCCATGCGTGTATTCATCACCGGCGCGTCCGGCTGGATCGGTTCCGCGGTCGTCCCCGAGCTCATCGGGGCGGGCCACCAGGTCGTCGGGCTCGCCCGTTCGGACGCCTCGGCCGAGGCGCTGGCCGCCGCCGGGGCCGAGGTGCGGCGCGGCTCGCTGGACGACCTGGACGTGCTGCGCGAGGCCGCCGCGGACGCGGACGGGGTCGTCCACCTCGCGTTCAAGCACGACATCGCGTTCTCCGGGGACTTCCAGGGCGCCACCGACGCGGACCGGAAGGCCATCGACGCCTTCGGGGACGCGCTCGCCGGCTCCGGCAAGCCCTTCGTCATCGCGTCCGGGCTCCTCGGGCTGGCCCCGGGCCGGGTCGCGACCGAGGAGGACGGGCGGAGCGCCGCCCCGGACGCGCCCGCCGGGGGCCCGGGCGACCGCCAGGACAACGCGCGGGC
>NZ_JAAGNI010000245.1 GCF_010550605.1 Streptomyces sp. SID9727
CGCCCGGCCGCTCTCCACGGCCTCCAGCCGGGCCAGCGCGGTGATCAGCGACATACGGCCCGCCCCTCCAGCGCCTCGGCGCGCAGGGCCGCCGCGCGGCGCAGGGCGGCGACCGCCGGATCGGCCGGATCACCCTCCTTGCCCGCGGCCGCCGCCAGCACCCCGGCGACCGTCGTCAGTCCGCCCAGTTCGCCCCGCACCCCGCGCCCCAGCGCCTCCACCGCCCCCTCGGCGCGCGCCCGGGCCCGGCAGTGGAACGCCAGCTCGCAGGCGGACAGGCACTCCGGCGCGTAGGCCGCGGCGACCGACTCGACCGCCGACTCCAGGTCCTCGCAGGAGCGCTCCGGGTCGAAGGAGGCGCCCTCGGGGAGGGCCGCCGCGATCTCCTCGACGCGGGTGAGCCGGGTCAGCTGGCGGCGGGTGACGGCGCGCTGCTTGCGTACGTCCACGACGGAGGCGGCCGGCAGGTTCGAGAAGTCCTTCGGGCACACCAGCAGCACCCGGTGCCCCACCCGGGCCCCGTCGGTGACCTCCGCGACCCGTTCGAGCGCCAGCACGTACACCGCGGACTGGCGGGCGGCGGCGCCCACCTTCGCGGCGTCCGCCGAGCCGTCGATCATGGGGAAGGACTTGATCTCGACCACGGTCCAGGTGCCGTCCGGGTGCACCACGACCGCGTCCGGCTCCAGATAGGCGGGGGAGCCCGCCACCTCCAGGGCCAGCATCGGGTGGTCGAGCAGCGCCCAGCCGCCCGCCTCCGTCGCCTCCCGCAGCGCGAGCGCGGTCCTGGCCGCGCGGCCCTCGGGCCCGGCGGCCGTCAGATCGGGCGCCGCCACCTCGCTCGGCGGTTCACCGGAGCCGCCGAGCCGCTCGTGCAGCAGGCGCATCAGCTCCGTACCGCCGTCGGCCTTGACCCGGGCCTCGAAGGCGTTGCCCCGCATGAAGGCGAACTGGGACTGGCCGAACGGGGCCGGTGAGCCCAGCGCGGCGGCGAGCGCGCCCTTGTCGACCCCGGCCCCGTCGAGCAGGGCACGGCGTTTGCAGCCCGGATTGGCGGCGAGGGCGGCGAGCGCGCGGGCGTCCAGCGGGCGCGGGGCGACCGCCGGGCCTCTCAGCTCAGCGAGTCGCTGCCGCAGGGTCCCCGTCGGGGGCGCGCCCTGACCCGTCGGCGCCGTCGGCCCGGGCAGGCGGACCGGCCGCTGCTGCCGCGTCGGATGGTTCTGCGGAGGAGGTCCGCTGGCCGGGGATTCGCTCACCCGCCGAAGTCTCGCACCCGGCACTGACATCCGGGGACCCCGTCGCGGCGGAAGCTCCCGGGAAGCGGGTCAGGACCGAGGCCCTGACCCGGTCGGCGAGGCGCATCACGGGCCGGGCGAGCAGCGCCCCGACGCCCATCACGGCGCAGCCGGCGACCGCGTCGAGCAGATAGTGGTTGGCGGTGCCCATCACGATGAACGTGGTGATCAGCGGGTAGGCGACGCCCGCGGCGCGCAGCGCGGGGTGCTTGGCGTGGCGCCACAGCAGGATGCCGCACCACAGCGCCCACCCCACGTGCAGGCTGGGCATGGCCGCGTACTGGTTGGTCATCCCGCCCATGCCGCGCGGCGCGCTCGCCTCCGCACCCCACCAGCCGTACGAGCTGTACTGCGCCATCGTGTCCACGAACCCGTGCTTCGCGTCCAGCAGCCTCGGCGGGCACGTCGGCATCAGTGTGAAGCCGATCAGACCGAGCATCGTGGAGGTCATCAGCCAGGTGCGGGCCCTGCGGTACGCGGCCGAGTGGCGCCGGAACATCCAGATCAGGACGGCCGGGGTGACCACGTAGTGCAGGGAGGCGTACGCGAAGTCGGACGGAACCCCTAGGGAGGGGTGCGCCGTGAAGAGGCGGTTGAGCGGGTGCTCGGCGTTCAGGTACAGCGCCTTCTCCAGGCGCAGGATGCTCAGGCCGTGGTCGACGGCCGTGGACACGTCACCGCGTACGAGGAGGCGGCCGCAGGAGTACGCCGCGTACACCAGGGCCAGAAGCGGCAGCTCGGTCCACCAGCGGGGCCGGTGGCGCGGAGCATGCGCGGTGGTGGCGTGCGGCATCCGGAACTTCTCCATCACGTGTACATGCGGCCGACTGCGGGCGTTCAACCGTACGGTGCGCGTCGGGCGCGATTCCCCCGGGGGTGCGGTCGGCACCCCCCAGCTGCTGCGATGCGTCTGTGGTCAAGGGGACGCCGTCGCGGCCCGCCGGGTTGCCTCATCGGCGGGTACGGGATGATGGGGACAAGGTCTTGGCTTTTCAGGGAGAACCCTCATATGGCACCGCGCATCCTGCTCGCCCGTCACGGGCAGACGGAATGGTCCCTCAACGGCAGGCACACCGGCAGGACGGACATCCCGCTGCTGGACGCCGGACGCGAGGGGGCCGCGCTGCTCGGCGAGCGGCTGCACCGGGGGCCGTGGACGGACCTCCACGGCCTGGAGGTGCGCACCAGCCCGCTCGTCCGGGCCGCCGAGACCTGCGCACTCGCGGGCTTCGGCGACCGCGCCGAGCCGTGGGACGCGCTGATGGAGTGGGACTACGGGGCGTACGAGGGGATGACGCCGGCCGAGATCAGGGCGGGCCGCCCTGACTGGTTCATCTGGCGCGACGGGGTGCCGGAGGGCGAGAGCACCGCCGAGGTGGCGGCCCGGGCCGACGAGATCGTGGAGTGGGCGCGGTCCGCCGACCGGGACGTCCTGGTCTTCGCCCACGGCCACATCCTGCGGGCGCTCGGCGCGCGGTGGCTGGGCGAGGACATCTCCTTCGGCGCGCGCATCTGGCTGGCCCCGACGTCGCTGTCCGTCCTGGGCTGGGCGTACGGCGCCCCGGCGATCCAGAAATGGAACGACACGGGGCACCTCGAGCGGTGAGCGGTGCGTGCGCCTCAGCCCGTCCGGCACGCTGGGCGGAACCGGTGCGCCGGTGAAACCCGGCCCGTCCGGCGTTCGAGGACGGAACCCTCTGCCCCGGTCCGGGGCGCATCCGCCCAGCCCTCGGGTCAAGGCCCCGGGGCAGGCACCGCGGCCGTGCGCGACGCTTCCGTCCTCAAACGCCGGACGGGGTGGGGCCGGCCCGGTTGACAGGGGGCGGCCTCAGGCGCAAGAGGTGACCCGGTCCAGGAAGTCGCGTACCGCGGAGGGCGCCCCCGTCCGGGGCCCCAGGGCCCCCACCGCGTCGCGCAGTATCGACCGGATGCGCGACGACTGGACGTCCTCCAGCAGGTCCAGGACCGCATGGCCGGCCGCTGCCGCCTCCTCGGGGCGGCCCCCTCGGGCCAGGTCCCAGGTGAGCTCGGCGCGGTACAGCGCGAGGTTGCGGGTGAAGTGGGGGTCCTGGAGCCGGACCGCCCGCTCCGCGTGGCGCGCGGCCCGGGACCAGTCGCCGAGCGCGGCCCAGCACTGGGCCTCCAGCATCTCCAGCTCCGCCTCGCGGAAGAAGCTCATCCACTCCGGGTCCGCCCCCGACACCCCCCGCGAGAACGCGGAGTGCGCCCGGCCGAGCGCCCGTTCGCAGCCCGTGCGGTCCCCGAGCCCCGCCCGGCCACCCGCCTCCCGCAGTGCGAGCAGCGCCCGCAGCCGGGGCGAGCCCAGCGGCTCGGCGGCCCGCTGCCCGGCCTCCGCCGCCCGCACCGCCTCACGCGGCCGCCCGGTGTCCCGGGCCAGGAACGACACGTTGCAGAACGCGTGCGCCTCCAGCGCCGGGTCACCGGCGACCCGCGCGGTGGCCAGCGCCTCCGCGTAATGCGAACGGGCGTCCTCGAAGCGGCCCGAGTCATGGGCCAGCCAGCCCACGGAGATGGCCAGCTCACCGGCGCCGGAGTGCAGCCGGTCCGCCGTGGAGCGCCGGTTCACGGTGCCCGCGTCGAGCAGCGCGTACGCCGTCCGCAGGGGTTGCGAGGCGCGCCGGTAGAGCCAGTCGCCGCCGTGCCGGTCGTCCAGCACCCGGATCTGCCGCACCGCCCGCTCGACGGCGCTCACCTCCGTATCGCCGACCCGGCGTTGCAGGGGCAGGGCTGCGGCCGGGCCGCCGAGGCCCAGCCCCAGGGAGACGGCCGCCACCGCGGTGGTGCCGCTCGTCATGAACACGCGACGCAGCACGTCGCTCTCCTCGTCGTCGCCGCCGGGCTCCGGCGGCGGGGCAGTCGGGGGCGGGGCGTCCGCGGCGGGCCTGGCCGCCCGCCCGCGTACGGAAGCGCGGGGCGAGAAGCCCAGGTCCTCCAGGGTCGTCCCGGGGAACATGTGCAGGAAGACCCGCTCGTACGCGTAGTTGGGACAGCGGATCTCGCCGGACTCCACGCGTCCGATGTACCGGGCGTCGCACGCGACCTGCTCGCCGATCTCGCGAGCGGACCTGCGTACCGCGGCAGCGAACTCCCCGGCGGAGCGCGGGCCGCGCAGCCGCCGGAAGGCGAGGTTGGGAACTGCCCGTGTCGACACCATGGCATGGCCCTCTCGGTGCGAGCCGGGCGCTGTTTCCGGTGTCCCGGCGGAGCAAGAACGTACCGTCCGTGACGGGGTGCACACACAGCGTTTGCGGATGAAGCGGGCATCTCGGTCGCGATCCGCCATGAACTGCCACCCTTTGCGGCGGTGTCGCACCGTAGCCCTTGACGCGGTCGGCGCGTTGGTCCTCACGGAGAGGGAGTACGGAGCGCGGCTCCGCCCCCGGCGATGAGAGGAGAGGTCCCTTGTTGCACACCGACCTGGCGGACGGCGGCGCGGCCGCCGGCGAACCCTGTGATCTGGTGACCGTGCCCGCCCGGCAGGGCCTGGAGGCCGTGGACATCCTGCGCCGGGGCGCGGCGCGGGACGTCGTGGGCCCGGTCATCCACGACGGAGCCTGCGACACCCTCGGTTTCCTGGTGCCGCCGGGCACCGCGCAGGGCTGGGACGTACCGGGCAGCGCCTGTACGCGGACCGACGGCCGGGGGCTGCGCATCCCCGCCGAGCCGCCGGTCTCCGGCAGCGGCTGGCTGCTGCCGCCCGCCGCGGACACCCCGGTCACCGACCCGGCCGTGCTGCGCGTCGCGCTCGACCAGGCGGCCCGGCTGATCGAGGCCGCCGACAACTGCCGCTGAGCCGTCCGCCCGCGTCGCACCGATAATGGCGGGACGGCGGGCCGTGCGGATCGGCCCGTCCCGGACACGGTGAGCAGCGGGCAGGGGCGAGAAGCAGTGGCACGTCGAGGAGCGGCCGGCGGCGACCGCAAGGGGCGCGCGGGTCGCGGAGCCCCGGAGGGCAACGTCTCCGAGCCCGTGGACGGCGGACTCGCCGAACTCGTGCCCGACCGGGAGCGCCGGCGTGCCTGGACGCTGACGATCGACGGGGCCCCGCAGTCGCACGTCGACCTGGACGACCCCACGTACCTCTCCTTCGAGTACCAGCGCCGCATCGGCCACATCGCGGACCTCGTCGCCCCCGCCGGGCAGCCGCTGCACGTGGTGCACCTGGGGGGCGGGGCCTTCACGCTCGCCCGGTACATCGCCGCCACCCGCCCCCGGTCCACCCAGCAGGTCATCGAGGTGGACGAGGCGCTCGTGCGGCTGGTCCGCCGCGAACTGCCGCTGGACCCGCAGGCCAGGATCCGGGTCAGGTCCACCGACGCCCGCGCGGGGCTGGGGAGGATCCAGGACGGCTGGGCCGACCTCGTCATCGCGGACGTCTTCAGCGGCGCCCGCACCCCGGCGCACCTGACCACCACCGAGTTCCTCGCCGAGGTGCGCCGGGTCCTGAAGCCCGGCGGGAGTTACGTCGCCAACCTCGCGGACGGGCCGCCGCTGGCCCACCTGCGCGGCCAGATCGCCACCGCCGCCACGGTCTTCCCCGCACTCGCGCTGGCCGCCGACCCCGCGGTGTGGCGGGGCCGCCGCTTCGGCAACGCCGTCCTGCTCGCCTCCGACACCGTGCCGGAGATCGCCCAGCTGACCCGCCGCGTCGCGACCGACCCGCACGCCGGACGCGTCGAACACGGCCGCGCCCTCACGGACTTCACCGGCGGCGCGGCCCCGGTGCGCGACGCGGAGGCCCGTCCGTCACCGCCGCCGCCCCCGGACGCGTTCCGCTGAGTTCTTCGCGTACGGGTGGCTTCTTTCCCGTACGGACTACGAGTTGACGATGTCCACCTGGGGCGCGTGGTCGTTCCACGTGCAGAAGACGGAGACCGTGGTGCCGTCGTCCCGGGCGAAATCGACCCGTATCCACGTCGTGTTGGACCACACCCGCATGGACCAGCCCGGTTCCGGGGTCGCCGAGACCAGCTCCGCCGAGGCGGCCCCGATCTCGAAGACGACCCGGCCGCCGTCGGTGGCGTAACTCCGCGCCTTCCCGGCCGCGGTGGCCGTCCCCGACGCCGGACGCGGGGTGTTGGGCGCCGGGGTGCGGGACGGGGACGGCTTGCGGGAAGGGGGCGCGGGCGGCTTCGGGGCGGTGGTCCGGGGCTCTGGTGACGGCGAGGGGGCGGGGCGGTGCGTCGAGGAGGTCAGGCTCTCCGTGGTCGGCGGCGCCACCGGCACCGCGCGCGGTGGGTCGTACACCGTGCCGGCGAGCACGGCGTGGACACCCCACCACGAGACCGTGACCGCCGCGCCGGTGGCGAGCGACCACGCCAGCGCGTGTACCAGAGCTCGTTGCATCATCAACATCCTGCACCACGAACCAGGTGGACATGACACCCGGGCAGATCGGATGGCGTACGGTGCCGCCCATGCCCAGTGTGCTCGTGGTCGAGGACGACCAGTTTGTACGTTCCGCCCTCATCCGGCACCTGACGGAGGCCGGTCACACCGTACGGAGTGTCGGCACCGCTCTCGAAGCGCTGCGCGAAGTCGCCCATTTCCGGTTCGACGTGGTCATTCTCGATCTCGGGCTGCCCGATCTCGACGGTTCCGAGGCCCTGAAGATGCTGCGCGGCATCACCGACGTGCCCGTCATCATCGCGACCGCCCGGGACGACGAGAGCGAGATCGTGCGGCTGCTCAACGACGGCGCCGACGACTACCTCATCAAGCCGTTCTCCGTGGAGCACCTGTCGGCCCGGATGGCCGCCGTGCTCCGCCGGGCCCGGGCCGCCGGAGGCGAGGCGCCGCCCCCGCGCGTCATCCAGGTCGGCGGACTCTGCGTGGACCCGCTGCGACGGCAGGCCGAACTCGACGGCACCGCGCTCGACCTCACCCGCCGCGAGTTCGACCTGCTGGCCTTCCTGGCCGGGCGCCCCGGCGTCGTCGTCCCCCGCCGGGAACTCCTCGCCGAGGTCTGGCAGCAGTCCTACGGCGACGACCAGACCATCGACGTCCACCTCTCCTGGCTGCGCCGCAAACTGGGCGAGACCGCGGCCCGGCCGCGCTACCTGCACACCCTGCGCGGCGTCGGCGTGAAGCTCCAGCCCCCGGCGCCGGAGCGACCGGCATGAGATGGGCGCTGGTCAAGGTCTGCCTGGCCGTCACCGCCATGGTCGTCATCGCGTTCGCCGTGCCCCTGGGGCTCGTCGTCAAGGAGATGGCCCGCGACCGCGCGTTCTCCGACGCCGAACGGCAGGCCGCGACGATCGGCCCGACCCTCTCCATCACCACGGACCGGACCCAGCTGGAGAAGGCCGTCCTCACCACCGAACCGGGCGCCGCCGGCCGGATGGCCGTCCACATCCCGGCCTCCGGCGAGCCCGACGGCATCGCGGCCGACATCGGCAGGGGCCGCGCCACCCCCGGGGAGCTGGAGGCCGTACGCGTCTCGGGCCGCGCCACGATCACCGGGGTCGCCGGCGGCTCCGTGCTGCTCCAGCCGACCGCGGTGGGACCCCGGGACATCGCGGTGGTCGAGGTGTTCGTCCCCGAGGCCGCCGTGTCCCACGGGGTCACCACCGCCTGGCTGATGCTGGCGGGCGTCGGCGTCGCGCTGATCGTCGGCTCGGTCGCCGTGGCCGACCGCCTCGGCATCCGCATGGTCGGGCCCGCACGGCGTCTCGCGGGCGCCGCCCACGACCTGGGGGAGGGGCGGCTCGGCACCCGTGTCCCCGAGGAGGGCCCCGACGAACTGCGCTCCGCCGCCGTCGCGTTCAACTCCATGGCCGACCAGGTCGTCCAGCTCCTCGCCAACGAACGCGAACTGGCCGCCGACCTCTCGCACCGGCTGCGCACCCCGCTCACCGTTCTCCGGCTGAACGCCGCCTCGCTCGGCGAGGGACCCGCGGCCGAGCAGACCCGGGCGGCCGTCGAACAGCTGGAGCGCGAGGTGGACACGATCATCCGGACCGCCCGGGAGCAGCGCCCGCAGACCCAGCCGGGCGGGCCGGGCGCCGGGTGCGACGCCTCCGAGGTGATCCGCGAGCGGATGGCCTTCTGGTCCGCCCTGGCCGAGGACGAGGGCCGCGAGGTGCGGCTCGCCGGGGTGGACCGTACGGTGCGCATCCCGGTCGCCCGGCCCGAACTGGCGGCGGCGCTCGACGCGTTGCTCGGCAACGTCTTCCGGCACACCCCGGAGGGCACCGCCTTCGCGGTCGACGTGCACCACAGCGGTGACGCGGTGATCGTGCTGGTCTCGGACGCGGGCGGCGGGATCGCCGACCCCAAGGCGGCCCTGGCGCGCGGCGGGGCCCGGGACGCGGTGGGCTCGACCGGGCTCGGGCTCGACATCGTGCGACGGGTCGCCGAGTCCACCGGCGGCGACGTGCGCATCGGCCGCTCGGTACTGGGCGGCACGGAGGTCCGGGTCTGGATCGGGCTCGACGGACAGCGCCCGCGGGGTGGCGGGCGGGGCCACCGGGTGGGGCGGCAGCGGCGGCGCCGGGGCGTCGGACGCCCGAACCTTTAGCCTGGCCGATGCGCTCCTTAAGGCAGTCCTAAGAACCTCGACCCCGGTCCGGCTCGCCCCATTTGCCCGTTCCGCAGCCGCTAGCGTGCTCCCGCATCCCCACTCCCGCACGACGAGGCAGGCACGCGATGGGCACCAGTACGCACCGGCGCACGATGGGCACCAGGACCAAGGTGATCGGCTCGGTCGTCGCGGCCGCGGTGGTCGGAGGGACGGTGTTCGCCCTCACCGGCACGGCGCAGGCATCGTCGGTCGGCGCCGCGTACACCCGTACCAGCGGCTGGACCGGTGGCTACACCGGGCAGTACGTCGTCACCAACGACACCGCCTCGGCGAAGTCCGGCTGGACGCTGGAGTTCGACCTCCCGGCGGGCACGAAGCTCAGCTCGCTGTGGAACGGCGACCACACCGTCAGCGGGAACCACGTCACGGTCCGCCCCGCGGCCTGGAACAAGCAGCTGGCCGCCGGGCAGTCCGTCACCGTCGGCTTCGTCGCCGCGTCCGACGGCACGGCGGCCGACCCCACCGGCTGCCTGATCGACGGCGCCACCTGCTCCGTGGACCCCGGCGCCACCCCCGAGCCCAGCGGCCGCCCCACCGGGTCCGCGCCCCCGTCCCCCACGGCCACCCCCACCGGGAAGCCCACCGAAACGGCGCCCCCCACGCCGACCCCCACCCCCACGAAGACCGACGACGGCGGCTCCACCGCGGCGGGCGCCCGCTTCGCCCCGTACGTGGACACCTCGCTCTACCCCGCGTACGACCTGGTCGACACCGCGAACAGGACCGGGGTCAAGCAGTTCAACCTCGCCTTCATCACCTCCGGCGGCAGCTGCGCCCCGCTCTGGGGCGGGGTCACCGGCCTGCGCGACGACCACGTCGCCTCCCAGATCAGCGCCCTGCGCGGGGCAGGCGGCGACGTCCGGGTCTCCTTCGGCGGGGCCGCCGGCTCCGAACTGGCCCTGCGCTGCGCCTCGGCGGCCGACCTCGCCGCCGCGTACGGCGAGGTGGTCGACACGTACAAGCTGACCAAGGTCGACTTCGACATCGAGGGCGGCGCGCTCCCCGACACCGCCGCCAACACCCGCCGCTCGCAGGCCATCGCCCGGCTCCAGAAGGCGCACCCCGGCCTGGACGTGTCCTTCACGCTGCCCGTGATGCCCGAGGGCCTGACCCAGCCCGGCGTCGACCTGATCGCGGACGCGAAGAGGAACGGTGTGGACATCGGTGCCGTCAACATCATGGCGATGGACTACGGCGCCTCCTACAGCGGCGACATGGGCACGTACGCCGTCCAGGCCGCCACCGCCACCCAGGCCCAGATCAAGGGCGTGCTCGGGCTCTCCGACGCCGAGGCGTGGAAGGCCGTCGCCGTCACCCCGATGATCGGCGTCAACGACGTCAGCACCGAGGTCTTCAAGGTCGAGGACGCCACCCAGCTCGTCGCCTTCGCGAAGGAGAAGGGCCTCGCCTGGCTCGCGATGTGGTCGGGCACCCGGGACAAGGAGTGCGCGGGCGGCGCCAAGCCCACCGCGGACGCCTCGTGCAGCTCGATCGCCCAGGAACCGCTCGCCTTCACCAAGGCGTTCGGCGCGTACAAGTAGGACCGGCACCCAGGACCACACCCCCTCCGCGCACCCCGGCCCGGCCCCCTTCCCCCCACCCCGGCCGGGGTGCGCGCCCCACTGCCCCCGGCCGGGACGAGCACCCCCCCTTCCTCCTGGCCGGGGGCGCACCCCGGTCCGCGTGGAGCTACCCCCGCGCCCGGTTCACCGCCGACAGCACCGCCGCCACGGACGCGGCCACGCCCGAGGCGTCCCGCCCCGCGCCCCAGCGTTCCTCGCCGCCGACCCGGCAGCGCGCGTACGCGGTCGTGGTCCCGGCCCCGTCCGGGTGCTGCTCCGGCAGTTCCAGGACGGCCGCCTCCACCCCGGCCGCCGCCAGCGCGTCCGCGAACGCCGTGACCGGGCCGCTGCCCGCCCCCTCGTAGTCGCCCTCCCGCTCGTCCACCCGCAAGGTGCAGACGAAGCGGTGCTCACCGGCCGGGCCGGTCTGCGCCGACCAGGAGGTGAGGGCGACGCCGCCGTCCCGCCCGGGGACCAGGTACGCCGCCTCGAACAGGTTCCACAGGTCCTTCGGGGTGGCCTCCGCACCGCTGTCGTCGGTCGCCTCCTGGACGGTGCGGGAGAACTCCGCCCGCATCCCGGCCGGCAGGTCCACCCCGTGGCCGGTGCGCAGCAGATGGGCGATGCCGCCCTTGCCCGACTGCGAGTTGACCCGGATGACGGCCTCGTAGGTACGCCCCACGTCGGCCGGGTCGATCGGCAGGTAGGGCACCTCCCACAGCTCCGACGCACTGGTCGCGCGGCGGGCGAAGCCCTTGCTGATGGCGTCCTGATGGGTGCCGGAGAACGCGGTGTACACCAGGTCCCCGCCGTACGGATGGCGCGGCGGGACCGGCAGCCGGTTGCAGTGCTCGACCGTGCGGCGGATCTCGTCGATGTCCGAGAAGTCGATCATCGGGTCGACGCCCTGCGCGTGCAGGTTGAGCGCCAGGTTGACCAGGTCGACGTTGCCGGTGCGCTCCCCGTTGCCGAACAGGCAGCCCTCCACCCGCTGGGCGCCCGCCAGCACTGCCAGCTCCGCGCAGGCCACGCCCGTGCCCCGGTCGTTGTGCGGGTGGACGGAGAGGATGACCGAGTCGCGCCGGGCCAGGTGGCGGTGCATGTACTCGATCTGGTCCGCGTACACGTTGGGCGTGGCGATCTCGACGGTGGCCGGCAGGTTGTGGACGACCGGCCGGTCCGGCGAGGCGTCCCACAGCTCGGTGAGACTGTCGCAGATTGCCAGGACGTAGTCGGGCTCGGTCAGGTTGAAGACCTCGGGCGAGAACTGGAACCGGATGTCCGCGCCGGGCCTGGCCCGGGCCAGCCGGTCCATCCGCCGGGCCGCGTCCAGCACCACGCCGTGCACGTCGGCCCGGTCGCGGCCCAGGACCACCTCGCGCCAGACGGGGGCGGTCGCGATGTAGAGGTGGACGACGACGCGGTCCAGGCCGGCCACGGACTCGAAGGTGCGGTCGATCAGGTCGGCCCTGGCGGGGGTGAAGACGACCACGGTGACGTCGTCGGGGACGGCCCCGCTCGTCGCCAGGTGCCGTACGAAGTCGAAGTCGGTGCGGCTCGCGGACGGGTAGCCGACCTCGATCTCCTTGAAGCCCATCGCGACCAGCAGGTCGAACATCCGCCGCTTGCGCGGGGTGTCCATCGGCTCCGCCAGCGCCTGGTTGCCGTCCCGCAGGTCGACCGGCACCCAGAGCGGGGGACGTTGGATACGGGCCTGCGGCCAGCTCCGCCCGGTCAGCGGGACCGCGACCCGGTCGTACGCGGAGCGGTAGCGGTGCGAGGGCATGGAGCTGGAGCGTTGCGGGTTCCAGCGGGGCGCCGCCTGGGGGACCGGGCCGCGCGGCGTGCAGATGGTGGGGAAGCTGTGCATCGGGGACCGGGCGTCGGACGTGGCCGCGGACATGGACTCGGGCATGAACGGTGTCTCTTCTCGCATCGCCGGATGCGACCGGCACAGCACGGCACCCCGCGGCGGGGTGCCGATCGCTTCAGGCCCCGCCGCGGCAGCCGAGAAGGAGGAGACCGCGGTACGTCATGGGCGGTACAGTAACCAGAACGCAACCCCTCAGACAACCTGACAGGTGAACGACGTGTCCCCGCTCGGCCCCCTCCGCCCCAGCCCCCTCGTAGAACAGGCGACCAGCCATCTGCGCGCGCAGATCACCGAGGGGCACTGGCCGGTCGGCACGAAGCTCCCGGGCGAGACCACCCTCGCCCGCGAACTGGGCGTGGGCCGCTCCACGGTCCGTGAGGCGGTCCGCACGCTCGCGACACTCGGCCTCCTCCAGTCCCGTCAGGGCGCCGGCGTCTTCGTCGTCGCCGACCACGTCACGGAGGACTGGCCGGTACGGCTGCGCAGGGCTTCGGTCACCGACGTCTACGAGGTCCGCATGCTCATCGAGGTCCAGGCCGCCCGCCTCGCCGCCCGCCGCCGCACCGACGAGGACCTGACCGCCCTCGACGCGGCGCTCACCGCCCGGTTGAGGGCGGGCGCCGGCCTCGACGACGCGGACTTCGTGGACGCGGACATCGCGGTGCACCGGGCGGTGGTGGCCGCCGCGCACAACCCGGTCCTCACCGACCTCTTCGCCGAGTTCGTCCCGGCCCTCCGCCAGGGCCTCATCGACCTCGTGGACCTCCTGGGCCTGCGCCGCCAGGACCCCCAGCACGGCCACGCGGGCCACCGCGCCCTCGTCACGGCCATCGTCTCGGGCGACCCGGAGGCGGCGGCGCGCACGGCCCAGGAGGAGTTGGAAGCGACGCTCGCCCGGCTGCGCGGGGCATGACTCCGGAGCGGTGCCCCGGCCGGGCCTGAAGGCGCCGGGCGGGCGCCCGGGTTCGGGCAAAGAACGCGCGGGTCCGGATCCGCGCCCCCTGCGCGCCGCACCCCGTTCACTTCCCGGCGGGGTCCCCGGGGCTCCGGCGGACCGTTTCCGGGCCGTGTCGAAAAACGGGCACCCCGGCCGGTTTTTTGCGGGGGGTTGGCCAAGGTCACCCGCCAACCCGCCTCCCACCTGCGGGAATTCGAAAAACCGCCTGGCGTCGCAACGCGGTGAACCGCTTTGGCAAGCCCTCGGCCGGACACGGTCTCGTGACTTGCAGGACACGCTCGCGCAACGGAAGCGTCTTCAACTCTTGACACCCACCCCCCGTAGGCAGCAATCTTCCGACATCGACGCATGGGAGCGCTCCCACATCGCACGGGGTTTTCCCCGAGTGAACGGCACTGCCCGTGTACTCCCCCCAACACCCTTCGGCACCCGCACTCACCAGTGCGTATGCCACGCAGTGAGCCAGTCCCACCCTGGAACAAGGAGTAGTGGAATGCGTATCACCCGCACCGTCGCCGGCCGGAGCCGCAGAGTCGCGGTCCTGGCCACCACGGGCCTGACCGCTTCGGCGCTGCTGCTGACCGGCTGCAGCAGCGACGATTCCGACTCGAACGAGTCCTCCGAGTCGAACGGGAAGATCACGCTGACCGTCGCCGACTACGGCCAGTTCGGTTACAAGGAAGCCGGTCTTTTCGCCAAGTACCACGAGCTGCACCCGAACATCACGGTGAAGGAAGACACCACCGCCGATGAGAAGGTCTACTACCCGAAGCTGCTCCAGCAGCTGAACTCGGGCAGCGGCCTCGCCGACGTCCAGGGTCTTGAGGTCGGCCGCATCAAGGAGCTCGTCGACACCAAGGCGGACCAGTTCGCCGACCTGAGCAAGGTCATCGACGTCAAGGAGTTCGTGTCGTGGAAGGAGAAGCAGGCCACCACGGCTGACGGCAAGGTGATCGGCGCGGGTACCGACATCGGTCCGATGTCGCTCTGCTACAACACCGAGCTGTTCAAGAAGGCCGGTCTGCCGACCGACCGCAAGGAGGTCGCCGCCAAGATCGCCGGTGGCTGGGAGGACTACCTCAAGCTCGGTGAGGAGTACAAGAAGAAGGCGCCCGCGGGCACGTACTTCATGGACTCCGCCAGCGCCATGTTCAACGCCGTCGTCAGCTCCAACGCGAAGCAGTACTACGACGAGAGCGGCAAGGCGATCTACAAGGAGAGCCCCAGCGTCCAGCAGGGCTGGAACCTGGCCGCCGAGGCCGCGGACAAGAAGCTGACCCAGGGCCTCGCCCAGTTCAGCGACCCGTGGAAGGCCGCGCTCCGCAAGAGCACCATGGCCACCGTCGCCTGCCCCGCCTGGATGGCCGGCCAGATATCCGTGAACGCCGGTGACGCCAACAAGGGCAAGTGGGACATCACCACCGCGCCCGGCAGCACCGCGGCCAACTGGGGCGGCTCCTTCCTCGGTGTCCCGAAGTCCGGCAAGCACGTCGACGAGGCCACCAAGCTCGTCAAGTGGCTGACCGCCCCCGAGCAGCAGGCCGCCGTCTTCAAGGCGATCGGCTCCTTCCCGTCCAACACGGGCGCGTACGAGCTCCCGGACGTGAAGAACGCGACCCTGCCGTACTTCAACGACGCCCCGATCGGCCAGATCTACGCCGATGAGGCCAAGTCCATCCCCGAGACGATCCTCGGCCCGAAGGACGCGGCCATCAAGGACACCATCTCCACCCAGATCAACAACATGGAGCAGCGCGGCACCAAGCCCGACGACGCCTGGGACGCCGCGACCAAGGCCATCGACAAGGTGATCGGCTGACGTTCGCCGGGCGCGTCCGGCCTGATCCGCCGGACCCGCCCGGGCGCGGGCGGCCCTCCCAGGGCCGCCCGCACCCGCGTGTTCCTGAGGGGTGCGGCGTAACGGCCCAGCCATCCCCGTACCCGGGTAACCCAAGCAAAATCCAGGGAAGGACATCCCGCTCGTGGCCACCTCGACTCCCACCCGGGACGCATACGCGCCGCCACCCCGCGGCTCCCAGCACAAACCGGTGAACGCACGCCGGCAGAACTGGCGCAGCCGGCTCTGGCGGTTCGACGACAAGGCGTCGCCGTACGCCTACATAGCCCCGTTCTTCCTCGTCTTCGGCGCCTTCGGGCTCTACCCGCTGATCTACACCGGCTGGATCGCCCTGCACCGGGTCGAGATGACCGGCATGAACCAGATGGAGTGGGTCGGCTGGGACAACTTCGACAAGATCCTGCACGACGCCGAGTTCTGGACGGCCGTCAGCAACACCTTCCTGATCGGTGTGATGTCGACGGTCCCGCAGCTGCTCGTGGCGCTCGGCCTGGCTCACCTGCTCAACTACAAGCTGCGGGCCAGCACCTTCTGGCGCACCATCATCCTTACCCCGTACGCCACCTCCGTGGCCTCCGCCGCCCTCGTCTTCGCCCTGGTCTTCCGGGCCGACGGCGGCCTGCTGAACTGGGCGCTGCACTTCGTCGGCCTCGGCGACACCAACTGGGCCAACGGCCACTGGACGTCCAAGATCGCCATCTCGGTCATCGTGATCTGGCGCTGGACCGGCTACAACACCCTGATCTACCTCGCCGCGATGCAGGCGGTGCCGTCCGACCTGTACGAGGCGGCCTCGCTCGACGGCGCCTCGCGCTGGCAGCAGTTCCGCAAGGTGACCATCCCCTCGCTGCGGCCCACCATCCTCTTCACGATCGTCATCTCGACCATCGGCTCCATGCAGCTGTTCGGTGAGCCCATGCTCCTGGAGGGCGGCACGCTCGGCGCGACCGGCGGCAACGAGAATCAGTACGAGACGCTCAGCGTCTACCTCTACAACTACGGCTGGAACCTCGGGCACCTCGGTCCGGCCGCCGCAGTGGCCTGGGCGATGCTCGCCCTCCTGCTGATCATCGCCGCGGTCAACTGGCTCATCGGCCGCTTCGTACGCAAATCCGCGGTCTGACCGGGAGCGAAATCCAATGACCATGACCAGCCCCACCAAAGTCTCGGAGCCCGGCCTCCCGGCGCGTTCCGTCCACCGCGCACCGAAGCGCGCCAGCCGCTTCAAGCCCGGTGCCGGGCAGCAGCTGAACGGCGGCCCGTTCGCCTACATCGCCCTGGCCGTCGTCGGCATCGGCTCGCTGCTGCCGCTGTACTGGACCCTCGTGGCCGCGTCCCACACCCAGGACGAAGTGCTGGCCACCACCCCGCCGTTCCTGCCGGGCGGCCGCCTCCTGCACAACCTCGACGCCGCGTGGAACCAGGCCCATCTGGGCAAGGCGATCGTCAACACCGTCATCGTGGCCGGCTGCATCACCGTGGCGACGCTCTTCTTCTGCACCCTGGCCGGCTACGCCTTCGCCAAGATGCGCTTCCGCGGCCGGAACGCCCTGATGACCGGGGTCATCCTGACCCTGACGATCCCGCCGCAGCTCAGCGTCGTCCCGCTGTTCATGATGATGTCCGACATCGGCTGGGGCGGCGACCTGGAAGCGGTCATCTTCCCGACCCTGGTCAGCGCCTTCGGTGTCTTCTTCATGCGCCAGTACCTGAGCGAGGCGCTGCCGTACGAGCTGATCGAGGCCGCCAAGATCGACGGCGCGAACAACTTCCGCATCGTGCTGAGCGTGGTGCTGCCGGTGGCCCGTCCCGCGATGATGGTGCTCGGCATGCTCACCTTCGTCCAGGCGTGGAACGACTTCTTCTGGCCCTACCTCGCCCTGAACCAGCAGAACCCCACCCTTCAGGTGGCGCTCGGCCAGCTCAGCGCCTCGTACACCCCCGACACCAGCATCGTGATGGCCGGCGCGCTGATCAGCACCCTGCCGCTGCTCGTGGTGTTCGTGATCTTCGGCAAGCAGATCGTCGGCGGCATCATGTCCGGCGCCGTCAAGGGCTGACCACCCGCTCGCCGCTTCTCCGTCACGGAGCCGTACGGTCCCCGCCCGCCCCGCGGACCGTACGGCCCCGTAGCCCCACCCCGTCAACGCCCCTGTCCTTCACACCCCTGGGAGCGCTCCCGCATGACTGCCGTACGACCTGACATCGCCCCGAAGCCGGTGCCCGAGGCCACCACCACGTTCCCGACGGGCTTCGTCTGGGGAGCGGCCACCGCCGCCTACCAGGTCGAGGGTGCCGCCGCCGAGGACGGGCGCACGCCCTCCATCTGGGACACCTTCAGCCGCACCCCCGGCAAGGTGCGCAACGGCGACACCGGCGACATCGCCGCCGACCACTACCACCGCTACCGCGACGACGTGGCGCTGATGAAGCAGCTGGGGCTCAAGGCGTACCGCTTCTCCATCTCCTGGTCCCGGGTCCAGCCCACCGGCCGCGGCCCCGCCGTCGAGCGCGGGCTCGACTTCTACCGCAAGCTGGTCGACGAGCTCCTCGAGGCCGGCATCAAGCCCGTCGCCACCCTCTACCACTGGGACCTGCCCCAGGAGCTGGAGGACGCGGGCGGCTGGCCGGAGCGCGCGACCGCCGAGCGGTTCGCGGACTACACCGCGATCATGGCCGGCGCCCTCGGCGACCGCGTCGCCACGTGGACCACCTTCAACGAGCCGTGGTGCTCGGCCTTCCTCGGCTACGGCTCCGGGGTGCACGCCCCCGGCCGTACCGAGGCCGCGTCCGCCCTGCGGGCGGCCCACCACCTCAACCTCGCCCATGGCCGGGCGATCGAGGTTCTGCGCGGTCAACTCCCCGCTACCGCGCAGACCTCGGTCACCCTCAATCTCCACCAGGTCCGCCCGCTGACCCCGAGCCCCGAGGACGTGGACGCCGCGCGCCGCATCGACGCGGTCGGCAACCGGGTCTTCACCGGCCCGATGCTGCACGGTGCCTACCCGGAGGACCTGCTCACGGACACCGCGCACGTGGTGGACTGGTCGAAGCTGGTGCGGGACGGCGACCTGGAGGCCATCGCGCGCCCGGTCGACGTCCTCGGCATCAACTACTACACGCCGACCCTGGTCTCCACGCCCGCCGAGGGCTCCGGCGACACCCGCAACGACGGCCACGGCGCGAGCGACTACTCCCCGTGGCCCGGCTCGGAGCACGTCGCCTTCCACCTCGCCGACGGCAAGCCGACCACCGCCATGAACTGGTCGATCGACCCCAACGGGCTCTACAACCTGCTCATGGACGTCACCCGCGACCACCCCGGCATCCCGCTGATGGTCACCGAGAACGGCGCCGCCTTCGACGACTACGTCTCGCCCGAGGGCCGGGTCCAGGACCCCGAGCGCATCGCCTACCTGCACGGCCACCTCGACGCCGTGCAGCGCGCGGTCGCCGACGGCGCGGACGTGCGCGGCTACTTCCTCTGGTCCCTGATGGACAACTTCGAGTGGGCGTACGGCTATTCGAAGCGGTTCGGCGCGGTGTACGTGGACTACGCCTCCCAGCGCCGCATCCCGAAGGCCAGTGCCCACTGGTACGCCGACGTGATCCGCCGCCACGCCCTCCCGCCGCTGGAGGACCTCGCCTGATCCCCTCCGGTACGCCCTGTCCGTACCGCCGCATCCCCCGAGACCCGGCATCCGTGCCGGGTCTCGGCCGTTCGCCCCCCGGCCTGCGCGTTCCGCTTGACCACGCGCGTAGAGTGGGAGCGCTCCCATAAATGGAGCGGGGGAGCGGCCGACCGGTCCCGCAGAGTGTCAAGGGAACCAACGCCAGGACTTGGTTTGGTTATCCGACTGTGAGAAATTGACCGCGAACGGGAGGCAGCCATGACGGCAGCGCGAGTACGGAGCGGGGGCCGGCCCACGCTCGAAGAGGTCGCGGCGCGGGCGGGGGTCGGGCGGGGCACGGCCTCGCGTGTCATCAACGGGTCGCCCCGGGTCAGCGCCCACACCAGGGAGGCGGTCGAAGCCGCCGTCGCCGAGCTGGGTTACGTGCCCAACCGCGCGGCCCGCGCGCTGGCCGGCAACCGCACGGACGCCGTCGCGCTCGTCGTGCCCGAGTCGGAGAGCCGCTTCTTCGCGGAGCCGTACTTCTCCGACATCGTGCGCGGGGTCGGCGCCGCCCTCGCCGATACGGAGATGCAGCTGCTGCTCACCCTCGTCGGCAGCGACCGCGAGCGCCGCCGGCTCGCGCAGTACCTCACCGCGCACCGCGTGGACGGCGTGCTGCTGGTCTCCGTGCACGCCGACGACCCGCTGCCCGACCTGCTGGAACAGCTCGGCATGCCCGCCGTGATGAACGGCCGCAGATCCGCCGCCGAGACCCTCTCCTCCGTCGACTCGGACAACTTCGAGGGCGCCCGCGGCGCCGTGGAACACCTCGCCTCGCGAGGCCGCCGCTCCATCGCCACGATCACCGGCCGGCTCGACGTCTACGCCTCGCAGAGCCGCCTGGACGGTTACCGCCAGGCCGTCCGCGAAGCGGGCCTGGAGCCCGACGAGCGGCTGATCGCCCCCGCCGACTTCACCGAGGAGGGCGGCGCCCGGGCGATGCGCGACCTGCTCGCCCGCCGCCCCGACGTGGACGCGGTCTTCGCCGCGTCCGACGTGATGGCCGCCGGTGCCCGCCAGGTCCTGCGCGAGGCCGGCCGCCGCATCCCGGACGACGTCGCCCTCATCGGCTTCGACGACTCGGCCGTGGCCCGCCACATGGACCCGGCCCTCACCAGCGTGCGCCAGCCGATCGAGGAGATGGGCCGCGCGATGACCAGGGTCCTGCTCGACATGATCGCCGGCGAGAACGCGGACCGGGCGCAGATCGTGCTGCCGACCGAGCTGGTGGTCCGCGACTCCTCGTGACGCCGGGTTGCCGCAACTCGGTTCGACCGGCGCCCACTTCGAGTAGCTTCGGAGCCGTGGACCCTTCTCTGACCGCTCTGGTCGTCGCCGTGGTGGGGGTGGCGGGCACCCTGATGTCCGGCGTGATGGCGCACCGCGGCGCCCTGCGGGCCAAGACGGTGGAGCTCGACCGTGCGGAGCGGCTGCGGCGGGAGGAGCTGCTGGCGGACGAACGCCGCGAGGCCCTGGCCGCGCGCCGGGCCACCTACGCGGTGTTCAACCAGCGCCTGCGCCAGTTCCACTCGGTCCTGTCGAAGGACTACTTCGCCCTCGCCGCCGGGGAGGCGCGCCCCGGACAGGGCCGGGAGCGGGAGGAGACCCGCCAGGTCCTGCGCGACGTGTACGCCGAGGCGCAGATGGTGGTCAGCGACGCCGTGCTGTCCGTCGCGGGCGGCGTCGTGCACCAGCTGCACCGCATCCACGCCCTGCTCGGCCCGCACGAGCGGGGGGACACGGCCGAGGAGTCCCTGGACGACATCAGGGAACGGCTGGAACGCGCCTCGGAGGGCCTGTACGAGGTGCGGCAGACCATGCGCCGGGATCTCGGTGTCTCGGCGCTCCCGGTCCACCGGCCCGACGGCTACGGAGCGACGTGAGGCCCGCCGCCGGGCGGCCGGGCGAGCGGAGGAGAACCATGCCCCTGCACTGGACGAGGTCCAGCTACTGCGACTCGGCGGGCCCCGACTGCGTGGAAGTGGCGTCGGTCCCCGGCCCCGCCCCGGTGGTGTGCCTGCGCGACTCCAAGAACCCGTCCCGCCCGGCGCTCGCCTTCGGCCCGGCCGCGTGGTCGGCGTTCGTCGGCGCCGTCGACCGGCCGGCCGTCGTCGCCACCCGCACCCGCGACGGCCTTCAGGTACGCCTGAAGAGGACGACGTCCACGGAGTAGAGCCTCCAGAAGCGGGAGTAGTCGCGCCACAGCCAGGGAACGCGCTCGTTCTCCCAGACCACCTTCAGACCGCGAGCGGCGCCCGCCGCACGCAGAGCGGCCGGGGAGGTCTCGTTCGAGGTGCCGCCGAGCCAGCGGCTCCTGGGGACACCGGACCAGCCGTAGGGTGAGGTGACCAGCAGGTGGCCGTCCTCCGCGGTCTGGGAGATCAGCGTATCCAGCAGGCGGGCCGGGTCGGGGACGAGGTCGATGAGGTTGACCGCACAGGTCAGTTCGACGGGGCCGCGCACCAGCCGGGTCAGTCCGGATCCCACGATGAAGTCCACGTGGCGCGGGTCTCCCGCGACGGTCAGCGGCCGTTCGTCGTAGAGATCGCCCTCGCGGTAGACGCGGTAGCCGTCCAGCGGACCGGGCGAGGAGAGCAGAGCGCGGCGGGCTACGAGGACCGACAGGAACGACGTGTCGACGCCCACCGTGGCGCACCGGCGCCGGGACAGCAGAGCCGACAGGCCGCCGACGCTGCTGCCGACGTCCAGGGCCGTGAGGGGCCGGGTCCGGTCGAACAGGGTCGTCGCGGTGGCCCACAGGTCCCGGTCGGCGTTCGCCGCGAGGAGATCGGCGATGAGCGGGTCGGCATCCACATCCGTGGCGCGGTGGTCGAAATGGGCACCGAGGAACGCGTTCACATAGCGGTCCTCAAGCTTCATGCTGCGGTTGACGTGGCGGGGATCGACGGCGGCGGGGGCCCGGGAACCGAGCCAGCCCGCCATGGCCTCGGACGGCCCGTGGGCGGCGAGGCCGGTGATGACTCCGAGGTGGTCGCGCAGGTAGGCGGCGAGATCCTCGACGAGGATCAGCACGCCCGACACGACCGGGTAGGCGCCGCCGCAGGAAGCGCACGCCACCACGCCTTCGACGAGCTCCGTCTCGCCGGTGTCCAGGACGGTCCGCGCCCAGACGTCGGCGGTGAGCGGCGCGGTCCCGCAGTGGTCGTTCGGACAGCGCAGCAGCGCGAGGGTGGATTCCTTCATCGGCTCGCCGCCTTCTCCTCGTGGGGCTCGACCGCGAAGGCCTGGGGGTAGTCGCGGGCGTAGATGTCGTCGAGCGCGTCGTCGGGCAGGTCGAGGTAGGTGGTGAGAACCCGGTCGCGGGCGGCGACGACGGCGCACAGGCAGATGAGCACACCCAGGACGGCCAGGGCCCACAGTTCGCCGGAGGTGCGGGAGACGACGCCGCTGGTGACGGAGCCGAGCGGCATGACGACGCCGGAGAGGAAGGAGGCGGCGGCGACCATCCGGTTCCGGTACGCGGCCGGGGTGGCCAGCAGCCGGACCGTTCCGGTGTTGGTGGTGATCATGCACAGCCCGACGCCGGAGAGCATCAGCAGCAGGGAGGCGGTCGCGGTGAAGGCCACCGTGCCGTCCAGGTCCAGGCCGCCGACGACGAGGCCGGTCCCGGCGAAACCGGCGCCGAGCACGGCGAAGCCGGCCAGGACGGTGCGGCGTCGGCCGAGGAGCCGGTCGCTCAGCCCCACCAGGAAGGCGCTGCCGACGATGAGTCCGACCGCGAAGGCCGATTCGACGACGCTCAGGACCCAGGTGCGGTGCGGGAAGCGCTGGGCCACCAGAACGGGCACGATCACGTTGAAGACGGGGTAGAGCGCGAAGTTCACCACCATGGTGAGCATGGCCAGGCGCCACTCGGGGTGTACGCGGCGGATCGCCCGGAAGCCGGCGCGGGTACCCGACGCCCAGGCGGTGAAGCCGCCGACGCCGGTGGGCCGGTTTCCGGGTTCGGGTGCGGGTGCCCGCAGGGCGACGACGAGGATCGTGGACACACCGACGACGCCGAACGCGGTGGCCAGGACGGCGGCGTACCCGAGGGTCCCGACGAGGACGCCCGCCGCCACGGGCCCCGCGAAGGAGGAGAGCGACATGACGGTGGACCGGACGCGGACGGCGCCGGCGACCGAGGTGGTGCTGAGCAGGCCGCGGATCGTCGACATGAGGAGCGGTTCGCGGACGCCGAGGCTGACGCCGAGCAGCATGATGCCGGCCACGATGGTCCACAGTTCGTACACGCCCCGGTAGGCGAGCCAGGTGAGCAGGCCGCTGACCAGGGCCGAGCCGATGAAGCAGCACTGGATGACCCGGCCGGGCGGGAAACGGTCCCCGAGCCAGGCCAGGGCGCCGCGCGACAGGATGTCGGTGGCGATCCCGAGCGCGATCAGGACTCCGAGCAGTGCTTCGTCGCCCGTCCGGTCCAGGACCCACCAGGCCAGGGCGATCTCCACGCACCGTGTGGCGATGGTGCCGCAGAACGCGGCGGTCTGGAGGAGGGCGAAGTCCCGGACACCGGTGCCGGGTGGTTCGAGTGCGTCGGTGCTGTCAGCGGGCAAGGTGGCCACCGGGGATCGCTGGATCGTGGAAGTGCCGGGTGAGATCGTCGAGCCGCCCGGCCAGCGTGTGCTTGACCAGGTCGCCGGCCGGGCTGCCGTACGGCCGCTCGTCCATGGCCGTGAGGCAGCCGTCGAGGTACCCGGTGAGGTAGTGCAGCCGCTCGCGCACGTGGGTCTCCCCGTCGAGGTGGCGCCGGCGCAGGGCCGACGCCGCGGCGGCGGCGAAGTGAGCGGCGAACATGACGCCCCGGTACGTCTTGCCCGAGGTACCGGAGGGCAGGACGTAGTCGTTGGGGGCGTCGGGGACCTGGAGGTCGTACACCTCGGCGATGAAGTTGAGCCAGATATGGGCGTGTTCGTGGATGAGGGTCTCGCGCAGCGTCTCCTCGTCCCGGAAGGCGCCGGGGCCGAGGTAGATGGTCTGCGGGACGAGCACGGAGGTGCTGCTGGTGCTGGTCGGCATGCGCCGGTACCGCTTGGGCAGCGTGAAGAGGCCCTGCCATGCGGGCATCGACCCGACGACGAGCCCGGTGGCGTGCGCCACGTCCTCGGCCTCGGCCGCGCCGAGTTCCTCCCAGGCGACGTCGCTCACCTTGGAGGTGGCGTGGCGGTCGAAGATGCTCTTGGCGTTCTCCGGGTCGAGGTAGGCGCCGAGCGCGGGGAACGCCGTGGGTTCGGCGCTGCGGCGTACCAGGGCCACGGCGGTCAGGAGCGCCTTGGGTTTGAACGCCTCGTCGATGAACGGCACGCCGCCGATCTCGGTGAGCAGTGTCCGGTGGTCCATGTTCGTGTCCCCCTACTCCGCCTCGTCCCACGGGCGTTCGGCGAGAAAGGCTTCCAGGTCGCGCGTCTTCAGCCGGAAGCGGTCGAAGTCCTTCATGTCGTCTCGTGCGGTCGGATGGCCGAGCTCCTGGAGGCGCCGGGCCAGCGACGGCAGGGTGCGGTCTCCGTACCAGCGGTTCTTGTAGTCGGCGAGTACCTCGTCCAGGCGGGCCGCGGGGAGCGTTCCCAGAAGCCGCAGGTGGTCGAGATAGGCCCGGATGTGGACGAGGGGTTCGGAGACCGCGTGGAAGGGGGGCTCCAGACCATGGACCAGGGCGACCTCGTCGTCGGCGAAGTCGGGGTCGTCGGCGAACCGTTGATGGACGGCTCCGTAGCCGCGCATGCCCAGGGGGTGCATCTCGGCGGCGCGGATTGCGCCCATGGAGCACAGCCCCCAGACGCGCCAGCCGGCGGTCAGGGCGTCGCGCAGCTCGCGGTGGCCGACCGAGGGGTAGCTGTGGAAGGTGCCGTCGGCGAGCAGGATGACGCCGGGGGCCGGATGGTCCGCGAGGAGCCGGTCGATGTCGCCCCGGCGCGCGGGCGCGTGGGTGCGTACGTCCTGGGGAATGGGCTTGCCCAGGCCATGGGCGGTGGGGCCGACGAACAGGTGGGTGCAGGTCATGGGGCCACCGCGATCTCCGGTGTGGCGCCGTGGGCGGCGAGGCGCCGTCCGACGCGTTGCAGTGACGGCTGAAACGACTCCAGCCGGGGTGCGACGACCCGGACCACGTGGAGGCCCGCGTCGGGCACCGGGGTCAGGTCCACGGTCAGTACCTGGCGTACGCCGACGGCCCGTGCGCGGTCGAGGAGCAGGTCCAGCGCGTCGGTGAGCGTGTCGACCTCGTGGCTGAAGTCGGGCAGTGCGGACATCGGCACCATGCCGGCGGGGTCGCGGACGCGGCGGCGCAGTTCGGCCGTGGCCCGGAGTTCGGCGTCGCGGGCGGCCGCGTCGAAGTAGTCGTGACGGTCGATGATGTCGTCGCGGCCGCCGTGGATGTGGGAGAGCCGTGACTGCGCCGCTTCGGACAGGGCCCGCACGGCGGCGATCTCCTGGTTCACGTGGAGGCCGGCGCCGAAGGAGATGGCCACCGGGGCGGTGTCCTCCGGCTCCAGCAGGTAGGCGTGGAAGTACGGGAGGCCGAAGGGGTTGGGCGTCGTCCGCAGGGCCACGTCGAGGCCGGCGTCCTCGGCCCGCCGCACGAGTTCGGCCGGGTGGCCGGTGAGGCTGTCGGTCCGGACGGGCAGCGAGGTGTCCCGGATCAGATGGAAGGCGTGCACATCGCGTTCCAGGAGTTCGGCGACACCGTGGACGGTGGCTTCGAGCAGGGTGTTGCCGGAGCTCAGACCGTTCGTGCTGCTGCCGAACATACGGGGGCCGGTGGGCCAGGAAAAGGGTGAGAAAACCAGTTCGGCGGGGATCGAGACAGGCTTTCCGGCGGCCAGATCCCTGGCTTCGACGCAGGGCAGCCTGTCGTCCTTGTCCATGGTTCGGCCCAGAATCGGGCAGAGTTCAATGAATTCGAAGAGTGCCCCGTCCTGTGCGGTGATCTGCGCCGGGGTCAGGCAGGTGATGTCCCACTTATCGGGCGAGAACTCCGCGGCGGCGAATTCGATCGCCTCCATGTAAGCGCCCGCCCGCGCCTCGTCGGGGCGCAGACCTTTTCCGGCATTCACGCACAGGGAGCCGCGCTGGGCGCCGGGGCGGATGCTCGCGTACACAGGGATGCCGACGCGGTCGAGCCACGTGGTATCAGTGACCCTGGTGATTCCGAGCAGCGGCGCCACGGCCCGCGCCTTCTTCAGGGTTTCTTCCAGAGAGCATTCACGCAGACTGGAGGTCATTCGATGCAAGGTGGCCAACTTTCCGCCCGGTCCGGTCACCGTCCCCACGGGGAGGTCCGACGAGCGGACCTCCCCGCTGTCACCGCTTATGCGGTGACTCAGGCCTCGTTGAGGTTGTTGGCCTCGTGGGCGACGAACCCGGCGCGCATGACTCCCTCGTCGTTGACGAGCATCGAGAAGCGCTCAGTGGTCTCCTCGTCGAGGAAGAACGAGTTGTCGATGTTCTGTTCCTGGTCCATGGCATTCCTTCCGATTGGCGGATGGATAAGTGCCGGGCGGGGAATCCGAACCAAAAGGGCCCCCGACCCGCCACGAGCGACCGTAGTTGGTCGACTACGCGCCCACAACCCCATGCGGCCGGTCGGCGCGATCTTTCCGTGGACGATGCATTGGCCGCTTTTTCACCGCTTTCACGGGGGCTGTTTGCGCGGAATTTGTCCGCTCCGCCGGTCTTGTCCGATGGATGCTTCGAGACAGGCATGGCTTATTTCTTGCGCATGTAGGGTGTGGTCGGCGGATTCGACGGGTAAAGATCGTGGGGTGTGAAACTTGTTCGATCCGGACTTGTCGGCATCGGTTTTTCGTGAGCGGCGGGGCCGGCGGGCCGACTTCATGGAGATCTTCGCCGAACGGGTGGCCACCTCGGCGATGACGGCCCGAGGTGACAAGATCGTCGATTCGGTCTCCGGCCGGGAAGAGGGCCTCGGGGTCCGCGCGCGACGCGGCGCGACGTATGGCTTCGGCCACACGTCGGACCTCGCCCCCGCGTCGGTCCTGGAAGTCACCCGCCAGGCGCTGGCTTCGCTGGCCTCTCCTGCCTCCCATCGGGCGACCGTCGTGCCGGAAACGGGCGGGGCTCCGGCGGAGTACCCCGTGGACTGCGGACCGGCGGACGCCTCCGGCCGGCCGGAGGACGGCTGGACCGAGGAGGACGGGACCGGGGACACGCGCCTCCGGCACGCCGGACTGCTGCGTTCCGTCGCGGACCTGGCCGGGGACGGCGGCGACCGGCTCGTCTCCGTATCCGCCGTCCTGCGCGGCGAGCGGCGCGTCGTGCGGATCGCGGACTCCGCGGGCGGGCACGCGGTGCACCGGACCGGCCGTGAGCGCTTGGCCGTCACCGCGGTGGTGGGGCCGCGTACGGAACCGGTCGCCGCCCGGGCCTCCATCGGGCTCAACGGCCTCGGTGCGCGCCTCGGTCAGGCCGACGTGCGCGCGACCGTCGGCGAGGCACTGCGCAGAGCGCGCGCACGCGCCTCGGCCTCCCCCGCTCCGGTCGGCGAGATGCCGGTGATCCTCGCGCCCGGCACCGGAGCCGTCCTCATCCACGAGGCGTGCGGGCACGGCCTGGAGGCCGATCACCTGGCCCGCCGCAGCTCCGTCTTCCACGGCCTGCTCGGCCGGCGGCTCGGTCCTGCCGGCCTGACGCTGGTGGACGACGCATCGGTCGACGGGGCGTGGGGCAGCTACGCGTACGACGACGAGGGGCAGCCGGGGCGCCGCACGGTACTGATCGAGGACGGGGTGCTGGTCGACTACCTGTGGGACCGGTCCCACGCCCGCGCCGAGCCGGGCGCCGTGCCCGCCAACGGCAGGCGCCAGAACTACCAGTGCCAGCCCATGCCCAGGATGTCGAACCTGCTGGTCCTGGCGGGCGGTACCGCACCGCAGGACATCATCGCCGACACTCCGCACGGCATTTACGTGGCGCGGCTGGGGGACGGCCGGGTGAACACCGCGACGGGGGCCTTCGTCTTCGCCGCGAAGGAGACGTACGCGATCCGCCGGGGGCGGCTCTGCGAGCCGCTGGCCGACTGCAGCCTGATCGGCACCGGACCCGAGGTGCTGCGTGAGATCGATGCCATCGGCACCGACTTCGCCCTGGGGCCGCCCGGCATCTGCGGCAAGGACGGCCAGGCGCTGCCCGTGGGGTACGGGCAGCCCACCCTGCGGGTGCGGCGCGGACTGCGGGTCGGGGGGACCGCCCTGTGAGCGGGCGGGCGGACGGCGCCGTGCTGCGCATCGGACGCGAGGCCGTCGAGCACGCGTTGCCGGGCGAGCAGGTCGAGGCGTTCGTGGCGAGAGGTACCGACTCCCAGATCATCGTCCGGGAACAGACCGTGGAAGCGGTGACCCACTCCGACAGCGGCGGTGTGGGCGTACGGGTCGTCGTCGACGGCCGGGTGGGCTTCGCGCACACCAGCGGGTTCGGACGCGCCGCGCTGGCCCAGGTGGTCGCCGACGCGAGGGACAACGCCCGGCACACCGACAGACAGGGTCCGGTGGGGCTCCCGGGCCCGGACGGCACGGCCGCCGCCGACATCGATCTGTGGAGCCAGGACTGCGTGGAGACTGGGTTCGGGACGAAGGTCGCCCTCTGCCGTGAGCTGGAGCGCCTCGTCACGGCCTCGCCCGCGGTGCGCGGCGTGAAGTCGGTGCGCTGGGGAGACGCGGCGGCCGAGTCCGCGGTGGTGTCGACGGAGGGGGTGGCGAGCTACTCGCGGCGGACGTCCTGCTTCCTGTCCACCTATGTCCTGGGCACGGTGGAGACCGGAGGGACGAGCACCGCGACGGGGCACACCGTCGCACGCGCGCCGGCCGGGCTCGACCTCCCCGGCGCGGCCCGGGAGGCGCTGGGCGCGCTGCCGCTGTCCGTGTCCGGGCTGCCGCGTTCCCAGGTGCTGCCCGTCCTGTTCGACCCGGCCGTCACGGCGGCGTTCCTCACCGTGGTGTGCGACGTCCTGCACCGCCGGCCGGTCCGAGGACGGGGGCAGGCCTTCGGGGCGGAGGAACCCGGCGCGCCGGTGGCCTCCCCGCACGTCACGCTCGTGGACGACCCGACGGACCCGCTGAGTTTCGGGGCGGCCCGGTACGACGCGGAGGGCATGGCCACGCGGCGCAACATCCTCATCGACCGGGGGCGGGCGGCCCATCGGCTGCACGATTCGTCGAGCGCCGGGCGGGCGGGAGCGGCGTCCAACGGCGCCGCCGTACGGGCCGGTTACAAGAGTCTGCCGCGCGCCGCGGCCAGGGCGCTCAGCCTGATGCCGGGCGGCCTCGACCGCTCCGCGCTGATCGCCGGGGTGTCGCACGGGTTCCTCGTGCAGAGCATCAGTGGGCTGGCGGCCGGGACCGACCCGCTGCGCGGCAGCTTCTCGGCCGCCGCGAGCGGAAGGATGATCCGGAACGGTGAGCCGGCGGAGTACGTTCCCCACTGCACCCTCGCGTCGACCCTCACCGACGCGCTCGGCGACATCTCCGCGACGGGCGCCGACGTCCGCGCTTTCCCCGGCCAGGCCAAAGGCATGACGGTGTTGATCGGACGGATGTCCCTGGGGACGCGTTGACCGCACCCGGAGCACGAAGAAGCCCCTGACCTGTGCTTCCGCAGGTCAGGGGCTTCTCCTGAGAGGGTGAGTAACGGGACTCGAACCCGCGACATCCTGGACCACAACCAGGTGCTCTACCATCTGAGCTATACCCACCGCGTCCGGGCGTTTCCGACCGGCCGAGAAAAAGTGTACAGGGTCTGGGAGGGTGCTCGCGCACTCATTTCCCGGCGGGGGGCCGCGGCCCCCGGGAGGGCCGTGACCAGCGCCTTCAGGGGCGCGGCCGGGAGACCCGCGCGGCGGCCGCCCTCGCCTGCTCGGAGTCCGGGCCGGGCTGCGGGACGAAGACCGCCTCGCGGTAGTACCGCAGCTCCGTGATCGAGTCGCGGATGTCGGCGAGCGCCCGGTGGTTGCCGTTCTTCTCCGGACTGTTGAAGTACGCCCTCGGGTACCAGCGGCGGGACAGCTCCTTGATGGAGGAGACGTCCACGATCCGGTAGTGGAGGTAACCCTCCAGGAGGGGCATGTCCCGGGACAGGAAGCCGCGGTCGGTGCCGACCGAGTTCCCGCACAGGGGCGCCCTGCCGGGCTCCTTCACGTGCTCGCGCACGTAGGCGAGGACCTGCTCCTCGGCGTCGGCCAGCGTCGTGCCGCCGGCCAGTTCGTCGAGGAGGCCCGAGGCGGTGTGCATCTGCCGCACCACCTCGGGCATGGTCTCCAGCGCCGCGTCCGGCGGGCGGATCACGATGTCCACCCCTTCGCCGAGCACGTTCAGCTCCGAGTCGGTGACCAGCGCGGCCACCTCGATGAGTGCGTCTTCCGCCAACGAGAGCCCGGTCATCTCGCAGTCGATCCACACCATGCGGTCGTTCATGGCCTCCACCCTAGGGCCTGTCTGAAAGTTCCCGTCGTCCGCCCGGAGGACGGGCCGGGGCGGCAGACGGGAATTGTCGGACAGGCCCTGTCTACGGGGCGCTCCGCTGCCCGGGCAGGGCCGGGCGCCCCGGGGCGAAGACGTCGGTGCCCGCCTTCGTCTCCAGCGCCGCGGGTGCGGCGCCGGACGGGCCGGGGACGGCGGGACGGCGGCTCTGGGCGGTGCCCTGGCTGGGCACCGCCACCTCCGTCACCATGACCGGCTCCGGTGCCCCGCCCTGCGGACGGCGGGTTCGGTAGGCGGCCCGGTACGCGGCGGGGGAGGAGCCGAGCTGGCGGCGGAAGTGCCCGCGCAGCGCGACCGGCGAGCGGAAGCCGCAGCGGCCCGCGACCTCGTCCACCGAGTAGTCCGACGTCTCCAGGAGGCGCTGCGCCTGCAGCACCCGCTGGGTGATCAGCCACTGGAGCGGTGCGCTGCCCGTCAGCGAGCGGAACCTCCGGTCGAAGGTCCGCCGGCTCATGTAGGCGCGCGCGGCCAGCGTCTCCACGTCGAACTGCTCGTGCAGATGCTCCAGCGCCCAGGCGACGACCTCGGCGAGCGGGTCGGAGCCGATCTCTTCAGGTAAAGACCTGTCGAGGTAGCGCTCCTGACCGCCACTGCGCCGGGGCGGCACGACGAGCCGGCGGGCGAGTGCCCCGGCGGCCTCCGTGCCGTGGTCCGAGCGGACTATGTGCAGACACAGGTCGATGCCGGCCGCCGTCCCGGCGGAGGTCAGCACGTCGCCGTCGTCCACGAACAGTTCGCGTGGGTCGACGTGCACCGACGGATAGCGCTTGGCCAGCGTCGGTGCGTACATCCAGTGGGTGGTGGCCGGGCGGCCGTCCAGCAGCCCGGCGGCGGCGAGCACGAAGGCCCCCGTGCACAGGCCGACGATGCGGGCGCCCTCCTCATGGGCGCGGCGCAGGGCGTCCAGCGCCTCGACGGGCGGCGGGGAGGTGATCGAGCGCCAGGCGGGCACCACGACGGTGCCGGCCCTGCTGATCGCCTCCAGCCCGTAGGGCGCGGTCAGTTCGAGTCCTCCGGTGGTGCGCAGCGGTCCCTCTTCGCCGCTGCACACGAGCAACCGGTAGCGCGGAACTCCCGCGTCCTGGCGGTCGATTCCGAACACCGACAGCGGAATGGAGCTCTCGAAGATGGGGCCACCGCTGAAGAGCAGGACGGCGACGACTTCCCGGCGTCGTCTTCCGCCCAGCTTCCTTACAGCCTCCGTTGCGGTGGCGGAGTCCTGGCTCATGACGCTAAGCCCCCCTCGGTGTTCGCGTCTTCCTGGTCCTTACGGGCCTGTCGCACCTGCACATGTCCCCTCGGTCGTGCACGAGTCCCCGGCCTTCGACGCCCAAGATCGAATCTACTGCGTCCCGTGGTGCCGTCGTGACAAGTTCACCAACCGGCTCATTGTCGACAAGGCAACCTGGCGGGAAGCGTTCGATCACGAAGCGTTTCACTCGCGGCTCGTGCAGGGAAGTGCGTCCGGCGTTGATGGCCCGTCCCCATTGGGCGGAAGCGTACCGGGCGGTCTCTTCCTGCCTGGTGGCAAGGGGGTTGATCGGCCATTTCGACAAGGAATGGACCGGTCCTTGAAGTTGGCTGAAAATGTACGGTCGCGTGTGCGGAAATCAGTCGTTCTACCGGCGCACAACCCGGGGCGCCCGTCCGCCTCTGCGCGCCCCCGCGCAGGGATCGGCGGCCCCTGCGGCGGGGCCGGCGCGCCCGGCCGGGGACCGGTCCGGGCGGGCAGCCGAATACCGCTCTACCGGCCGCCCCGGGAGCAGACCGCGCGGTGGGTTCCGGACGGACCCCGAGAGTCGGCCGACTCCCCCGGAAGGGTGGGTTCCGCTCCTCGCGGGCGACGCCCCAGGACCGTCGGCGCGAGCCCCTCCGGGACGGTTCCGCCAAGCGCCGCAAGGGGCCGTAGCGGTGGCCGGTACGTCTGTGTAGAGGGCAACCGGCATTGCCATCGGGGCCCGGTCTCGGGCATGCTCCGGAAAACGCCGCACGCGCCGTGCGCGGGGCGGGCAATGGAGGAGTGGCGCCGTACCCTTGGGGGTAAGGGGTTGGGAAGATGATTCCCGGACACCACGACACCGCCCCGCTGACGCACCTTCCCACGCCGCTCTCCTCACGAGGACTCTCTTCGCCGAGACACCGATGGCCGGTCACGAAATCCCCGAACCCGCGGACCGCAAGCAGGTAGCCGACGCCTTGTCGGACCCGCTGGCGGCCGAACAAGCGCGCCGTCCGTGCGATCCCGCCTTCCGGCATGGGGTCGTCGTCGGCTTCGACGGCTCGACGTCCAGCGAGCGGGCCCTCGCCTATGCGATCGGCATGTCCCGCAGGACGGGCTCCGGTCTGATCATCGTCCATGTCGCCAACCGGCTGCCGACCACGGTCTGGGCGGGCTGCGAGCCCCCCGTCTTCGTCGACGTGCCGGACCACCGCACCGAGGTCCTGGGCCTGGAGCTCGCCTGCGCGGACTACCTCGCCGAGGTGCCCTGGGTGCTCGTGGAGCGCGGCGGTGACATCTGCCACGAGTTGGAGGAGGTCGGCCGGGAGTACTCGGCGGACGCCATCGTGGTGGGCTCCACCCACGGCCTGGTGGGCAAGATCTTCGGCTCGGTGGCCGGCCGGCTGGCCCGCCGCGCCCAGCGGCCGGTCGTGGTCATCCCGTAGCCGTCCGGGCGACTCCCCGGGCCCGTGGCGTCAACTCGCCTGTGGAAAACGCCGCGTGGGCCCTTCCCGGCCGCCCCGGGGCCGATTCCGGGCCGTACGCCGAAGGCCCCGCGGTCACCGACCGCGGGGCCTCGTCTTCGGAACGTGACTACTCGACGGTGACCGACTTGGCCAGGTTGCGGGGCTTGTCGATGTCCCGGCCCATGGCCAGTGCCGTGTGGTAGGCGAAGAGCTGGAGCGGGATGCCCATGAGGATCGGGTCCAGCTCGTTCTCGTTCTTCGGCACCACGATGGTGTGGTCGGCCTTCTCCTGGACCTGGTGGGCCACCGCGAGGATGCGGCCGCTGCGGGCCTTGATCTCCTCCATGGCGGCGCGGTTCTTCTCCAGCAGGTCGTCGTCCGGCACGATCGCCACGGTCGGCATCGCGGGCTCGATCAGGGCGAGGGGGCCGTGCTTCAGCTCGGAGGCGGGGTAGGCCTCGGCGTGGATGTACGAGACCTCCTTGAGCTTCAGCGACGCCTCGCGGGCCACGGGGTATCCGCGCACCCGGCCGATGAACATCATCGACTTCGCGTCCGCGTATTCGGCGGCCAGCCGCTTGATCTCGTCCTCGCCCGCCAGGATCTCGCTGATCTGGGCGGGCAGCCTGCGCAGGCCCTCGATGATCCGCTTGCCGTCGGCGACCGACAGGTCCCGGATGCGGCCCAGGTGCAGGGCGAGCAGCGCGAAGGCGACCACGGTGTTGGTGAAGCACTTGGTGGAGACCACGCACACCTCGGGGCCCGCGTGCACGTACGTGCCGCCGTCCGCCTCCCGGGCGATCGCCGAGCCGACCACGTTGACCACACCGAGGACCCGGGCGCCCTTGCGCTTCAGCTCCTGGACGGCGGCCAGCACGTCGTACGTCTCACCGGACTGCGAGACCGCGACGTACAGCGTGTCGGGGTCCACGACCGGGTTGCGGTAGCGGAACTCGGAGGCGGGCTCGGCGTCCGCGGGGATGCGGGCCAGCTCCTCGATCAGCTGGGCGCCGATCTGGCCCGCGTGGTACGAGGTGCCGCAGCCCAGGATCTTGATCCGGCGGACCCCGCGCGCCTCGCGGGCGTCCAGGTTGAGGCCGCCCAGGTGCACCGTGGAGAACCGGTCGTCGATCCGTCCGCGCAGCACCCGGTCGACGGCGTCCGCCTGCTCCGAGATCTCCTTGTGCATGTACGTGTCGTGGCCGCCCATGTCGTACGACTCGGCCTCCCACTCCACGGTGGTCGGCGTGGCCGTCGTGGTCGAGCCCTCCGTGGTGTACGTACGGAAGTCGTCGGCCTTCAGGGTGGCCATCTCGCCGTCGTCCAGGGTGACGACCTGGCGGGTGTGGGCGACCAGGGCGGCGACGTCGGACGCGACGAACATCTCCTTCTCGCCGATGCCGAGGACGACCGGGGAGCCGTTGCGGGCGACCACGATGCGGTCGTTGAAGTCGGCGTGCAGGACGGCGATGCCGTAGGTGCCCTCGACGGAGCGCAGGGCCTCGCGGACCTTCTCCTCCAGGGTCCCGGCGTCCGAGCGGGCGATCAGGTGGACCAGCACCTCGGTGTCGGTCTCGGAGAGGAAGACGACGCCCTCGGCGGTCAGCCGGGTGCGCAGCTCGGCGGCGTTGTCGATGATCCCGTTGTGGACGACGGCGACCTTGCCCTCCGCGTCCAGGTGCGGGTGGGCGTTCTCGTCGCTGGGGGCGCCGTGGGTCGCCCAGCGGGTGTGGGCGATGCCGGTCGTGCCGGCGAAGCGCTTGGGGACCCGGGACTCCAGCTCGCGGACCCGGCCCTTGGCCTTGACCGACTTCAGCGCGGCGGGCTTCCCGGCCGCGGGCTTCCCGGTGATCACGATCCCGGCGGAGTCGTAACCCCGGTACTCCAGCCGCTGCAGGCCCTCCAGCAGCAGCGGGGCCACGTCACGCTTTCCGATGTAACCGACGATTCCGCACATAGAGCGTTCTGTCCTCCGACGACGAACAAGTTAAGGGGTGCCCGGCCGTGAGGCGGCCTCAGCCGTAGACGATCCGGCGCAGCTGGCGGAGCGAGAGCTCCGGCGGCGCGACCGCGCGGTGCGGCAGTTCGGCCGCGATCCGCTCGAAGATCTCCGTGTTCACCAGGCCGCCGGCCTGCAGTTCGCGGTGGCGGCGGCGGACGAAGACCTCGGTCGTCTCGTCGAAGTACGCCAGCACGTCGAGGATCACCCGGGCGGCTTCGCCGCGGGGCAGCGTGGTGCTGCGCACCACGTGGTCAATGAGGTCGTCGTACGACGAGAGGCGTTCGAGCACCCGTCGATACTGCGGCGGAAGGAGGCTGAGCGCAACAATCCTGCCCGTTATCGGGCAGGGAAGCGCGATACTGACCCCCTTTTTCTGGCTTGGGTGGATTTTGTGCGGGGTGCCGCAGGGGGTGGGGGAGGGGTCGGCGAGGAAGTGGTCGGAGCTGAAGGGGTGAATGTGCACATAAGCCGCAAAAGCTCATCAGGGCGCCTGGGTGACCAACGCCGGTAAGTGGTCTACACCTTGACCACCCGTGAGACGCGCGGTACGCATGGCGACGGAGAAAGGTCAGGAGACCCAGCAGAGTGACCCCCAGAAAGGGACCCGGCTTGTGAGACTGCACACGGTAGGCCGCAGTGCTCTTCCCCGTACTCTTCCCCGGCTCCTCGGCTCGCTGCTTCTCGTCGCGGCGGCCGGTGTCTCCAGCGCGTGCGCCGCCCCGCAGGCATCCGCCGCGGGCGCCACCCGGGTGGCCTGGGCGCCCAGGCCGCTCGGCCAGGTGGTGCCCGCCCCCGCCTCGGTGAGACCCGGCGGCGAGCCCTACCAGCTCAACGGCTCCACCCGGATCCGGACCGTCGGCGCCTCCGGCGAGGCCCGGAAGATCGGCGACTACCTGGCGGGCCTGCTGCGCCCCTCCACCGGTTTCGCGCTGCCGGTCACCACCAAGGACGGCGCCGACGGCATCCGGCTCAGGCTCGACCCCCGCGCCGGCAAGCTGGGCGCGGAGGGCTACACGCTCACCTCCGGGCGCCACAACGTCACCATCACCGCCAGGCAGCCCGCGGGGCTCTTCCACGGCGTCCAGACGCTGCGCCAGCTGCTTCCGGCCCAGGTGGAGCGCGACACCCGCCAGAAGGGCCCCTGGCGGGTCTCCGGCGGCTCCATCACCGACACCCCGCGCTACGCCTACCGGGGCGCGATGCTCGACGTCGCGCGCCACTTCTTCTCGGTGGACGAGGTCAAGCGCTACATCGACCAGGTCGCCCAGTACAAGATCAACACCTTCCACATCCACCTCTCCGACGACCAGGGCTGGCGCATCGCCGTCGACTCCTGGCCGAGGCTGGCCACGTACGGCGGCTCCACCGAGGTCGGCGGCGGGCCCGGCGGTTACTACACCAAGGAGCAGTACAAGGAGATCGTGCGGTACGCGGCCTCCCGCTACCTGGAGGTGGTCCCGGAGATCGACATGCCGAGCCACACCAACGCCGCGCTCGCCTCGTACGCCGAGCTGAACTGCGACGGCGTCGCGCCACCGCTCTACACCGGCATCAAGGTCGGGTTCAGCACGCTGTGCGCCGGCAAGGACGTCACGTACGACTTCATCGACGACGTCGTCGGCGAGGTGGCCGCGCTCACGCCCGGCCGCTATGTCCACATCGGCGGCGACGAGGCCCACTCCACCACCCACGAGGACTACGTGGAGATCATGGACCGGGCCCAGGCGATCGTCGGGAAGTACGGCAAGACCGTGATGGGCTGGCACCAGCTGACCGGCGCCCACCCGGTGAAGGGCGCCGTCGCCCAGTACTGGGGCTACGACAAGACCAGCGCCGCCGACCGGCAGCAGGTGGCGGACGCCGCGAAGAACGGCACGAAGCTGGTGCTGTCGCCGGCGGACCGCGTGTACCTCGACATGAAGTACAACGACGAGACCGTGCTGGGCCTCAAGTGGGCCGGCACGGTCGAGGTCCAGCGCAGCTACGACTGGGACCCGGGGACGTACCTCGCCGGCGCCCCGGAGAGCTCCGTGCTCGGCGTGGAGGCGCCGATCTGGGCCGAGACCCTGACCGACAGCGACGACATCGACGCGATGGCCTTCCCGAGGCTGCCCGGCGCCGCCGAGCTGGCCTGGTCGCCGGCGTCGACGCACGACTGGGACACGTACAAGCTGCGGCTGGCGGCGCTCGGGGAGCGGTTCACCGCCCAGGGCATCGACTACTACCGCTCGCCCCAGGTCCCGTGGCCCGCTTCGGAGACCGGCGGCAAGTGAGGCGGCACCGCCCCGCCGGCCGGGCTTCCGGGCGGCGGGGCGGTGAACGGCCGCGTCAGGCGACCTTCTTGGCGTTCTCGATGGCCTTCGCCAGGTCCTCCAGGATCGGCGCGCACTTGTCGTAGCTGTAGATCGGCTCCGTGGTACGCGGAACGACCTGGCCCGCCTTGACCGCCGGGAGCTGCGCCCAGGTCGGCTTGGAGGTCAGCGCCTCGGGCTGGAGGGCCGACGAGCGGTTGTCCATCATGATCACGTCGGCGCCGTACTTGTCGACGTTCTCCCAGCTCAGCTCCTCGAAGAAGCCCGCCGCGTTCACCTTCGGCTCCACGAACCTCACACCCAGCTCCTGGAAGTACAGGGTGTCGGCGGACATCTTGGCGAGCGAGACGTAGAACAGGTCCTGGCTGGCCGAGCCGACCATGACCTTGATCTCCGGCTTCGACTTCGCGGCGGCGCGCAGCCGGGCCGCCGCCTTCTCGAACCGCGTCTTCGCGGCGGTGGCCTTCGCGGACTTCACATCGGCGCCGAGCGAGGCCGCCAGGTCCTCGTGGCGCTGGATCGCCTTGGGGATGGTGGTCTCGGCCGCCCACAGGGCGACGCTCGGGGCCAGCTTCAGGATCTTGTCCTTGGACTGGTCCGGCACGTACCAGAGGGCGTCCTTCTCCCACATCGCCGTCACCAGCAGCTCCGGGCCGAGCTCCGCGTACTTCTCGACGTTGAACTCGCCCCAGACGTTGCCGAGGATCTCGACCTTGCTGATGTCCAGGTCGCCGGCCTGCACGTCCGGCTTGCCGTCCTTGCCCTTGGTCGGGCCGAAGACCGCCTTGACCTCGACGCCGTAGTCGTGGAGGGCGGCGGCGACACCGGTGAAGGCGACGATGTTCTTCGGGACGGACTTCGCCTCGGCGACCTGGCCCCGGTCGTCCTTGAACTTCCACGGCCCGGTGTCGGTGCTCTTGGGACCCGATCCGGCGGAGTCCTCGGCGTCGCCGCCGCCGCAGGCCGCCAGTACGGCGCCGAGACCGACGGCGCCGCCCATGGCCAGCAGGCCGCGACGGGTGGGACGGAACGCTCTGGTTGTGCTCATGACGGAGTCCGCTTTCGTACGAGCCGGAGACCGGCCGGTGACACGTTCGAAGGAAGGCTAGCCTAACCTCAGTGTTTGTCGACCTGTCTACCGGGTCCGGCCCTGTGGACGGGGCGCCGCCCTCATGCCTCCGTCGCCCAGACATGCTCGTACCAGGCGCTGCCGCCCTTCGTCGCGTCGTGGTGCGGATCCTGCTTCCACTCGCTCCTGGTCACCTTGAAGTTCGCGCCCGGCATGAGCAGGACCTCCGCCTCGGTGGCCTGGTAGCGGTGGAAGGGCTCGACGTCGCGGCCGTACTTCCCGGTCAGCGTCAGCTCCAGCAGAATGCGGTGCGTCGTCTTGCCGGAGACCTTCTGGCCGCGCATGAAGTCCATGGCCACGGGCTCGTCCCGGCTGGTGCTGTCGAAGGAGGTGGTGAAGACGGATCCCGGCCGGTAGTTCAGCGCCGCCTGCTTGCCGAGCCGGTACACCGACTCGTCGCCGCCCGCGTTCCAGTCGCCGCGGAAGACGGTGCCGGTGACGGGAGGAAGCCGCTTCAGCGCCTCCATCGTCATGTCGGCGTGCGCCTTCATCTCCTCGAAGAGCACGGGCGCGAGAAGGTCGACGCGCGCGTCGATGACGGCGACGGCCGCCTTCTTGGCCGCCGGGTCCGCGCCCCGGGCGGCCGCGAGCTGCGGCGCGATCACCGGGTCCTCGTCGAGGGTGTTCACCTCCTCGGCACCGGGGTCCTGCGCGGCCCACTTGAGCTGCCTCTTGATCTGTTGCAGTGAGAGCGCTTCGGCACCTGCGGCGGCCAGGCCGGTGGTGCCGTACGGCGCGTACCCCTCGGGCAGCAGCCGGCTGCGCACCACTGAGTTGATCATCTGGTGCGCGCCCCCGGTGTAGGCCATCAGCGCGGTCGCGTGGGCGGGCTTGAGCCGCTTCGCGAGGGTCTCGGTGGAGGCGCCGTTGTTCCGCGCCTTCCAATCGGCGATCTCCGGCGTGGGCGTCGTGTCTCCCGCGAGGAAGTCGGCGTATCTGCCCGGTACTTCACCGGCTGTGACCTGGCCGGGCTCCATGAAGCCGCTCGCCGCGGGGTCGACCGCACGGGCCGTGTTGGCCTGCGCGAGATACATCAGTTCGTGCGGGAACTGCCCGTCGACGCAGACGTTCTCCCGCAGCTCCTCCTCCGTGAAGGGCGCGATCGTCTGGTACATCAGCGCCGCGCCCTTGCCCGCCCGGGCGGCTGTCTCGCCCGGTCCCTTGACCCCGGCCGCCCAGGAGCCGCGCAGGATCTCGTAGAGGGAGTGGTCCCAGGACGGCAGCATCCAGCCCATCAGCGCCATCCGGTAGTCGAAGGCGTCCACCCCGGGCACGTTGATCCACTGGAAGGTCTTGAGCATCCGGGTCGTGGTGCCGGACATGCCGGCGACGATCGGGATGCCTCGCTCGGCGTTCGCCTTCGGCCAGCTTTCGTTCTGCTGGATCTCCCAGTAGGCCGCGCCCTCGTTCCAGGGCAGCTTGTCGTCGGGCCCCGGCTTTCCCGCGAACTCCAGCTCGCGCGCGCTGAGCGGGGCGCCGCGGGTCTCGTAGTCACGGGGGGTCTTGCGGTTGGCCAGTTTTCCGGCCGCGCTGCGCTCCTTGCGCGGCCCCTGGCTGCTGATCATCTCGCGGGTGTCGCCGGCCACGGTCTCCGAGTCCGACTGCCACAGCAGGCCGCCCAGGGCATACGGGTCCTTCTCGTAGTTGTACCCCTTGCCGACGGCGCTCGCCCCGGCCCACAGGGGCAGCCGGGACCAGCCGTTGAGGAACGCGGAGTGCTTCTTCAGCTCCTCCTGATTCATGCCGAGGGTCGACGCCAGCTGCGGCTTGGGCCCGATGATGCTGTTGAGGATGTTCTTGAGCGACAGCTCGGCGCCCTTGTTGTAGTAGGCGGCGTTGTAGACGGCCGTGATCAGCTCACGGACGTTGCCGTCCCGGGAGAAGAAGTCGTTGATCTGGGCGGTGGTCATCTTCTCGCCCACCTGCCCGGCGCTCGTCCGGTCGTCCTTGAAGAACGACTTGTTGGCGAGCGCGGAGTCCTTGTGCTCGATACGGCTGTACTTGATGAGCAGTTGCTTGAGCCGGTTCACCGTCTTGCGCGCCGCCGCGAGCGCCTTCGGATGCCGGAAGGCGTACCCGCCGAGCCGCTGCTCGAACTGCTCGGCCGACGCCTGCCAGTCCGTGTGCGCGTAGTACTGGGCGTGGTCGAAGGGCACCTCGCCCTCCCTCACGCGCTGTACGGCGACCTTCCCGCCGGTACGGGCCGGGCCGTCCGCCGTCCGCTGCACGGACGCCGCCCCGGTGGGCGCGGGACCGGCCAGAACCCGGCGGGCGTTCTCCTCCGCCGCTCGCTCGAAGCGGTCGGAGGGGTCCGAGATCCGGAGCCCCGACCCGTTGTCGGTGCCCGCGACCGGCCCCTGGCGCTGCTGGATGACGTGCGTCAGCTCATGGGCCAGCGTGTGCCGGTCCGCGCCGCCGGAACCGATGACGACATGGGCGCCCGAGGTGTAGGCGCGGGCCCCGACCTCGGCCGCCGAGCGCTGGGCGGCCGGCCCGGTGTGCAGCCGCACGTCGGAGAAGTCGGCGCCGAGCCGTGCCTCCATCTCCGTACGCACGGCCTCGCCCAGCGGCCGCCCGGGGCCACGCAGCACGTCCGGCACGGACGAGCGCTGTACGGGAGCCGGCTCGCCGCGCCCGCAGGACGGCCCATGCTCATGGCGCTGTACGGGCGCCGACTGGCCGTGCCCGTGAGGGAGACCGGGGACGCGGCAGTCGGCCTGCCACTGCCCCTCCAGCGCCCGGACGACGGCGGCGTTGCCCAGGGAGCGCTGCAACGCCCCCAGCCGGCCCCCGGGCACCGCGCCTCCGGAGCCGACCGCGTCCGTAGGACCGGTGAGACCGGCCATCCCGACCAGGCCGACCGGTCCGGACGGCCCCACGGCCCCGGAGACCACGGCCGGACCCGCGGCGGCGGCCGAGCGCGCGGCAGCGGGCTCCGTACGGACCGGGCGAGGGGCGGCGTCCTGCTTGTCCTGTGCGCGCATGCTCCGATCATTGGCCATCGAGCCCCCTGCGGGCTAGGGCGTGTTTCGAACGTAGCGCCGTCCGCCCGGAGGGCGGGTCCGGCGGCGTCTGGTGCGTGCGATCGCAAGGCGGAGGGTCGCCCCGATACTGGGTGTATCGGGGTGATCCCGACAACGCGGCGAGCGTGCGTGCCAGGCGTCGCCGGACAGGTGGGACTTTCGAAACACGCCCTAGGTGCGTTTTACGCATCGCACGCGGGCCGGACCGTGCGGAGTGCCTCAGACCTGGAGCTCCGGCCATCCCCACGGGAGTCCCGGTCAACGGAGCGATTCGGGAGGGACGGACTGAAGGTCCTTCGGCCGGGCGGCCCCGTGGCGCGCCCGGCCTCGTGGGTTCAGGCCTGCAGCCCCAGCTCGCGGGCGATCAGCATGCGCTGGACCTCGCTGGTGCCCTCGCCGATCTCCAGGATCTTGGAGTCGCGCCACATCCGGGCCACCGGGTACTCGTTCATGAAGCCGTAGCCGCCGTGGATCTGGGTCGCCTCGCGGGCGTTGTCCACGGCCACCGTCGAGGAGTACAGCTTGGCGATGGCCGCCTCCTTCTTGAACGGCTCCTCCGCCAGCAGGCGGGAGGCCGCGTCGCGCCAGCCGATGCGGGCCATGTGGGCCCGCATCTCCATGTCCGCGATCTTGAACTGGATGGCCTGGTTGGCGCCGATCGGCTTCCCGAAGGCGTGCCGCTCGGCGGCGTACTTCACCGACTCGTCCACACAGCCCTGCGCCAGGCCCGTCGAGAGCGCCGCGATGGCGATGCGGCCCTCGTCCAGGATGCGCAGGAACTGCGCGTAGCCCCGGCCCTCCTCGCCGAGCAGGTTCTCCAGCGGGACGCGCACGTCGGCGAAGGACAGCTCGCGGGTGTCCGAGGCGTTCCAGCCGACCTTGGAGTAGGGGGCGGCCACCGTGAAGCCGGGGGTGCCGGAGGGGACGATGATCGAGGAGATCAGCGGGGCGCCGTTCTCCTTGCGGCCGGTCACCGCCGTGACCGTCACCAACTCCGTGATGTCCGTACCGGAGTTGGTGATGAAGCACTTGGAGCCGTTGATCACCCACTCGCCCGTGGCCTCGTCGCGCACGGCGGTCGTCCGGGTGCCGCCCGCGTCCGAACCGCCGTCCGGCTCGGTCAGGCCGAACGCGCCCAGCGCCTCGCCCGAGCAGAGCTTCGGCAGCCACCGCCGCTTCTGCTCCTCGGTGCCGAAGCGGTACACCGGCATCGCGCCCAGCGAGACCCCGGCCTCCAGCGTGATCGCGACCGAGGAGTCGACCCGGGCCAGCTCCTCCAGGGCGATGCCGAGCGCGAGGTAGTCGCCGCCCATCCCGCCGTACTCCTCCGGGAAGGGCAGCCCGAACAGGCCCATCCGCCCCATCTCGCGCACGATCTCGTACGGGAACTCGTGCCGCTCGTAGAAGTCGCCGATCTTCGGGGCGACGACGTCGTGCGCGAACTCCTCGACGGTACGGCGCAGTTCCTCGTGCTCGGCGGTCAGCCGGTGGTCCAGGGACATGGAAACGTTCTCCTTGTGGGCGTTCACTGCGCCGCGAGTGCGCGGACGGTGCGGGAAGGGCTGGGTCGGCCCAGGTGTCCGGCGAGCCACACGCTGGTGGCGGTGAGCTCGTCGAGGTCGACCCCGGTTTCGATGCCGAGGCCGTCGAGCATCCACACGAGATCCTCGGTGGCGAGGTTTCCGGTCGCGCTCTTCGCGTACGGGCAGCCGCCGAGGCCGCCGGCCGACGCGTCCACCGTGGACACGCCGTGCCGCAGCGCGGCCAGGGTGTTGGACAGGGCCTGCCCGTACGTGTCGTGGAAGTGCACCCCGATCACGTCGGTGGCCACCCCCGCCTCGTTCAGCGCGGTCAGCAGCGCGGTCACGTGGCCGGGGGTGGCGACGCCGATGGTGTCGCCGAGGGACAGCTCGTCGCAGCCGAGGTCCATCAGCGCCCTGGCGACCCGGACGACCTGCGGGACGGGCACGGCGCCCTCCCAGGGGTCGCCGAAGCACATCGACAGGTAGCCGCGCACGTGCGCCGACTCTGCCTTGGCCCGGGCCACCACCGGCGCGAACATCGCCAGCGACTCGTCCACCGTGCGGTTCAGGTTGCGGGCGGCGAACGTCTCCGTCGCCGAGCCGAACACCGCGATCCCGCGGGCCCCGAGCGCCAGCGCCCGGTCCAGCCCGCGTTCGTTCGGCACGAGGACCGGCAGCGCCACGTCGCCGACGTCCGCGATGTCGCCGAGCATCGGGAACAGCCGCTCGGCGTCGGCCAGTTGGGGAACCCACTTGGGGTGCACGAAGCTGGTGGCCTCGATGGTGGTCAGCCCGGCGACCGCGAGCCGGCGGATGAACTCCGCCTTCACCTCGGTCGGGACGACCTCCTTCTCGTTCTGCAGGCCGTCACGGGCGCCGACCTCGTGGATGCGGACCCGGGCGGGCAGCCCCTCGGCGGGCACGGTCATCGGCAGGGCACGGGTGGTGGTGGTCACGCTTCCTCCCCGGCGCCGGCGGCGGGCACGACCACGGCGAGCACCTGGTCCATGGCCACCGTGGTCCCGGCGGTCACGTCGAGTTCGGTCACGGTGCCGGCGTGCGGCGCGGAGATGACGTGCTCCATCTTCATCGCCTCCACCACCAGCAGGCTCTGCCCGGCGGCCACCTCGTCCCCGATGGCCACCTTCACCACGGTCACCGTCCCGGGCATGGGCGCGGCGAGCGTGTCCGCGCCGGAGCGGGCGGCACCGGTCAGCGACGCCTCGACCGGGTCGTGGTCGCGGACGTGCCAGCTGTCGCCGTCCCGGCCGAGCCAGTGCCCCTCCGGGGAGACCGCGTACGCGAACACATGGGTGACCCCGGCGAGCTCGAACGCGATCCGGCCGTCACCGGCCGACAGGGTCCTGGCCTTCTCCGCCGTGCCGGGCAGCGGTCCCAGCGGTCCGCAGGAGCCCGATTCCGGGGTGGGCGGGCCCGCGCCCTCGCCGACATGGCCGAAGGTCAGCTCCGTGTCCCCGCCGCCGCACGGCCGCAGGCCCACCTGGACCGGCTCGTGGCCCGGGATGTGGAAGTCGAGCACCGTCCGGGCCGGGGCGCCGCCGAGCCGCCAGCCGTTCCCGGCGGAGAACGGGTCGGCCCAGGCGCCGGGGGCGGGGCGGGCGGCGGCGGACGCGGTGTGCTGCCGCAGCAGCGCGGCCGCCGCGTACACCTCCTCCGGCACGCCGTCCGGGACCAGCGCGGACACCTCCCGCTCCACCAGGCCGGTGTCCAGCTCGCCCGCCACGACGGCCGGGTGGGCCAGCAGCCGGCGCAGGAAGCCCGCGTTGACCGGGACGCCGAGGACGACGGTGTCCGCGAGGGCCACCCGCAGCCTGCGCAGGGCGGTCGCCCGGTCGGGGCCGTACGCGATGACCTTGGACAGCATCGGGTCGTACAGGCTGCCGACCTCGCCGCCCTCGGCGAGCCCCGAGTCGGTGCGGACCCCGCCGCCCTGCGGCTCGCGCAGCGCGAGCACCGTACCGCCCGAGGGCAGGAAGCCGCGGGCCGGGTCCTCGGCGCAGACCCGGGCCTCCACGGCGTGCCCGGTGAGTGTGATGTCCTCCTGCCCGTACGGCAGCGGCTCGCCGGCGGCGACGCGCAGCTGCCACTCCACCAGGTCGAGTCCGGTGATCAGCTCGGTCACCGGGTGCTCGACCTGGAGGCGGGTGTTCATCTCCATGAAGTAGTACGAGGACGGGTCGTTGCCGGGGACGATGAACTCCACCGTGCCCGCGCCGACGTACCCGCAGGAGCGGGCCGCCTGGACGGCCGCCTCGCCCATCGAGGCCCGGGTCGCCTCGTCCAGCAGGACGGACGGGGCCTCCTCGATGATCTTCTGGTGGCGGCGCTGGAGCGAGCACTCGCGCTCGCCCAGGTGCACCACGTTGCCGTGCGCGTCGGCCAGGACCTGGATCTCGATGTGGCGTGGCCGGTCGATCCACCGCTCCACCAGCAGCGTGTCGTCGCCGAAGGAGGCGCGGGCCTCGCGCCGGGCCGCCGCGATCTCGTCCGCGAGCAGCGCCGCGTCCCGGACCAGCCGCATGCCCTTGCCGCCGCCGCCCGCCGAGGGCTTCAGCAGCACGGGCATGCCGATCCCGGCCGCCGCCTCCGCCAGCTCGGCGTCGCTCAGCCCGCTCCCGGAGGAGCCGGGCACGACGGGGACGCCCGCCGCGGCGACCGTCTCCTTGGCCCGGATCTTGTCGCCCATCAGCGAGATCGCGGCGGCGGGCGGCCCGATGAAGACCAGCCCCGCCTCCGTGCACGCCCGGGCGAACGCCGCGTTCTCCGCCAGGAAGCCGTAGCCGGGGTGGACCGCCTGCGCGCCGGTGCGGCGGGCGGCCTCCAGGAGGCGGTCGGCGTCGAGGTAGCTCTCGGAGGCGGGCGCGGGGCCGATCCGGACCGCCGTGTCGGCTTCCCGTACGTGCCGCGCGTCGGCGTCCGCGTCGCTGAAGACGGCGACCGAGCGCACGCCCAGCTCGCGCAGGGTCCGGATGACCCGGACCGCGATCTCGCCGCGGTTGGCGACGAGGACCGTGTCGAACATCGTCATCTCTTCCTCACATCCGGAAGACGCCGAAGCCGGCGTCGCCCAAGGGCGCGTTGGCGCACGCGGTCAGGGCGAGCCCCAGCACCTGCCGGGTCTCCAGCGGGTCGATCACCCCGTCGTCCCAGAGCCGGGCGGTGGCGTAGTACGCGTTGCCCTGGGTCTCGTACTGCTCGCGGATCGGGGCCTTGAAGGCTTCCTCGTCCTCGGCGCTCCAGTCGTCGCCCAGCTGGTCGCGCTTGACCGTGGCGAGGACGGACGCGGCCTGCTCGCCGCCCATGACGGAGATCTTGGCGTTGGGCCACATCCACAGGAACCGGGGGCTGTAGGCCCGGCCGCACATGGAGTAGTTGCCCGCGCCGTAGGAGCCGCCGACGACGACGGTCAGCTTCGGCACCCGGGTGCAGGCGACGGCGGTGACCATCTTCGCGCCGTGCTTGGCGATGCCGCCGGCCTCGTAGTCCCGGCCGACCATGAACCCCGAGATGTTCTGCAGGAAGACCAGTGGGATGCCGCGCTGGTCGCACAGCTCGATGAAGTGGGCGCCCTTCTGGGCGGACTCGGAGAACAGGATGCCGTTGTTGGCGACGATCCCGACCGGGTGGCCGTGGATGTGCGCGAAGCCGGTGATCAGCGTCGTGCCGTACTCCGCCTTGAACTCGGCGAACCGGGAGCCGTCGACCACCCGGGCGATCACCTCGCGCACGTCGTACGGCGTGCGCGAGTCGACCGGGACCACGCCGTACAGCCCGGCCGGGTCCACCTTCGGCTCCTCGACCGGCCGCACCGACCAGGGCAGCGCGCCCCGGTCCGGCAGCGTGGCCACGATGTTCCGCACGATGCGCAGTGCGTGCGCGTCGTCCTCCGCGAGGTGGTCGGTGACGCCCGACGTACGGGAGTGCACCTCGCCGCCGCCCAGCTCCTCGGCCGTGACCACCTCGCCGGTGGCGGCCTTCACCAGCGGCGGGCCGCCCAGGAAGATCGTGCCCTGGTTCCGGACGATGACGGCCTCGTCGCTCATCGCCGGGACGTACGCCCCGCCGGCCGTGCAGGAGCCGAGGACCGCCGCGATCTGCGGGACGCCGGCGCCCGACATCCGGGCCTGGTTGTAGAAGATCCGGCCGAAGTGCTCGCGGTCCGGGAAGACCTCGTCCTGCATCGGCAGGAAGGCGCCGCCCGAGTCCACCAGGTACAGGCAGGGGAGACGGTTCTCCAGCGCCACCTCCTGGGCCCGCAGGTGCTTCTTCACGGTCATCGGGTAGTACGTGCCGCCCTTGACGGTCGCGTCGTTGGCGACGACCACGCACTCCCGGCCGCTGACCCGGCCGATCCCGGCGATCACCCCGGCGGCCGGCGCCGCGCCCCCGTAGAGCCCCTCGGCCGCCAGCGGGGCCAGCTCCAGGAAGGGCGAGCCCGGGTCGAGCAGGGTGTCCACCCGCTCCCTGGGCAGCAGCTTGCCGCGCGCCACATGCCGGGCGCGGGCCCTCTCACCTCCGCCGAGCCTGGCCGTGGCGAGCCGCTTGCGCAGCTCGTCGGCGAGCGCGTGGTGCGCCGCCTCGTTGGCCTGCCAGGCCGCCGAGGCGGGATCCGCCGCGCTCGTCAGCACCGGTGCCTGCTGCATCGTGTCGAGCCCCCTTGCCCGTACCGCGCCGTTCCGATCGCCAACGCCACCGTGTTAATGAGCGTTAACGTGGCTACAGGTTAACGAGCGCTAACCCGCCTGTCTAGAATGGCTGCTCATGAGCACCCATGCCGCCGCCCGCGTCGCGGCCCCCACCCGCCGCGAGCAGATCCTCCGGGAGGCCGCCCGGCTCTTCGCCGAGCGCGGCTTCCACGGGGTCGGCGTAGACGAGATAGGGGCCGCCGTCGGCATCAGCGGCCCCGGCCTCTACCGCCACTTCCCCGGCAAGGACGCGATGCTCGCCGAGCTCCTCGTCGGCATCAGCGAGCGGCTGCTGGCCGGCGGCGAGCTCCGGGTCTCCGAGGACGCCGCCTCCGGCGACGGGTCGCCCGAGGCCCTGCTGGACGCGCTCATCGAGGGCCACATCGACTTCGCCCTCGACGACCGCCCCCTGATCACCCTGCACGACCGGGAGCTGGACCGCCTGCGGGACACCGACCGCAAGCGGGTGCGCCGGCTCCAGCGGCAGTACGTCGAGGTCTGGGTCGCCGTCGTCCGCGACCTCTACCCGGACCTCCCGGAGCACGAGGCCCGCGCCGCCGTCCACGCGGTCTTCGGCCTGCTCAACTCCACCCCGCACCTGGGGTCTGTCCGGAGTCCCGGCGCGCTGCCCGGCCGCACCGAGACGGCCGCGCTGCTGCACCGGCTGGCCCGGGGCGCGTTCGCGGCGGCGGGGGACCGGCCGGAGTCCGGCCGGGACTGACCGGCCCCCGGACGCCCGGGACGCCGGGCACGCGCCACGGCACAATGGCCCCATGCCGATACCCAGCCGCGCCGCCCTCGTCGAACACCTCGTCCGTACGCGCATCGCGGGGGACGTCGCCACCCCGCGCGACAACAACCTGGCCCACTACCGCAGCCTGGCCAACGGGGACCGGCACTACTGGCTGGGCCTGGAGCTGGGCGACCGGTGGCGCGACGAGCAGGACGTGCTGGCCGTGATGGCCGAGCGGTGCGGGGTCAGCGACGACCCGGAGCACCGGTTCGGCCAGGACACCATCGACCCCGAGCTGACCGTGGACGCCCTGGAGCGGGCCGCCGCCCGGCTCCGCAAGGCCGTCGAGGGCGCCGAGCGGGTCCTCTTCGCCACCGGCCACCCCGGCGGCCTGCTGGACGTCCACCGGCAGACCGCGCAGGCGCTGCGGGCGGCGGGCTGCGAGATCGTCCGCATCCCCGGCGGGCTGATGGCCGACGAGGGCATGGTCTTCCAGTTCGCGGACGTCGCCGTCCAGGAGCGCGGCGCGACGCTCTGGCACACCCACTCCCCGGCCCCGATGGCGGCCATCCTCGACGGTCTGGAGCGCGAGGGACGCCCGCTGCCCGACCTCGTCGTCGCCGACCACGGCTGGGCCGGGTGCGCCGCCCAGCGCGGCCTGGACGCCATCGGCTACGCGGACTGCAACGACCCCGCGCTCTTCCTCGGCGAGTCCGAGGGCACCCTCCAGGTGGCGGTCCCGCTGGACGACCACGTCCTCGACCCGCGCTTCTACGACCCGATGACGGACTACCTGCTGGACGCGGCGGGGCTGCTCTGAGGCGTCAGGACCCCTCCTCATCCTCCGCCGCCGCCCGCGCCCGGCGGCGTGCCTCGCGCCCCGACGTGGGGTCCAGGTACACCCGTTTGATGGACGCGTAGCGCTGCCGCAGCCGGCGCTCGGCCTCCTCGCACGCCGTCTCGACCTCCTCGGCGGTGACGGTGTCCCGGAAGTCGACCTTCGCGGCGACCAGGATCTCGTCCGGTCCCTGGATGAGCGTGGTCAGCTCCAGTACGGAGATGAGGTGCTCGACGCCGAGCAGCTCCTCCCGGATGCCGTCCCGCATCGGCCGCGACACCGGCCGCCCGATCAGCAGCTGGATGTTGGACTTGCCGAGCACCCACGCCACGTACACCAGCAGCGCCCCGATCAGCAGTGAGGCGATGCCGTCCCACACCCCGGACCCGGTCAGCTGGCCGCCGAGCAGCCCGCCCGCCGCGAGCAGCAGGCCGAGCAGGGCCGCCGAGTCCTCCATCACGACGGCCTTGACGGCGGTGTCCGGGGTGCGCCGGAAGTAGTGCCGGGCGGGCGCGCCCAGTTCCTCGGCCTCCTCGCGGACCTGTTTGAGCCCGGTCCGCAGCGAGAAGCCCTCCAGCAGGAACGCCACCACCAGTACCAGGTACGAGAGCAGCGGCGAACCCAGGTCCTCGCCCGCGAGCAGCGTGTGCACCCCGTCGTAGATCGAGAAGACCGCGCCGCCGACGAACGTGGCGACGGAGGCCAGCAGCGCCCAGATGTACCGCTCGGGGCCGTACCCCAGCGGGTGGTCGTCGTCGGCCGGCTTCTCGCTGCGCTTGAGCGCGGTGAGCAGCAGGACCTCCGTGACGGTGTCGGCGACGGAGTGGGCCGCCTCGGAGAGCATCGCGCTCGACCCGCTGATCAGCCCGGCGACCGCCTTCGCCACGGCGATGCCGAGATTGGCCAGCGCCGCGACGACGACGGTGAACGTGGACCCCCCGCCACTGCTTTTCGCGTCAGTCATGCCGGTGAGTATGTCCGCGCACGGCCCGCTCATGTCCGACGCGCGGCCGGTCACCGGGGGACCCGGACCACACCCTCCTGGATGACGGTGATCGCGAGACGGCCGTCCTGGGTGTAGATGCGGGCCTGGCCGAGGCCGCGCCCGCCGGAAGCGGACGGCGACTCCTGGTCGTACAGCAGCCACTCGTCGGCCCGGAACGGCCGGTGGAACCACATCGCGTGGTCCAGGCTGGCCCCGACGACGTCCCCGACCGCCCAGCCGCCGCGCCCGTGGGCGAGGAGCACGGAGTCGAGCAGCGTCATGTCGGAGACGTACGTCGCCATGCAGACGTGCAGCAGCGGGTCGTCGGCCAGCTTGCCGTTGGTACGGAACCACACCTGCGACCGGGGCTCGCGGGGTTCGCCCGCCGTGCCGAACGGCGGCGCGTCCACGTACCGCAGATCGACCGCGGCCCGGGCCTCGACCAGCCGGTCCACCATGCCCGGCTCGCTGAACCGGTCGGCGTAGCGGGGCAGCATCTCGGCGGCGGTGGGCAGCGTCTCCGGGTCCGGGGCGGGCGGCATGTCCGCCTGGTGCTCAAGACCGTCCTCGTACGTCTGGAAGGACGCGGAGAGGTGGAAGATCGGCTGCCCGTGCTGGACGGCGACGACCCGGCGGGTGGCGAAGGAGCGGCCGTCGCGGATGCGGTCCACGGTGTAGACGATCGGCGCGCCCGGGTCGCCCATGCGCAGGAAGTACGCGTGCAGCGAGTGGGCGGACCTGTCGACGGGGACGGTGCGGCCCGCGGCGACGAGCGCCTGGGCCGCGACCTGTCCGCCGAAGACCCGGGGCACGACCGCCGAGCGGCTGGCGCCCCGGAAGATGTCCTGCTCGATCCGCTCCAGGTCGAGCAGATCGAGCAGGGAATCGAGTGCGGTGCTCATGGGAGGAAGGCGGTCCCTACAGGCCCATGGACTTGGCGATGATCGACTTCATGACCTCGCTGGTGCCGCCGTAGATGCGGTTGACGCGGTTGTCCGCGTACAGGCGGGCGATCGGGTACTCGTTCATGAAGCCGTAGCCGCCGTGCAGCTGGAGGCAGCGGTCGATCACGCGGTGCGCGACCTCGGTGCAGAACAGCTTCGCGGAGGCGGCCTCGGCGGCGGTCAGCTCACCGGCGTCCAGCGCCTCCAGGGCGCGGTCGGCGACGGCCTGGGCCGCGTCCACCTCGGCCTGGCAGGCGGCCAGCTCGAACTTGGTGTTCTGGAACGAGGCGACGGTCTTGCCGAAGACGGTGCGCTCCTGGACGTACTCCTTGGCGAACCGCACGGCGGCGGCGGCCTGGGCGTACGCGCCGAAGGCGATGCCCCAGCGCTCGGAGGCCAGGTTGGTCCCGAGGTAGCCGAAGCCCTTGTTCTCCTCGCCGAGGAGGTCCTCGGCGGGCACCTTGACGTCCACGAACGCCAGCTCGGCGGTGTCGGAGACCTTCAGGCCCAGCTTGTCGAGCTTGCGGCCGATGGAGTAGCCCTCGGACTTGGTGTCCACGGCGAACAGCGAGATGCCGAAGCGGCGGTCGTCCTCGCGCGGGGCGGAGGTGCGGGCGCAGACGATGACGCGGTCGGCGTGGACGCCGCCGGTGATGAACGTCTTGGCGCCGTTGAGGACGTAGTGCGTGCCGTCCTCGGAGAGCTTCGCGGTGGTCTTCATGCCCGCGACGTCCGACCCGGTGCCCGGCTCGGTCATCGCGAGGGCCCACATCTCCTCGCCGGTGACGAACTTCGGCAGCCAGCGCTTCTTCTGCTCGTCGGTGGCGAGCATCTTGATGTACGGCAGGCCGAGCAGCGTGTGCACGCCGGAGCCGCCGAAGGAGACGCCGGCCCGGGCGGTCTCCTCGTAGATGATGGCCTCGTACTTGTGCGAGTCGATGCCCGCCCCGTCGTACTCCTCGTCCACGTTGATCCCGAAGACGCCCAGCTCACCGAGCTGCTTGTAGAAGTCGCGCGGAGCCTGCCCGGCGGCGAACCACTCCTCGTACACGGGCACGACCTCGGCCGCGATGAACGCCCGGATGGTCTCCCGGAACGCCTCGTGGTCCTCGTTGAATACCGTACGGCGCACGGGGTGCCTCCCTGGTCGGCTGCGAGTTCTGCGTCTTCTGGTGCTACGTCTTCTGGGGCATGGCTAAGCGCTTGCTCAGTCATGGTTAAAAGTTACCCGGCGGTCACGGGGCTGTCCAGGGTGATGCTGAGCACGCGGGGACGGTCGGTCAGTAGGGTGATGCGCGACCTGCGCCCGGCCGGACACGAGCGAGACGAAACGGTGGAGCTGTGCACATCGAGCGGCATGTAATCGACGAGGCACGCGTCTCGGCTGCGCGGGACGGATTCGAGGGGCGGATCGGCGGGCTCGTGCGGAGCCTGTCCTCCGAGCGGATGACCGCCAACGACTGGTCCCTGCTGGCGGGGGAGTTCCTCGACCATCTCGGTGCGCTGTCCGTCACTCACCCCGCGCTCGACACCCCGCAGGCGGAATTCGTCCTCCGTGCCGCCGAGCAGGCGGCGACGGGCGCCGTAGCCTTCGCCGCGTATTTCCCGGGCCACCCCTTCACGGTCTCCCTGGACTACGTGAACTTCGGGGTGTCCTACGACGCGGGTGCGGACGGAAGCCCTGTTTCCCTCGGGCCGTCCGACTGGCTCGACGCCTTCTGCCTGGCGGTGCTCACGGATACGGTCGAGCGCCACCGGGAGGCGTTCTACCACGCGCGGAAGCCTCGGGAGGAGGCCCGCTTCCCCGTGGACGCGCTCGCCGACGGCCTCATGGCGTACGTACTGGGGGACCTGGGCGACGACGACGCGGACTACCCGCCCACGGAGGCGCAGGTGCTCGCGGCGCTCGACGGCGGGCTCGCCCGGATCCGCGCGTTCGGCGCCGAACTGGGGAGCGACGTCGGGGGGCGCACCGATTACCTCGCCCTCTTGGCGCTGCGCGCCCTTGCGGCCGGGGACGGGGAGGGGTTCGACGCGGCGATGAGCCAACTGCTTCTCACGTACAGGTCGTTCGGTGAAGTCAGTACGCACCCCAGCTCCCTCCTGCCGCTCACACCTCTGGCGCTCGCCGCACTGGCGTACCGCCGCCGGGGCTGGACCCCTGCCGTGGAGAGCGACTACCTTCCCCGCGCCGTGATCACGGGCCACAAGGCGAGCGGACCCGTGAACCGGGTGGACATGGTCGCCGCGCTGCGTTCGGGAGCGGAACTCTTCGGGCGTCCCGGGGAATAGCGCGTTCGCGCTTTGCTTCCTCAGGTGGGGAATTCGCCGATCCAGGTGCGCTGGAGGAGGTGGTGGGGGAGGTAGTCGGATTCGATGTCGAGGGGGAAGTCGGCGTCGTGGGCGAGGCAGGCGATGGCGAGGGGGCCGAGGGCGACGCTGCCGTCGATGTCAGTGGTCCGGTCCTCGGTGAGGGTCCAGTACGCCTTGTGGAGTTTCAGCGCGTCGGCAAGGGCGGGAGTGAAGCCGTCTCGGTCTTGGCGGACGTAGTGGTAGAAGAGGTTGATGGGCGGGTAGAGGACGCCGTCCATCAGGTCTCGGGGGGCGATCCGTGCGACGGCCGGGTCGGATGCCTCGATGGTGGCGATCAGTTTGTCGGCGAGGCCGGGGCCACGGAGCCACCAGGTCTGAAGGGCGTCGACCCAGTGGTAGATGTACTCGTCGTACTGCCCCTGCGGCGACCGCAGCCGCTCCAGCGGGATTTCGCTGAGCAGGGTCATCCGTTCCTGGTCACGGCAGATGACGGCCAGCCAGAAGGCGGACAGCCAGTTACCCGCGTTGGCCAGGACCATGGAGCCGGCGGCGGGGATGGTGCGCAGCTTCCGGTTGATCCGGCACTCGACGGTTCCTTCGTTCACCGCGCTTGCGGCGAACAGAGCTGAGCTGACCTGCATGGCGTTGACCGTGGCTTCCCACGTCTCCACCTTGGAGGCCCGCGGATCGATGGCACAGCGGGCACGGAACCCCAGAATGGAGGAACCGAACGTGAAATCGAGCAGGGCTGCTGACTCCTCCAAGTCGTTGATTTCCTCGACCAGGCGCTCGCTCAGCCGGTTGGCCAGTGCCTCTGTGTCAGCCTCCCCCTGGAGGTCGTGGCGCGCAACAACTACCGTCATGAAAGAGTCCCCTTGCTGATGTCGAACCTTCGATACCGGTAGCCAGTGTACCGGCCCGAATTTCTCTCGCCCTTGACTACGACATATTCAAGGTCGCCGCTCTTCGCTGCTTTTCTGATGGCGTCGAGCGCTACTGTCTCATTTCTCCTTTCCATTTGATTGAGGATGTCCTCGAAGTACTCCTTGCTTCCTTGGGAGACCTTCGATCCGTCTGGCAGCTTGCGCTGACCGAGTTCCGTACCGGTGCTGCTCTTCGCCTCGATGACGACCACGCGGCCGTCCTCGTGTACCCACACCTGGTCGAACTGGTCGTTTCCATTCGCGGGACCGCGCAGTTCCTGCCGTTTGAAGTCCGGATAGCGTTCCGCTATGTAGTGATGCTCAGCTGCCGCCTCCCCGAACTCTTCAGCTGCTTCGCCCATGTCCCTGTGGGTTTGCTTGTAGAGGTCGGTCGACTCTCTCAGAAGCTGATCGGACTCAATATCTTTGTGCGTGTCGTGGAGGCTGCCGGCCTCTGCCTTCCACTTCTCCATGAGGTTGTCGAGCTGAATGGCGGCGAATCGCTTCTGGGCCGCGACATCAAGGATTCTGAGCCTTACGCGACTGGTGACCGTGTCCGCCCGTACGCGGATGTACTCGGGGTCGAGGAAGCGGGGCTTCGGCGGTGCGGGGGCGTCCTTGGCGCGGACCCACGGGCCGTTGTCCACCAGCTGTGTGAGCTGCGGAGGCGCGAATCCGCTCGCGTCGAGGACATCGGTGTCCCTGCGGGTGCCGTCCTTTCGGTAATAGTGCTCGCGGTACCCCGGCTCCTCGTTCGCCCGATAGACCTGGATCTCCTCGATCTGCTCCCGGGTCAGCGAACCCTGTTTGCCGTACGGGTTCGGGCCGTCGGCCATGAAAGCGGGACGCGGCACCGGTGGGCGCGCCGGTCCCGAGGTTCCGCCGGAGCCGGAGCCGGCGCCTCCGTGGCCGAGGGGAGGCGTACCGCCTGAGCCGGAACCGGCCGGATGCCGGGACGGCCCCGGGCCGCCGCTGTCGACGGCGTGCCCTGCCCCGCCCGCATGGTGCGTCGCCGTGTCCGACGACCGTCCCGCCCCGGCCAGCGCCTCCTCCGGCGAGGCCGAAGCCCGCGCCCCCGCCCCCTCCTGCCGGGCCGCCGAGTTGTGCTGGAGGAGGGTGCCGTCCTCCGCGAGGACGTTGCCCGGGCGGTCCAGGTAGACCGTGTTGCCGTGCTTGTCCACGCCCGGGATCACGTCCTCCGGGAGGGCCGTCGTGCCCTCGGGGAGTTTCAACGCGCCCTCGGGTATGCGGAGGGCGCCCTCCGGGGGGTGTACGCCCTCCGGGAGGCGGACCACGCCGTCGCCCAGGTCCAGGGCTCCCGGGGGGATCTCCGCGCCGGCCGGGAGCTTGAAGGAGTTGGCCGGGACCTCGAACGCGGCCTCCGGGACCGCCGCGCCCTCCGGCAGGTGCAGGGTGCCGTCCTGGAGCTTGAACGCGCCCTCCGGGAGGGTGACCGTGCCCTCGGGGAAGGTGGGTATCTCGAGCTGCCCCAGGCCCTTGAGCGCCGCCAGGCCGTCGCCGATCTTCGTCAGGCCCATGCCCGCGCCCTTGAAGACGTACGTCATCGGGTCCACGACCCGGCCCACCTTGCCCACCGTGGACAGGGCCTTCGCCGCGACGGCCGCCTTTCCCGCACCGGAGGCCGCGCTGCCCGTACCGCCGGTGAACACCGTCGTGACGACGTTGAACGACACCGCGCCCAGCGCCCGGGACGGGTTCTCGCTCCACTGGTCCCAGGCCAGGAGCGCCTTGCCGGTCTCCTTCATCGCCTTGCGGGAGTCCCGCAGATAGGCGGGGAGCTGGTCGTCCGGCAGCCCCCAGTACAGGCCGGCCAACGGGGTGGCGGAGATCACCACGCCTGTGGCGAGCTTCCCCAGGCCCGACCACGCCTGCTTGGCGGAGTCCCAGCCGTCGGTGCCGACCAGGGTGCCCAGGCCCTTGATCGTGCCCCAGACGCCGTCGACGAAGAACCCCTTGGCGAAGTCCCAAACGTGTTCGTGCAGTTGCCACCAGGGCTTGGACTCCTGGACCGGGTCGCCCCAGGGCAGGCCCTCGGCGTGCTTGAGGGTCTCGGCGTCGTAACCGTAGGTGCCCTTCTTGCCGGAGCCGTCGTCGGTCTTCAGCGCGGGCCCGCCGACCAGGGCGACGATCTTGTCGTGGCAGGTCCGCTCCACGGCCTGGAACGCCGCCCAGGTCTCGGCGATCTCGTCGTGGCGGCGGTTGTTCTCCTCGACCAGGTCCCCGTCCTCGCGCCACTTGTCGTCGTCCTTGATCCGGACGACGAAGGACTCGGCCTCGCGCTTGAGCTCCCTCAGCTTGTCGACCAGCGGGGCGGCGTCCGACGCGTACGTGGAGAGCGCGGCCGTGATCGTCTCCAGCTCCGACTTCAGGGAGGTCCCCCGGTCCGCGACCGGTTGCGTCGTCGCGAACAGCTGGTCGGCCTCCGGCGCCTTGTAGAACGCCTGGAGGCCGCCGAAGCTGCTGTGGACGTCACCGGCGGCGGTGGCGGTCGACGCCGCACTCTTCGTCAGCGTGGCCACGCTGGTGTCCAGCAGGGCGAGGTTGCCGGTGAAGACCGGTATGCCGGACGGGGTGACCGCCTCGTTCTCGCTCACTTGCCCGCCTGTATGTCCTTGAGCACGTCCAGGCGGACGGACTTGGCGGCGTCCTGGGCCCGCTTGGCCGTGTCGAGGTCGCCCTCCACGTACTCGCTCGTCGCCGTCGCCGCGCCCACCACGGCGGCCTGGATGCGCTCCGCCATCGACTTCAGCTGCGGCTTCCGCTCGGTCACGTATGTACCGAGCGCCGCGGCGACCGGCCCCAGGGTGGGGTGGGAGAGGGGCTCCGCCCCCACCGCCACCGGCCCGGCCACCGGCAACGACGCCGCTGAGCCGGGGACCGCCGTGCCCGCGTGCGTCGCCGCCTCCGACATCGCGGTGACCAGGGCGTTCAACGCCTTCTCCAGGTCACCGGCGTGCGTGCCGACCTTCTTCAGCTGCCCCTGCACACCCTGCGGTCTGATGTCCCAAGCCGTCACCGGCCGCCCCCCCGGAGTCGTGAACGTCAGCCGATGTTGTCGACGGCTGCCTTCGCGCGGGCCAGGGTCTGGTGGGCCGTGCCGTCGTTCTTCTCCAGCGTGGAGCGGAGAAGGTGGATGATGTTCTTGACCTCCTGGGAGGTCGCCTGCCAGCGGAGTTCCTTGCCGTGGTAGTCGTCCGCCACGCCGTCCGCCGTGAAGTCGGCCATCGCGGCCTTGACCTGGCCGTCCCGGGCCGTGATGACCAGTTCGAGCTGAGCGATCACCGACTGAAGGCTGCCCTGCACCTCGGTCGATGCTCCGGTGTCGTACGACCGCCGGTCCGTGTTGCCGCCGTGTCCTGCCATAACTCTTGTCTCCCCGTCAGGATGTGTACGGATGCGTCGAAAGTGCCGGTCGTGCCGGCTCAGCGGCCGCCGAAGCGGGCCGCGTCGAAGTTGGCCGAAGCCATCTGTGTACGCGCGTTCTCGCCCTGTTCCTGCTCGCCCGAGCCGAACGCCGCGTCCATGCCCTGCTGACCGCCCAGAATGCCGGAGAGCGAGGCGTTCAGCGCCGCGGTGATCTCGTCGGAGCGGTTCTTGAAGTCGTCGAACGCGACCTTGCCCGCGCCGTTGAACTTGCCCTCCAGCGGCTCCGCCGCGGCGATCAACTGCCGGATCAGCGTGCCCAGGTCGGTGCTGGACCCCTGCGAGTTCTTGAGCAGCGTCGACAGGACCGTGGACCCCATGTCGAACTTCATCGGCTTCCCCCTATGCGTCGAAACCCTGAACGGATGTATCCGTCCCAGCATTATGCCTATCAATCAGCGCGTCGCTACTGCAATCTGCACTCGGCCACATCGCCGCGGTGACGGGGCGTGTGGACCGCCGCCCCGTCGGCCGCGCTTTGCGAAGCGGTACGTCAGTGCGGTACGTACACCGTCTGCGTCAGCCGGTTCGGGCGCCCCCGCTGGATGAAGACCCCACGCCCCGCCGCCTGTTGGGAGGCGTACACACCGGGGAAGAGCTGGCCCTCGCTGCGGTCGCCGGACATCACCAGCGCCGAGGCCCCCGACTCCCGCAGGCCCTGCACCACCGGCTCGTACATCCCGCGCGCCGCCCCCGCCACGCGCCGCGACAGGACGAAGTGCAGGCCGATGTCCACGGCGGAGGGGATGTACGGGAGGAACGCGGCCAGCGGCGACTGGCCCGCCGTCGTCAGCACGTCGTAGTCGTCCACCAGGACCACGATGCGCGGGCCCTGGCCCCAGCTTCCCGGCTCCAGGTCCTCCAGGCGGGCGTTCTCGTCCGGCAGCCGCTTCTCCAGCTCGGCGGCGATCGCGGCCGACAGGCCCGCGCAGAGCTTGGGGTTGTACGCGTAACCGCCGTTCAGCTCCTCCGGGACCACCCCGCGCAGCGAGCGCCGGGGGTCCATCACCGCGAAGACGAGGTCGTCCTCGCCGTAGCGGTCGGCGAGCCCCTGGGCGACCGCGCGCAGCAGGTTCGTCTTGCCGCACTCGCTGTCCCCGAGCACCAGCAGGTGCTGGTCGTGGCCGAACAGGTCGAGGAGCACGGGCGCCAGGGCCGACTGGTCGAGGCCGAGCGGCACCCGCTCCGGCTCCGCCGCCCGGCCGGGCAGCAGGGACGGTTCGAGGACGTGCGGCAGCACCCGCACCGGCTGGGCGACCTCGCCGTGCCAGGTGGCCCGGACCGTGCGCGCGGCGCGCTCCAGGACCGCTCCCAGGTCCGCGGTCTCCGCCACCCCGTCCGTGCGGGGCAGGGCGACCTGGGCGAAGAGCTTCCCGTCGGTGAGGACGCGGCCCGGCTCGTCGGGGGAGAGGGTCTCGGCGAGCTTGCGGTCGATGCTCGACTCGCCCGGGTCGTTGAGCCGCAGCTCCACACGGGTGCCGAAGTTGGACTGGATCGCGATGCGCACGTCGTTCCACCGGAGCATCCCGGCGACGACGTGGATGCCGTAGCCGCCACCCCGCTTGAGGATGTCCGCGACCGCGTCGTCCAGCTCGTCGAAGTCGTCGCGCAGCGCGCCGAACCCGTCGATGACGAGGACGATCTCGGCGGACGCCAGCTGCGGCAGGCGGCCCGCCGCGTGCAGGGCGCGCAGCTGCTCGACCGAGTCGATGCCGTGCTCGCGGAACAGGTCCTCGCGCAGGGTGAGCATCGCGCGCACCTCCTCGACCGTGCGCGCGGCCCGCTCCCGGTCGGCGCGGCCGGCGACGCCGCCGACGTGCGGCAGCCCGGCGAGGGCCTGGAGGCCGCCGCCGACCAGGTCGAGGCCGTAGACGCCGACCTCCTGCGGGGTGTGGGTGAGGGCCAGCGAGAGGACCAGGGTGCGCAGCAGCGTCGTCTTGCCGGACTGCGGGCCGCCGATGACCGCCGCGTGCCCGCCGGCCACCGTGAGGTCCAGGAGCCACTGCCCCTGCCACTGCTTGGCCGGGTCGTCCAGCAGCCCGAGCGGCACCAGGAGCGGGCCGCGCTGCCGGGTGCCCGGCCTGCCCGTGTCCGGGCGCATCCCGGTCAGCCGCATCCCGCGCGGCCCCGCGTCCAGCGGTCCGGCGACGGCGTCGAGGGTGACCGCCGTGGGCAGCGGGGGCAGCCAGATGCTGCGCACCCCGGGCGCCGCGCCGGTCAGCTGGTCCACCATCACCGCGAGTTCGGTCGGCCCGGTCTCGCGGCGGCGGGCCGACGGCTCGCGGTCCTGCGGGCCGCTCTCCGGCCCGGCGAGGGTGTTGTACGCCTCGTAGGGGAGGGCGAGGGGTCCGGTCTCCTCCTCGTCCGCGGTCCGGACGGGCCCCCGGTACGCGCCGGAGACGTAACCCGCCTTGAAGCGCGTGTAGTGGCTGGTGTCCACCTTGAGGAAGCCGAAGCCGGGCAGCGGCGGGAGGTGGAAGGCGTCCGTGGTGTCCAGGACCATCCGCGACTCGTCGGCGGAGAAGGTGCGCAGACCGAGCCGGTACGAGAGGTAGGTCTCCAGGCCCTTGAGCTTGCCGCTCTCGATGCGCTGGCTGGACAGCAGCAGGTGCACCCCGATGGAGCGGCCGATCCGGCCGATGGAGAGGAACAGGTCGATGAAGTCCGGCTTGGCGGTGAGCAGTTCGCCGAACTCGTCGATCACCACGAACAGGTGCGGCAGCGGCTCCAGGTCCGGCCGCTTCCGCGCGCGCAGCGCGGCGTAGTCCCCGATGTCGGCGACGTTGCCCGCGTCCTTCAGGGCCTGCTGGCGGCGTTTGACCTCGCCGGCGAGCGAGGAGTGGACGCGCTCGACCAGACCCGCCTGGTTCTCCAGGTTGGTGATGACCCCCGCCACGTGCGGCAGGTCCGCGAACGGGGCGAAGGTGGCACCGCCCTTGTAGTCGACCAGGACGAGTGCCAGGTCCTCCGGCGGATGCGTGGCCGCCAGGCCGAGGACCAGGGTGCGCAGCAGCTCCGACTTGCCGGAGCCCGTCGCGCCCACGCACAGCCCGTGCGGGCCCATGCCCAGCTCGGAGGACTCCTTGAGGTCCAGGAGCACCGGCTCGTGCCCGTCGCTGATCCCGATCGGCACCCGCAGGAAGGCCCGTTCGCCGCGCGGCGCCCACAGCCGGTCCAGGTCCAGCGCCGCCACGTCCTGGATGCCCAGCATCGCGGCGAACTCGACCGGACCGGCCAGCGGCGCGTCGGCCAGGGACTCGGCGGACAGCCGCAGCGGCGCGATCATCCGGGCCAGGCCCTCCGCGAAGTCCACCCCGACCTCGTCCACCGTGCCGTGCGACTCGACGGTCTCCGCCGCACGCAGGTCCTCCACGAGCACGTCCGTGCCGTCCACGGTGAGGCGCACGTTGACGTGGTCCGGTTCCTGGACCCGCCGGCCGAGCAGGTGCACCACCGTCACGCCCATCTCGCGCAGCCCGACCGCGTCGTCGGGGCGCGGCAGGTCCACGGCGTCCTCGCCGTGCCCGTCGACCACCACGAGCAGCCGGGAGTTCATCGCGAGCGCGTCCCGCCCGGCCAGGCCCCGGCGCACCTCCGCCGCGTACGAGGCGCGCCGGCGCAGCTCGGGCCCGAGGAGCCGGGCCAGCCGCTCGGCGGAGGGGGCGATGCGGCGGGCGGCGACCGGGCCGTCGGACTGCTCGGGGTCGAGCAGGTGCGGCAGCCACTTGGCCCATTCCCAGTCGGCCATGCGCTCACCGGAGGCGGCGACCGCGATCGCCACGTCGTCCGGCGCGTGCAGGGCCGCCACCTGGACGAGCAGGGCGCGCACGACCCGCAGGCCGTCCTCGCGGGGGCCGACCACGCTGACGTTCCCGGCCCGGTCCAGCGGGACGGTCAGGGGGAGTTCGGTGCCGTTGCGGAACCGCTGCACCACGGCCGACGCCTCGTTGAGCATGAACTGGTCGGGCGGGGTGAGGACGGACGAGCCCTGCTCGCCGATCCGGAGGTCCCGCAGCGGCATCTCGCCCGTGCCGGCCCGTATCCGCAGGAAGTCGTCGTCGGCCCTGCGCCGCTCCCAGAGCCGGGCCGGGTCGCGCACGATGTCGTAGAGGGCGTACGGGGACGGGTTCAGCACGTCCGCCTGCTCGCGCCGGGCCCGCTCCTCCGCCGACAACTCCTCGCGCAGGTCCTCCACATAGGCGAGATACGCCTCGCGCTGGGTGCGCCGGGTCCGCTGCGCCTTGCCGCGCTGGGAGAGCAGCAGCACCGCCGAGCCGATGACCGTGACGACGAGGATGATCGCGCCCAGCCCGGCGAACTGGCTGTTGCGGACCACCGTCATCATCACCACGGACGACATGACCCCGGCGACCGGCAGCAGCGACATCGCGATGTTCCCGGACTTGCCCTCGGGCAGGTTGGGCGGCGCCTCGATGGTGCGCGGTTCGGAACCGGCCGGCGGGCGCGTCGTGCGGGCGGGGCGGTGGATCAGGCGGGTGCTCATCGGTTCCGTCCGGGGATCTCGGCCGGGTGGGCGCAGGGGTACGGGCACGGTGTCGCGCGGCGCACGGGAGGGGCGGGGCAGGCCCTCGGCACCGGGCTCACCGGCGCTTCTGGGACAGTTCGAAGACCTCGGCGGCGAGGCGGGTGGCGGCCAGCCGGGCCGGGCGGGAGAGCAGTCCGGTGCGCAGCGGTCCGCCGGCCGCCAGGTGCCGGTCGTACGGCAGGACGTGCACGCGGGCGCCGGTCGTCGCGAGGCGCTCCGCCGCCGCGCCGACGTCGATGCCGAGGCGCGGGGTCGTCACGGAGAGCGCGACGACGGTCCCCTCGATGACGTGCCGGGGGAGTGCCCGGAGCCATTGCAGCACGGCGTACGTGCTGGTCACTCCGTCGAGCGTGGCGGGGGCCGCGAGCACCCGGGCCTGCGCGGCGGACAGGGCGACCCGGGCGACCTCGGCGGGCAGCGTCTCGCAGTCCACCACGGTCACCCCGAAGTAGCGGCGCAGGGCGACCATCACCCGTTCGTACGTGACGGTGTCGACCATGGCCCCGATCCGGCCCTGGCTGCCGGGCAGCAGCCAGGCGTTGTCCGGGAGCTGGACGAGGTAGCCGGTGACGTCGAGCAGCGACATCTGCGGCGCGGCGATGTCCGCCAGGTCGGCCGTGGTCCACCGCAGCGCGTCGGCGCCCAGCCGCAACGGCAGCGAGCCCAGGGCCGGGTCGGCCTCCACCAGGAGGACCGGGTCCTGCCGGTAGTGCGCGTACGTGGTGCCGAGCAGCGCGGTCACCGTCGTCTTGCCGGCGCCGCCCCGGATGGACGTGACCGCGATCTGCCGCCCCGTCGTCACCGGCTGCTGGAGCACCTCGGCGGTACCGGTGAGCGCGGCGACCTCCCGGGCGGCGGACCCGGAGACGATACGGCGCACGGCGCGCGCGGCCCGTACGGCGACGGGCTCGCCCCGCACCGGCCGCCGCGCCACGGCGGCCATCGCCTCGTCGAGGACGGGGAGCGAGTCGGGGGTGGGCGGAGGCGTGGGCGACCCGGGCCAGGCGCGGGCGGCGGGGGCCCGCGTCTCCGGTTCCGGCCGCGCGGGCGGAACCGCGGGGCGCGGGGTCTCCGGGGCCGCCGGGGCCCCGGAGTCGCTGGTTCCGGCCGGGACCGGCCCCTTCAGGTCACGCAGGAGGTCGCCCTGCCAGTGGTGGTCCGCGTTCGGCATGTCTGCCCTTCCTCGCCGCTTCGTTGCCCCGCCGGGAGCGCCCGCGTGTGTGGTCTCGGAGTCGTCAGAACTTGTTCAGCAGCTGCCCGTAGACGCCGAACACCCCGACCGCGAGCGGGAAGAGTCCCACGACGCCGATGGACTCGACGAGATCGGCCGTCCGCCGCAACCGCACCCGTACGTGCTCCGGCGGCTCCGCCACCAGCGCGAGCAGGGGCAGCAGCGCGGCCACGCACAGGACCGCGACGGGCCCCGCGCCCCCGGAGTGGTCCAGCCACAGCACCACCAGCCGCACCGCCACGACCGCGGCGGCGGCGAACAGCGCCACCACCTCCGCCACCAGCGGGAACGCCCGCGCCCGGGAGAGCAGCACCACCGCCACCAGGCACGGCAGCAGCACCGTCCACACCGTCGGCCGGCCCGCCGTGGTCAGGAGCCAGCCCCCGGCGGCGGCCGACACCGCCGTGACGAGCGTCGCCAGGGCCAGGCCCCTGTGCGTGGCGGCCAGCGCGTTGCCCACGTCGTGGCGGCTGACCGAAGCGCCTCCCGAGCGGCGGTCGTCCAGCCCCGTGAGGCCCGACGCCATCAGGGCGAGCCGGGGGAGCAGGCCGAGCAGGACCACGGAGAACACGGCCGTCACGGCGCCGAGCCGGGCCCGGTCCTCCGCCACGGCGGCGACGATCTCCCAGACCCCCGTCACCACGGCCGTGGCCAGCGCGCCGATCAGCCCGCCGCGGCCCAGCGGCGACAGCAGCCCGAGCAGCACCAGCGAGAGCGCGACCGCCCCGGCCACGGCCGCCAGCCGCAGCGCACCGGACCAGTCGTGGGCGTCGGCGGCCGTCCACGCCGTGAGAACGCCGAGACCGGCCGAGACGAGGAGCAGCGCGGTCGTCAGCGAGCGGTTGCCCCGGCCGAGCCGGGCGATCAGCGCACCGGCCGCCATCAGCAGGACCGTGACGCCCGCCAGCGCCCCGGCCAGGGCGCCCAGCGGGAACTCGCGGCGGGCGAGCAGCGCGGCGATCACCGCGAAGACCACGGTCGCCGCGCCCGCGCCCGCCCGGCGGGCGGCCGGTCGCCACCGCCAGGTCTGGAGGTCCAGGCTGTCGGCCACCTGGTCCGTGACGTCGTGGACCACCGGGGCCGGCGGGGCCGCGTGGACGCGGACCAGCCGGAGCACGGCACCGTCGCCGATGCCCGCAGAAGCCAGGGTGGCGTCGTGCGGCAGCGCCGAGCCGTCGGCGGTGAGCAGCTGCCTGGTCAGCGGACGGGACGCGGCCCGGTCGTCCAGCAGCTGGAGAATGTCCGGAAGGAGCTGTCCGACCGGGGTGTCGGAGGGCAGGACGAGATCCGCGCGGCGCCGCTCGCCTACCAGGGTCACCCGGCTCATCTCCGCTCGGGGAGCCGTTGCCGTACTCACTGACGAGAACCAATCATCGCGACGTCCAGGAATGTGGGGGCCGACCGGTCAGCGGTTGTACTGCTGGTACTGCCGCTGCTGTTTCTCCTGCTCGGCCTTCTGCTTGTCCAGGGTGTGCTGGAGGAAGGACCAGCCGACGCAGCCCGCGCACAGCACGGCGGTGATCGCGATGCCCGCGAACACCTTGCCCAGGCGCTCGTCGGCCGTCCGCCGCGCACGGCCGGTGCCGAACAGGAGCGCGTCGCGCATCCGCCGGCGGCGTACTCCCACCGACTCCAGCAGCTGACTGTCGTAATCCCGTGCCATGCGATCCCCCTTTGCCACTGCAACATAAGCCATGGGGCGCTGAGAGGGACACCTCAGGGTGCCGGGATCAGGGGCGCGGGGCGGACCTGGGGGATTCATCCGTTCCGGTGGGTGAGTGGACGAAACGTACACTTCAGTCCGGCCCCGCGGGCGCCTAGCGTCGCTCCGGCAGACGCGCCGGAAGACCCCGGCCCCCGCACCCGATGGAAAGGGCACCACCCACCATGAGCAGCAACGACGCGCCGCGCGGTCCCGTCGACTCCTCCCGCGTCCCCCGGTACGCCGGGCCCGCGACGTTCGCCCGGCTGCCCCGCCTGGACGAGGTCGGCACGGCGGACGTGGCCGTCGTCGGGGTGCCGTTCGACTCGGGTGTCTCCTACCGGCCCGGCGCCCGCTTCGGCGGCAACGCGATCCGCGAGGCGTCGCGCCTGCTGCGCCCCTACAACCCGGCGCAGGACGCCTCGCCGTTCGCCCTGGCGCAGGTCGCCGACGCGGGGGACATCGCGGCCAACCCGTTCCACATCGAGGAGGCCGTGGAGACCGTCGAGGCGGCGGCCGACGAGCTGCTGTCCACGGGCGCCCGGCTGATGACGCTCGGCGGCGACCACACCATCGCGCTGCCGCTGCTGCGGTCCGTCGCCAAGAAGCACGGCCCGGTCGCGCTGCTCCACTTCGACGCCCACCTCGACACCTGGGACACCTACTTCGGCGCCGCCTACACCCACGGCACGCCGTTCCGCCGGGCCGTCGAGGAGGGCGTCCTCGACACCTCGGCGCTCTCCCACGTCGGCACCCGCGGCCCGCTCTACGGCAAGCAGGACCTCACCGACGACGCCAAGATGGGCTTCGGGATCGTCACCTCGGCCGACGTGATGCGGCGCGGCGTGGACGAGATCGCCGACCAGCTGCGCCAGCGCATCGGCGACCGGCCGCTGTACATCTCCGTCGACATCGACGTGCTGGACCCGGCGCACGCCCCCGGCACCGGCACCCCCGAGGCCGGCGGCCTCACCTCCCGCGAGCTCCTGGAGATCGTGCGCGGACTGTCCTCCTGCCACCTGGTCTCCGCCGACCTGGTCGAGGTCGCCCCCGCGTACGATCACGCGGAGATCACCTCCGTCGCCGCCTCGCACACCGCGTACGAGCTGACGACGATCATGACCCGCCAGATCGCGGAGGCCCGGCAGCGTTGAGTCACGACCACCACGACGAGCGGCCCGAGCTGACCCCGGCCCAGATCGAGGCCGCGCTGAACCCCCCGCCCGGGCGGACCGGCGGCGACCTCGTCGTCGAGACGCTGCGCGGGCTCGGCGCGACCACGGTCTTCGGGCTGCCCGGACAGCACGCGCTGGCGCTGTTCGACGCGCTGCGCCGCTCGTCGCTGGAGTACGTGGGGCTGCGCGTCGAGAACAACGCGGGGTTCGCGGCCGACGCCTACGGGCGGATCACCGGCGAGGTCGCCCCGCTGTTCCTGTCGACCGGGCCCGGCGCGCTGACCTCGCTCGCCGCGCTCCAGGAGGCGGCGGCCGCCTCCGCGCCGGTCCTCGCGGTCTCCAGCCAGATCCCGGTCCGGGGTCTGGGCGGCGGGCGCCACGGCCATCTGCACGAACTGCGCGACCAGCAGGCGTCCTTCCGGGACGTCGTGAAGTCCGTCCACACCGTGCGCGCCGCCTCCCAGATCCCGTCCGCGATCGCCGCCGCCTGGGAGTCCGCCCTGACCGCCCCGCACGGCCCCGTCTGGGTCGAGATCCCGCAGGACGTGCTGGACGCGGAGACCGGGCTGCCCGTCGTCCTCGCCCCGGACGCCACCCCGCGCGAGCTCCACGCCCGGCCCGAGATCGTCGCGGTCGCCGCGCACCTGCTGTCGCACGCGGAGCGCCCGGCGATCGTCGCGGGCGGCGGGGTCGTCCGGTCGGACGCCGCCGGGAAGCTGCGGGCGCTCGCCGAGAAGCTGGCGGCCCCCGTCGTCACCACGTACGGGGGCAAGGGCGCCTTCCCCTGGGGCCACCCGCTCTCGCTCCAGTCGTGGGTGGAGGACCGGCACGTCACCGACTTCCTGGAGGACGCCGACGTCCTGCTCGTCGTCGGCTCCGGACTCGGCGAACTCTCCTCGAACTACTACACGTTCGCCCCGCGCGGGCGGGTGATCCAGATCGAGGCGGACGCCGGGAAGCTGGAGGCCAACCTCCCCGCGCTCGGCATCCACGCGGACGCCCGCGACGCGCTCGCCGACCTCATCGACGCGGTCGCCCCGCGCGAGGACCCGGCCGCCGCCGACCGGGCCGCCGGGGTCCTGGCCCGGGTCCGGGACCGGATCGCCGGTCAGGGCCGGGAGCTGGAGCAGGGCCTTCTCGCGGCGATCCGGACCGCCCTGCCCGACGCCTCGCCCAGCTTCTGGGACATGACGATCCTCGGCTACTGGGCCTGGGCCGCGTTCGACGCCCGCCGCCCCAATACGATGCACTCCGCCCAGGGCGCGGGCGGCCTCGGCTACGCGTTCCCGGCGGCGCTCGGCGCGGCGGTGGCCGACCCCACCCGGCCGGTCCTCGCGGTCTCCGGCGACGGCGGCGCGATGTACTCGGTCGCGGAACTGGCCACCGCCCGGCAGTACGGCCTGCCGGTGACCTGGCTGATCGTGGACGACGGCGGCTACGGCATCCTGCGCGAGTACCTGACCGGTGCCTTCGGCGAGACCACCGGCACGGAGCTGGCCCGCCCGGACTTCACGGCCCTCGCCGAGTCCTTCGGCGTCCCGGCCGTCCGTACGAGCCCCGAGACGCTCGCCGCGGACCTGGCGGAGGCGTTCGGACGGCCGGGACCCTCGGTCGTCGTACTCCCGGCCCGTCTGACGATGTTCGAGCCGACGCATCTGTAGGCCCGCGCACCCGCAAGTCGACAGACCTGTAACAGGCCCCCGCAGGGCCCTGGGACGCGTACAACCTTCCGGCCGCCCGCGAGTCATCTCATGCGGGCGTGCCGGGGGGCCGCCCGCACGAACCTTCCAGGGGGAACGCACCATGACCATGTCCCGTACCGCCGGGCGCACCCGCGCCGCGCTCTGCGCCGCCGTCGCCGCCGGGGTCCTCGCACCCGTCGCGCTCGCCGCCGCGCCCGCCTCCGCCGCGACCGCGCAGGTGAGCTGCACCTCCAAGCGGGCCGGACTCGCCGCCCAGCTGACCAAGGACATCACCGCCGCGCTCAAGGGCCGCAAGTCCACCGTCGCGCTCGCGCTCTACGACCGGTCCACCAACACCACGTGCACGCTGCGCGCGACGAGCAAGTACGACTCCGCGAGCGTCGTGAAGGCGACCGTGCTGGCCACGCTCCTGTGGGACAACGCCAAGCACAACCGCTACCTCACCCAGCGCGAGATCGACCTCAGCACCAAGATGATCACCAAGTCCGACAACGACGCGACCACCAGCCTGTGGAAGCAGCTCGGCGTCAGCAAGGTCAACGCCTTCCTCAAGGCGGCCGGGATGACCCACACCGTGCCCGGCTCCGGCGGCTACTGGGGCCTGACCCAGATCACCGCCCAGGACGAGCAGCGGCTGCTGACCCTGCTCACCTCGAAGAACTCCGTGCTCACCGACAGCGCCCGCTCCTACGAGCTGGGGCTGATGAAGAAGGTCGTCTCCTCGCAGCGCTGGGGCACCCCGGCCGGCGCCGTGACCGGGACCACCGTCCAGGTCAAGAACGGCTGGCTGCCGCGCGCCACGCACGGCTGGCGGGTGCACAGCATCGGCGCCTTCACGGGCAACGGCCACGACTACGGCCTGACCGTGCTCACCCAGGACAACAAGACGATGAACGACGGCATCAACACCATCCAGGCCGTCGCCCGGGTCGTCCACAAGGACCTCAACCCGCGCATCATGCACCACACGGCCCTCCCCGTCCCCGCCGCCCCGCAGGAAGCCGTCCCGCCGGTCCCGGAGGCGCCCGCCGGCCGGATGCTCACCGCCAAGCCGCGGTAGCGGGGGAGCGGGGGCCTCGCGCCCCGGTCGGGCCCGCCTCCTACCGGGCCCGGCCGGGCGCAGGAAAACGCGGGAGCCGTGCCCTGTGCGCGGCCCGGATCGCCGGCGGATCGCGATCGGCAGGGCTGCACGCGGCTCTTCCGGGTACGCGGCGTCTCAAGGAGCGTCGGGTCCGGATCACCGACTGGCGTAAGCCCCCCAACGCAGTAGGAGAGGGAATGAGGCTTCGCGAACCTGCTCAGGCCACGGCTTCCCGGCTTCACGCCGAGGTGCTCAGCGGCCGGTACCGCCTGGACGAGTCCCTCGGCTCGGGCGGTGCGGCGGACGTCTACCGGGGCTTCGACCTGAGGATGAGACGACCCGTGGCCGTCAAGGTCTTCCGGCCCGACACCTGCCTCGACGCCGAGGAGAGCTGGCGGGCCGAAGCGGAGATCCTGGCCCGGCTGCACCACCCCGGCCTGGTCACCGCCTTCGACGCCGGGCACCACGACGGACGCGCCTTCCTGGTCATGCAGCTGATCGAAGGCACCACGCTGAAGAACCACATCGCCGAGGGGCCGCTGTCCCCCGACGCCGCCGCGGCACTCGGAGCCGGCCTCGCCGAGGCGCTGGCCCACGCACACGAGGCCGGCATCGTCCACCGCGACGTCAAGCCGTCCAACATCCTCCTGGATGCCGCGCGCCGTCCGCACCTGGCCGACTTCGGCATATCCAGGCCCCTGGACGCCACGGCCCGGACGGTGGCCGACACCCTCGTCGGGACCGCCGCCTACCTGTCCCCCGAGCAGGTGCTCGGCGGGCCCGTGGGGCGGCCCGCCGACATCTACGCCCTCGGCCTGGTGCTCCTCGAATGCCTTACGGGCAGGCTGGAGTACGGCGGCGGCCCCGTCGAGGCCGCGATCGCACGGCTGCACCGCCCACCCGCCCTGCCGCTCGACGCGCCGGAGGAGTTCCGCGCTCTGCTCGGCCGGATGACGGCCAAAAAGGACGACGCCCGCCCGACGGCCCGCGACTGCGCCCGCGCCCTGACCGCGCTGGCCGACATGGCGCCCACGACGGCCGGCCTGACGGTCCCCGTCCCGCCCTCCGGCACCGGGCCCCAGCCGGCCGGGGCGGCAGAGCCCAGGCGCGCGG